>NZ_JACAPN010000024.1:42625-321166 GCF_013385665.1 Pseudomonas sp. D4002
GCTCCCACAGTTTTGATCGCATTCCGTCAGGTCAATCGTTGAAGTCGTAGTGCAATTCGTTATCCCGCGTGCTGATCCGCACCCCCGCCAGCGCCTTGCCTTCGAGCATGCGGGTGAGGAATTCGCGGCTCATGTCCGGCAGCAGGCTGTTGGTGAGGATGGTGTCGATCATCCGCCCGCCGCTTTCGGTTTCGGTGCAGCGGGACACGATCAGGTCGACCACGTCGTCGTCGTAATCGAAGGCGACTTTGTGGGTGTTCTCCACACGCTTCTTGATGCGGTTGAGTTGCAGGCGGGTGATTGCCTTGAGCATCTCGTCGCTGAGCGGGTAGTACGGAATGGTCACCAGGCGGCCGAGCAGCGCCGGCGGGAAAATCTCCAGCAGCGGCTGGCGCAGGGCCTTGGCGATTTCCTCGGGCTCGGGGATGTTCGCCGGGTCTTTGCAGACCTGGGAAATCAACTCGGTACCGGCGTTGGTGGTCAGCAGGATCAAGGTGTTCTTGAAGTCGATCACCCGGCCTTCGCCGTCTTCCATCACGCCTTTGTCGAACACCTGGAAGAAGATTTCATGCACGTCCGGGTGGGCTTTTTCCACCTCGTCCAGCAGCACCACGCTGTAGGGTTTGCGCCGCACGGCTTCGGTCAGCACGCCACCTTCGCCATAGCCGATGTAGCCCGGTGGCGCACCCTTGAGGGTGGACACGGTGTGGGCTTCCTGGAACTCGCTCATGTTGATGGTGATCACGTTCTGCTCACCGCCGTACATGGCTTCGGCCAGGGCCAGGGCGGTTTCGGTCTTGCCCACGCCGGAGGTGCCGGCGAGCATGAACACGCCAATCGGCTTGCTCGGGTTGTCGAGGCCGGCGCGGGAGGTCTGGATGCGCTTGGCGATCATCTGCAAGGCATGGTCCTGGCCGATGATGCGTTTCTTCAGGTGCTGGTCGAGGTTGAGCACCGTCTCCAGTTCGTTGCGGGCCATGCGGCCCACCGGGATGCCGGTCCAGTCGGCGACCACCGAGGCCACGGCCTGGTAATCCACGGTCGGCAGGATCAGCGGAGTTTCACCTTGCAGGGTGCTAAGGCGTTGTTGCAGGTCTACCAATTGGGCACGCAATTGGTCATCGCCGCTGTCCACGACACCGGATTTTTCGCGCAACGTCGCACGGGTGGCGAGCAACTCATCCACCAGGGTTTTCTCTTCGGCCCAACGCCTTTCCAGGGTGGCCAGGCGCTCGCGTTCGGCGCTCAGCAGCGCTTCGCTGTTGGTCTGGCGCGCACCGATGGCGATGCCGATCGCGTGCTCGCGGGCGATGATTTGCAGCTCGGTTTCCAGTGCCTCGATACGGCGGCGGCTGTCGTCGACTTCTGCCGGCACCGCGTGCAGGCTGATGGCGACGCGGGCGCAGGCGGTGTCCAGCAGGCTCACGGATTTGTCCGGCAATTGACGCGCCGGAATGTAGCGGTGGGACAGCTTCACTGACGCTTCCAGCGCTTCGTCGAGGATCTGCACCTGATGGTGTTTTTCCATGGTCGAAGCCACGCCGCGCATCATCAGCAACGCCTTGTCTTCCGACGGCTCGGCCACTTGCACCACCTGGAAACGGCGGGTCAGGGCCGGGTCTTTTTCGATGTGCTTCTTGTACTCGGCCCAGGTGGTGGCGGCCACTGTACGCAAGGTGCCACGGGCCAGGGCAGGCTTGAGCAGGTTGGCCGCGTCACCGGTCCCGGCGGCGCCACCGGCACCTACCAGGGTGTGGGCTTCGTCGATAAACAGGATGATCGGTTTCGGCGAAGCCTGGACGTCTTCGATGACCTGGCGCAGGCGTTGTTCGAACTCGCCTTTCATGCTCGCGCCGGCTTGCAGCAGGCCGACATCGAGGCTGCGCAGTTCCACATCTTTCAGCGCGGGTGGTACGTCGCCGGCGACGATGCGCAGGGCGAAGCCTTCGACCACGGCGGTCTTGCCGACGCCGGCTTCACCGGTAAGGATCGGGTTGTTCTGGCGGCGACGCATGAGGATGTCCACCAGTTGGCGGATCTCTTCGTCACGCCCGACGATCGGGTCGAGCTTGCCGCTACGGGCCTGTTCGGTCAGGTCGACGGTGAAGCGCTTGAGGGCTTCCTGCTTGCCCATCGCGCTCGGGGCCATGGCGCCGCTGGCTTCGCCCGGTACTGCACCGGCATTGAAACCGTCGCTGGCACTCAGTGCATTTTCGGGCGAGTCGCCGACGTATTCGTCAAAGCGTTCGCTCAGGGCTTCGGCCTTGATCTTGTCGAACTCACCGGACAAGCCCAACAGCGCATGGCGCAGGCTCGGCGTCTTGAGAATTCCCAGCACCAGGTAACCGGTGCGTACCTGGCTTTCACCAAACATCAGGCTGCCGTAGACCCAGCCACGCTCGACCGCTTCTTCCACATGGGACGACAAGTCAGTGATCGACGTCGAGCCACGGGGCAGGCGGTCCAGGGCTTCGGTCAGGTCGCGGGCCAGACGCGCCGGCTCGACATTGAACTGTCGAATGATGCGGTGCAGGTCAGAGTCCTGCAGTTGCAGCAACTGGTGAAACCAGTGGGCCAGTTCCACGTACGGGTTGCCCCGCAGCTTGCAGAACACGGTGGCGGCTTCGATGGCCTTGTAGGCCACGCTGTTGAGTTTGCCGAACAGTGCGGCGCGACTGATTTCACCCATGCTCTGGATTCCTTGAGGTGTTGGCGTGTTCGGCGTAATGCCGGGCCAGGATTAGGTCGTTGGCGTCATGCTCGGGTTGGCCGAGCCAGGTGTTGAAGCCCAGGCGGAACTGGCCGTTGAGTTGCAGGGCCGGCACTTCCGGTTGTTGCAGAACCAGGTTCAGGTCCCAGTCCAGTTCGTGGCCCAGGTACTCGGCGACCCACGCCACCAGCTCGTTGAACGGCTGGCTGCCGGGCAGCATGCCCATGTAGTCATCGAGCTTCAGCGGGCCCAGGCGAATGCGGAATTTATGCTGGCGGTCCCACACATGGCTGCCCAGGCAAAAGTCCACGCCCAGCTGGTTGGCGCTGACACTCACGCGGCTGCGCTCGGGCAGCTCCAGCCATTGGCCGACGTACTCTTCGATCTCCACCGGCAGGCCGAAGTACTCGCCGAGAATCGCCTTCAGGCCGTCCGGATAGCGGGTTTGTGCCGACAGGTGGCCGCTGTAATGCAGCTTCGCCGTGTCGGGGATCAGGCCCTGGTTGAGCAGGCTCGGGGTGCCGCGACCGCTCAATGCGGCGAGGCGCGCCGACCAGTAGTCATCGTCCGGGCGGTCATGGCTGACGGTCGGCCGTGCCTCGGCCCAGGCACGATAAAACAGGGTCAGCAGGCGATGGTGGAACACATCCAGGAAGCGCTTGCTGGTGCTGTCGGCGTTGTTGCGTTGGCGCTCACGCACGTACTCGGTGATGTGCAGCGGCAGCGGGCCGTTGGGGCCGCCGAGGCCGAAGAAGAACTGCTCCAGCCGTGCCGGCTGGCCTTCGGCCCCAGGTTCGACCGAGGCCAGTGTGGCCGGCGCAAAGGTGCAATCGGCCTGCTGCCCGAGACGCAGCGGGTCATCCGCCAGGCGCAGGGAGTGCCCCAGGCGTGGCAGGTCCGGCGATTCGCACTCGATGCGCCGCAGCGCCTGGAAGAAGTCATATTCCCAGGGCTCCTGATGCATCGCATCCAGGGTACTCACAGGGTCGGACGGCGTCCGGGCTTGGCTTTCCATCGCATGATCTCGCCGCGTTCGGTGGTACGGATCACCGTCTCGGTAAAACTGTTGATCGACACATAGCGTGCCAGGAACCGTTCAAACACCGCACCGAGCAGGAACACGCCGGTGCCGCGGAACGCGTTTTCATCAAATTCCAGAGTGATCTCAAGGCCGCGGCCAAACACGATCGGGCCGGGCATCGGCAGGCGCCGGGTCACCGCCTTGCTGCTGACTTCCCGCAGGCCTTCGATCTGCAATTGCAGGGCGGCGTCGTTGCTGTCGCCATACAGGCGCAGCAGTTCACGCAGCGCGGCGGCGCCCTGGCCTTGCTCGCTCAGCGACAGGTAGTTCAACGACAACTGGCTGATCAGGCGCCAGGCCTTGGCGTCATGGGCATGGCTGGCGCGCGGGCGGCTTGGCCCGGCGACGCAGCGCACGGCCAATACCGGCGCACTGTCGGCCAGGGTGAAGTCGGTCTTGCCGTTGCCCACGCTCATGAACAGGGGCAAGTCGCGGTTAGTGCACAGTGCGGTCACGCCCAGTTGGCGCAGGTCATGGCGGTACGGGGCTTGCTGGGTGTCCACCAGGCTGACGAAGGTTTCGCTGCCCACATAGGTGGAGCGCGGCCCGTTGCGGCGCTGGTCGCTGGACAACACGCGGGGTTCGCGACGCACTGTGTAGTAAGCCTGGTCACGGCCATAGCGCGATGGATCGCGTACTGCGTAGAACGGCAAAAACGGTTGCTCGGGCCCGGTGCCGTGGCCCGTGATGCCGCTCAAGGAGTGAATCTCGAAATCCATCGGCCGCGTACGGTCGGCGATCACATGGTGTTCGTTGACCCGCTCGGACAAGTGAATCCGGTCCACGCGCTTGGGAAACAGGTTGATTGCCGGGGTGCAGAAAGGCACGAACTGCGCCTTGCCGACGCTGCCTTCCAGGCTCGGATCGTGGCGGTCGAACAGCACGATCAGTTCCAGCTCCTGGCCGTCACAGCGTTTGACTGCACGGCTCAGTTCAGCGAATTCGACGAACAGAAAACGGTGGGGCAGGGCGAAGTATTCCTGGAGCAAGCGATAGCCCTGGAACGCCCGCGGCACCACCGGCATCGCCGCATCGGCGTCATCGAAACCCCGGGAGCGCAAGGCATCCGGCGGCAGGCGTTCAACCCAGTCACCGCCGGGCTTGCGCGCGAACACCGCGCAGGCATTGCCCAGCAGTTGTTCGTAGAGGCGGAACGGTTGTTCGTCGGCACCGCTGAGGTACAGCGGCAAATTATCCAGCGCGAGGCTGTTGAACGGCAGCTCGGCGCCGGTACGCAAGGTCAGGCGCAGGCCGGCCTTGGCCTTGGGTTCGCTGGCAGCCAAACGCCCGAGCACGGCGGACGGGTTGCCGAAGTACTCGGCCTGGGCGACCTGCAACGGCCACAGCGTCACCGGGTGCGCGGTGCGGTACTCGCAGCAGGTCTGGGTTTCGCGGCCCAAGGCGGCGCGCAGGACGGTGTCGCGGGGCAGTGGAAAACCACTGGCCAGGGAGCCTTCATCGGGATCGGCCTGCAACTGCACCACGGTCATCGACGGGGTCGGCGCCAGGTAGTACGGGTAGGCGATCTCCAGCAGGTTGTTGGTGAAGGTCGGGTACTCGGCGTCGAGCTTGAGCTGGACCCGGGCCGTGAGATACGCAAAGCCTTCGAGCAAGCGTTCGACGTACGGGTCGGCGCAGTCCATGCCGGACAGGGTCAGCCGACTGGCAATCTTCGGGTATTCCTTGGCGAACTCGGCGGCGCTTTCGCGCACGTGGTGCAGTTCCTGGTTATACAGCTCCAGCAAGCGCGGGTTCATGGGCGTCTCCGCTGGTCGGCGTTCACCACACGCACATGGCCGGACTCCAGGTCCAGGTCGGTTTGCAGCAACAGGCGCAACGGCACCGGCTGCGCCCACAGGTCGCCTTCGATCTCGAAACTCAGGGCGTTGTGGTTCATCTCACCGTGGCCGACGCGTGCCTTGACCCGCAAGGTGTGGCGCAGGATGCGCGGCTCGAAGGTGGCGATGGCTTGTCGAATCAAGGCTTCCAGGGCGCTGATGTCGACACTGGAGACACTGTTGCCCGCCAGCGCCGGCAGCCCGTAATTGACCACCGACGTACCGGCAGGCGTGTGCAGCGTGGCATCGGCGTTGAGCAGTGAAGTGGTGTTGAGCAGCCACGTCAGGTCACGCAGCACCGAGGCTTTCAATTGGCTCAGGGACAGCACGCGTTTGTCGGCGCTTTCCTTGGGATTGGTCGGGTCATCGTCGGTCAACCGGTCCAGCAGGGACGGTTGCAGGCGATCGCGGGAAGCAATTTCAGTTACCACCAAAGCAGCTCCACGGACGGGTTGCGAGAGGAACAGGGGGCTTGCAGCCGCCACTTGGGGTGGCGGCTACAGGGGCAATCAGCGTTTGGTGTTGGAGCGAATGTTCCAGCCAAACTTGATCGCGCCGCCGTCTTTGGTGCCGTCGGCTTTCTGTGGCTGGTAGTCCACCATCACCTGGGCAAAGTTCAGGGTCACGTTTTCGGTCAGGCGGTCATCGCTGCCCGAACCACCGGTGCTCAGGGAGGTGACCAGCACTTCTTCCAGGTTGATGATCATGTACTCGACCTGGCTTTCACCGCCGGCCTTGCGCACGGTCAGCGTGACCTTGTCGATGTGCTTGCCGCTCGCGCAGTGCATCATCAGGTTGGGCGAGGCCTTGTCGACGTACTTGGTCAGCGACAGGTCCTGGATGTTCACCTTGCCCGCACCGCCGCCACCGCCCACGTGCATGTTGCCGGACTGGGCCATGCCCCAGCTCCAGTTCAACACGTCGATTTCGTCCTTGTGGGCCTTGTCCATGGACTCGCCCTTGATGTCGCCGATCTTGATGAAAATATCAACAGCCATGTTTTCTCCCTGTGTGGTCTCAGCCACAGAATTTGTTAACGCTGATCGTTCCCACGCTCTGCGTGGTAACGCATCTTGTGACGCTCTGCGTCACTGGGACGCGGAGCGTCCCGGGCGGCATTCCCACGCGGAGCGTGGGAACGAGCGACGGTGTTACGCGCCTTTCGCCGAAGGCAGTTTCGATACCAGGCGCAGCGACACGGTCAGCCCTTCGAGCTGGTAGTGCGGGCGCAGGTAGAACCTGGAGTTGTAGTACCCCGGGTTGCCTTCGACGTCTTCCACGATCACTTCGGCGGCAGCCAATGGATGCTGGGCCTTGGTGGTTTCGGTGGAGTGCGCCGGGTCACCGTCGACGTAGTTGAGGATCCAGTCCTGCAACCAGCGCTGCATCTCGTCCTTCTCTTTGAAGGAACCGATCTTGTCGCGCACGATGCACTTCAAGTAGTGAGCGAAACGGCAGGTGGCGAACAGGTACGGCAGGCGCGCGGCCAGGTTGGCGTTGGCGGTGGCGTCCGGGTCATCGTATTCGGCCGGTTTCTGCAGCGACTGGGCGCCGATGAAGGCAGCGAAGTCGGTGTTTTTCTTGTGCAGCAGCGGCATGAAACCGTTCTTCGCCAGTTCCGCTTCGCGGCGGTCGCTGATAGCGATTTCGGTCGGGCACTTCATGTCCACGCCACCGTCATCCGTCGGGAAGGTGTGGGCCGGCAGGTTCTCGACTTCACCGCCCGACTCCACGCCACGGATGCGCGAGCACCAGCCGAAGTGTTTGAACGAACGGTTGATGTTCACCGCCATCGCGTAAGCGGCGTTGGCCCAGGTGTACTTGGAGCTGTCGGCACCGTCGGTGTTTTCTTCGAAGGCGAAGGCTTCCACCGGATCGGTCTTGGCACCGTACGGCAGGCGCGCCAGGAAACGCGGCATGGTCAGGCCGATGTAGCGCGAGTCTTCCGATTCACGCAGCGAGCGCCAGCCGGCGTATTCCGGGGTGGTGAAGATCTTGGTCAGGTCGCGCGGGTTCGACAGTTCCTGCCACGAGCCCATGCCCATCACGGTTGGCGAAGCGGCGGCAATGAACGGTGCGTGCATGGCGGCGCAGACTTTCGACAGCTCCCCCAGCAGCTCCACGTCGGGAGGCGACTGGTCGAAGTAGTAGTCGCCCACCAGGCAACCGTAGGGTTCGCCGCCGAACTGGCCGTATTCTTCTTCGTACATCTTCTTGAAGATCGGGCTCTGGTCCCACGCGGTGCCCTTGAATTTCTTCAGGGTCTTGTGCAGGTCCGGCTTGGAGATGTTGAGCACGCGAATCTTCAGCTGCTCATCGCTCTCGGTGTTGTTCACCAGGTAGTGCAGGCCACGCCAGGCGCTTTCCAGCTGCTGGAAATCCTGGTGATGGATGATCTGGTTGACCTGGGCGGTGAGCTTGGCGTCGATGGCGGCGATGATCGATTCGATCGACTTGATCGCGTCGTTGGACACCAGGTCGGTCTGGGCCAGAGCCTGCTCGGCCAGGGTGCGCACAGCGGTTTCCACGGCTTCGCGGGCACGCTCGGTCTTGGGTTTGAATTCTTGCAGCAGCAAGTTCGCGAACTCGCTGGCTTCTTCGGTGGTACCCAGGATCTGGGTGCCTTCGCGGGCGGTATTGTCAGTCATGATTACTGCTCCCCTGCAGGCTTGGGCGCGCTGGCAAGTGCCTGAAGCAGTGCCGGGTCCTTGATCGCCTTCATGATGATTTCTTCAGCGCCGGTCTTGCCGTCCATGTAGGTCAGCAGGTTGGCCAGCTGGGTGCGGGCTTCGAGCAGTTGCTTGAGCGAATCGACCTTGCGCGCCACAGCGGCGGGGCTGAAGTCGTCCATGCTTTCGAAGGTGATGTCCAGGCTCAGGTTGCCTTCGCCGGTCAGCTCGTTGGGCACGTGGAACGCGACGCGTGGCTGCATGGCCTTGAGGCGCGAGTCGAAGTTGTCGACGTCCACTTCAAGGAACTTGCGGTCGGCCACAGGCGCCAGAGGTTCGGCGGGCTTGCCGGCGAGATCGGCCATCACGCCCATGACGAAGGGCAGCTGGACCTTTTTCTCGGCGCCGTAGAGCTCGACGTCGTACTCGATCTGCACCCGAGGCGCACGGTTGCGCGCGATGAATTTCTGAGAACTTTGCTTCGCCACGTTGCTGCTCCTGGTCGCTTGAGCGACGGTGTTGTAACTGCGCGATCCGTACGCTTATTCGCTGTCCGGCCCGCGCAGATTTTCAAATTGGGACATGCCGTCGGGAATCAGGTTGCGCACGATGGCCGCAAAGTCGGCGTGCACCAGATTCTTCGCCCGGTTCAACAGCACCGGCAGCGGGCTCGAAGGCTCGTGCCGGGTGTAGTACGCAAGGATCTTGTCGAGGCTGCGCAGCACTTCATCACGGCTCGCGATGTCGCCGGTCGGGCGTGCTGCAACGGGCGCGGCGGCGTATTCAACCGAGGGGGCATTGTCGTCACTGACAACCTCGGGCTCGCTGGCAGCGCCGCTGTGTGGGGCGTATTGGTTAAGTATCTGCGCGGCCTGCTTGAGCAGTTGCTTCAAGGGGGCGAGGTCCACGCCCTGGGCGGAACCTACCTGGTCGCTGACGTATTGTTCGATGGCCTCACAGGCGTCGCGGGCGGCGTTCAGCGCGTCGCGGGTGGTTTGCAGTTGCTCGGCATCGCTGTCGAGGAATGCGCCGTTAAGCTGTTCGGCACCGAGGTTTTCGCCGGGGAAACTCTGCAGCCCGCTGGCATTCAGCGCGGCGCGCAGGCTGACGGGCCCGAAGGTGCGGGAACGGGTGAGGATAGCCTCACGCAGCAGGCGGATGTTCGCGTCGCTGGCCACGCCGCTGAGGGCGTTGATGCGCACGGTGGGGTCGTTGTCGTCATCGGCATCCAGGCGTGGATGCAGGTCGGCCCAGTATTCGCGCAGCAGCGCGTTGATCAGCGCGAGTGCGTCGGCAAGCCCTGCAATGCCCTGGAGGGCGAGGGCGGCTTGCAACAGGAAATGGGTGATGCGCAGGTCTTTGCTGCGTTGCAGGAGGTCGAGACTTTGCTGCTGGATGCTGCGCCATTCCGGAGGTTCGGCAGGCAGGATCGAGTCGCCCATGCTGCGCTCGGGTTGACCCTGTGCGGCACGCTCAAGATGCAAGTAATCGGCGTCATATTCCAAGTCTTCGCCACAGGGCGAAGTCGCGGAAACGGCGGCGAGCAGCAGAGGCACATCCACTAAATTCGATCTCCCTATCAGCCCGTTAGATGACGGGCAACTCATGCATTAGTTGCGCGAGGAACTTTGCATGTTTTCTTGGTCTTATTTAGCGCTTTGACATCATGTTGATTTCAAAGTGCCATCATTGGTGTTCAAGAAGTTGTGCATTTTTGGTGTAGTACTTATGCCTTGTCAAGGTAAGCTATTCGCCCTCTATGACAGATGTGCGGTGCTTAACATCTTGTGCGACTGATCAGTCGAAGCAGGTGCCGAGGCAGGATTTTTGTCATACAGGCCGGTTAAGATCAGCAATTACGCGGGTTGAAGCAGGCTTTCAAGGTTTTGGAAGGATCTGTCGTGGATCTCTCGGAGCATTTCTCCCAGGGAACGGCCGCGCGCGAAGTATCAGCAAGGAGGCAAGATGTCGCTGTGCTTGACTATCACTAGTTATCACAAGATTACCCCTGGCCAGTGTTCTGAAAAGTCCCTGGACCAAGGAGTGATGGCTATTGGCCGCGGTTCCGAAAATGACTGGGTACTGCCTGATCCAGAACGTCTTGTTTCCACGCAACATTGCGTTATTCAGTACAAAGATGGTCGTTACTACTTAACTGATAACAGCACTAATGGAGTTGAGTTAGTGCATGCCGGTATTCGTTTGCGGCGGGGAAGCAGCGAGCCATTGCAGGACGGCGAACTGATCCGCATCGGCGATTACGAGATCCAGGCGCGTATCGATTTCAACCTGAAAGTGACAGATACCCCGTCTTTCACCGGTGACGCCTCCAACAGTTTCGAAGCCCTGATGGGCGCCGCCGTGAAGGCCCCGACGCCACCTCCGGTGATCGCGCCGCAGTTCCAGGGCGCCTCGTCGATGGACACCCTGCCGGACCTGTTCGACTTCCTCGCGCCCACCAGCGTACCGCCGGCCACCGTGCACGATCACGTGCCGGCCGAGCAGCACGACTTCCGCCCGCCGACACCGCTGCCCGTGGCTGAGCCGCCTGCGCCGGTGGTCTCGGGCTCAGTAATCCCCGAAGACTGGGATCTGTTCGGCGATGCCCCGGCACCCAGGCCTGTTGCACCGCCGCCGCCAACACCGCCACAGCCGCCGGTCATCGAGCCGCCCAAGGTCGAGCGCCCGCTCCCGGTGGCTGATGCCAGCCAGCCCGACCTGTTGCAAGCCTTCCTGCGTGGTGCGGGCCTCGATCAGTTGCGCCTGGACAAGGCCCAGGCCGAAGCCCAGATGGAAAGCATCGGCCGCAGTTACCGGCTGATGGTCGAAGGCCTGATCGACGTGTTGCGTGCCCGCAGCAGCCTCAAGGGCGAGTTCCGCATGCAGCAGACGGTAATTCAACCGGTGGAAAACAATCCGTTGAAATTCGCCCCGAATGCCGATGAAGCGCTACTGCTGCTCCTACGCCACAGCAATCAGGCGTTTATGGCGCCGGACTTGGCCGTGCGCGACAGTTTCGACGATCTGCGCGCCCACCAACTGGCCGTCATGGCCGGGGTCGAAGCCGCCATCAAGCACCTGCTGACGCGCTTTGAACCGGCGCAGCTCGAAGAGCGCATGGGCAAGCCCGGCGGGCTGTCGAGCATTTTCAACGGCTCGCGCCAGGCCCAGTACTGGCAGCAGTTCACCGAGCTCTACAGCAATATTTCCCGCGAGGCCCAGGAAGATTTCCAGGACCTGTTCGGGCGTGAATTCAGCCGTGCCTACGAAGCGCACAGCAGCCGACAGCGTCACTAACAACGCAGTACATGGAACAACGGATAGCTAAGTACGTCATTGAGGACGCAGGATGATTCCCAGGTTTTTACTCGCAGTCGCCACCGCGCTTCTGCTGACGGCGTGTGCCAAGGATGCGGCCAAGCCCGAGGCCGCCGAAGCTGAGGCAGACACCGCCGCCGTCGAGCTGCATTTCCATGCCATCGCCGGGCTCAACCCCGGCGCCAATGGCCAGGCAGCCCCGGTACGGGTGCGGATTTTCGAACTGAAAAACGCCGCCACCTTCAGCCGTTCCGACTACTTCGCCCTGGCCGATCGCGCACAGTCGACCCTCGGCCTCGACCTGCTCGACCAGGACGAAGTGGTGATCCTGCCCGGCCAGCAATTGAGCATCCAGCGCGACCTCGACCCGTCCACCCGCCAGATCGGCCTGCTGGTGGGCTATCGCGAACTGGACCGCGCCGAGTGGCGCACGGTGCTCAACGTGCCGGCACGCCAATACACCGAATACCAGATCAGCCTCGATGTGCATGCCGTGCGTGCCGACGTCGTGGTTCCCCCATCCAGCCCTGCCCAATAAGAATCGGAGCCCCCATGTCCTGGAACAATCGCGTGGTCTGGTCGGAAGGCATGTTCATCGGAACGCAGCACTTCCAGCAGCATGACCGTTACCTGGAAAACCTGATCGATGCGCGCAGCCGCCCGTTGTCGGCGGGGGCCTGGGGCTTTTCCGAACTGTTGATCGACCAGGGCCTGCTGGCCCAGGGCAAGCTGGCGATCGTCTCGGCACGTGGCCTGTTACCGGATGGCACGCCGTTCAATATCCCCCAGGACGACCTGGCGCCGAGCCCGCTGAATATCGACGACAACTTGCGCGATGGCCTGGTGTACCTGGCGTTGCCCCTCAAGCGTGCCGGCGCCCGCGACACCGTCGACGAAGGCGAGGCCCTGGAAGCCGCGCGCTATGTCAGCCAGGTGCGTGAAGTGCGCGACGACAACTCGCCCTTCGAAAACCGTGCGCCGGTGGCGGTCGGCTCCCGCGCCTTGCGCCTGTTGACCGCCCAGGATGGCATCAGCGATTACGCGGCCATTGGCCTGGTGCGCATCAAGGAAAAACGCGCCGACCGCGCCCTGGTGCTGGACGAGAGCTACATCCCGCCGGTCCTCGACGTGACGGCCAGCAAACCGCTGACCGCGTTTCGCAGCGAACTGCTGGGCCTGCTGCACCAGCGCGGCGAAGCGTTGGCCGGGCGCGTGGTGGCTTCGGGCGCCGGTGGTGCTTCGGAGATTGCCGACTTCATGCTGCTGCAACTGGTCAACCGCGCCCAGCCGCTGATCCAGCACCTGAGTCAGTTGAGCCCGCTGCACCCGGAGCGTTTCTTCAGTGAGCTGGTGAGCCTGGCCGGCGAGTTCTCGACCTTCTCCACCACGGGTCGCCGCCCCCACGAATACCCGCAATACCAGCATGACGACCTGGCCTTGAGCTTCACCCCGGTGATGCAGGCCCTGCGCGAGGCGCTGTCGATGCTGATCGACAGCAAGGCCACGCCGATCCCGATTGTCGAGAAAGCCTACGGCGTGCACGTGGCGATGCTGGCCGACAAAACCCTGATCGACAGCGCCAGTTTCATCCTGGTGGTGCGCGCCGATGTGCCGGGCGAAACCCTGCGCGCACGCTTCGGCCAGCAAAGCAAAGTCGGCTCGGTGGAACACATCCGCGACCTGGTCAACCTGCAACTGCCGGGCATCGGCCTGCTGCCGCTGCCGGTGGCGCCACGGCAGATTCCGTACCACGCAGGCTCCACCTACTACGAGCTGGACCGGGGCAGCGAGCACTGGCAGCAACTGGGTAATTCCGGTGGCTTTGCGTTCCACATCGCCGGCCAGTTCCCGGGGTTGAACCTGGCTTTCTGGGCCATCCGAGGGTAATCCGCGATGCATCCGAATGACGATGACCGCACCCAGTTCATGCCGCGTCCCGGTGGCCGCGCGCCGGAGCCTGTTCGCGCAGAGCCGGCGCCGCTGTCGATGCCCGCTGCGCCGATCCTGACCGGCAAGGCCCAGGGCCTGAACCCGCTGGAAAGCGCCGCCGGCCCGTTGTTGTCGCTGCTGACGCGCCTGCGCAACACGATCTCGCACCCTGCGCCAGCGAGCCTGCGTGCGCAGTTGCTGGCTTACCTGCGCCAGTTCGAAGAACGTGCCGAGGCGGCCGGCGTGGCCCGCAACGATGTGCTGCTGGCGCGTTATGCGCTGTGCACCGCCCTCGATGAAGCCGTGCTGAGTACGCCGTGGGGCAGCGCCAGTGACTGGGGCAAGCAGAGCCTGCTGATCACCGTGCACAACGAGGCCTGGGGCGGCGAAAAGGTCTTCCAACTGCTGGATCACTGCCTGCAAAGCCCGCGGGAACGCCTGTACCTGCTGGAACTGCTGTACCTGTGCCTGTGCCTGGGTTTCGAAGGTCGCTACCGCGTGATGAACGATGGCCGCAGCCAGCTGGAAGCCTTGCGCGAGCGTACCGCTGCGGCGATTCGCAGTGCCCGTGGCGAGCATGAGCGCGAGCTGTCACCCCATTGGCGCGGCGTGACCGTGGCCCGTGATCGCCTGGCGCAGTTCATGCCGCCGTGGATCGCTGTGGCCATCGGCGTGGCGCTGTTGCTGGCGTTGCTGTTCGGGTTGCGGATGAAACTGGCGTCGGATGCCGAGCCGGTGTTCAAGAATATTCATGCCCTGGGCGAGATCCCGGTGCAGGCCATCGACCGTCCGGTGGCCCAGCCGAAAATCATCGAGCGACCGCGTCTGGCGGGCTTCCTGGTGGAAGACATCAAGGCCGGTCGTGTAGCCGTGGAAGATGCCGTCGACCGCTCCGTGGTGACCATCCGTGGTGATGAACTGTTCGCCTCGGCCAGCTCCAGCATCGTCGATGACTTCCAGCCGCTGATGCTGCGCATTGCCGACGCCATCCGCAAGGTCAAGGGCCAGGTGCGGGTCACCGGCCACAGCGATAACCGTCCGATTGCGACCCTGCGCTTTCCGTCCAACTGGGCGCTGTCCGAGGCGCGGGCCAAGTCGGTGCTGGAGATTCTCGCGGCCAAGACCGGCCAGCCGGAACGCTTCAGCGCCGAAGGCCGCAGCGACACCGAGCCGGTGGCGACCAACGCCACAGCCGAAGGCCGTGCGCGCAATCGCCGGGTAGAAATCACCGTATTGGCGGAGGGCGTCGAGTGAAGGCGTTTTTCAGTTTTGTGATTCGCTGGGTGATCCCGCTGCTGGGCCTGATCGCCTTGAGCCTGATCATCTGGTTTGTGGGCCCGTTGCTCGATGTGCTGGTGCCGGAAGGGCGCCGCTGGGCGCTGATCATCCTGGTGTTCGCGGTGTGGATTGCCTACCGCGTATTCCGGATTATCCAGGCCCGGCGCCAGGCCGCCGAAGTGATGCGCAGCCTCGCGGCGGAAACCCCGCCAGACCCTGCCAGCGTCGCCACCGCCGAAGAGCTGGCGACCCTGCGCCAGCGCATGGACGAAGCCCTGGCCCTGTTGAAAAAGGCCAAGCTGGGCGGTGACGAGCGCCGCAACCTGTATGAGCTGCCGTGGTACGTGATCATCGGCCCGCCGGGCTCGGGCAAGACCACCGCGCTGGTCAATTCCGGGCTGCACTTTCCCTTGGCGGCGCAGTTGGGTGCCGGTGCGGTACGGGGCGTGGGCGGTACGCGCAATTGCGATTGGTGGTTTACCGACCAGGCCGTATTGCTCGACACCGCTGGCCGCTACACCACCCAGGACAGCAACTCCACGGTGGATAAAGCCGCCTGGCTGGGCTTTCTCGACCTACTGAAAAAGCAGCGTTCCCGGCGCCCGATTGATGGTGCGTTTATCGCCATCAGCCTCTCGGACCTGCTGCTGGGCAGCGACGCCGAGCGTGCCGCCCATGCCGCCGCGATCCGCCTGCGCATCCAGGAGCTGTACACCCAACTGGGCGTGCGCTTCCCGATCTACCTGATGCTCACCAAGCTCGACCTGGTGCCGGGCTTCATGGAGTTCTTCGACAACCTGAGCAAGGAAGAGCGCGCCCAAGTGTGGGGCATGACCTTCGCCCTGGACGACGGCAAGAACAGCGACAGCCCGCTGGCCCATCTGCAAAGCGAGTTCGCCGGCCTGGAACAGCGCCTCAACGAGCGCCTGGTGGAGCGCCTGCAACAGGAACGCGACCCGGCGCGGCGCGACCTGATCTACGGTTTCCCGCAGCAGTTCGGCGCGTTGAAGGATTGCCTGCAAGGCTTCCTCGAAGGCGTGTTCAAACCCAACGCCTTTGAAGAGCGCGTCTTGCTGCGCGGTGTGTACTTCACCAGCGGCACCCAGGAAGGCAGCCCGATTGACCGCTTGATCGGCGCCATGGCCCAGAGCATGAACCTGGACCGCCAGCACCTGGCGCGCCAGACCGGCACCGGGCGCAGTTACTTCATCGAAAAACTGTTCACCGCCGTGGCGTTTGCCGAGCGTGGCCTGGTGGGCGTCAACCCGAAGGTCGAGCGCCGTCGCAAGTGGATTGCCCGGGGTGTGCTGGCCGCAACCGTGGCGCTGGTACTGGTCGTCAGCACGTTGTGGTGGGTGAGTTATCGCGCCAACCAGGCCTACATCGCCCAGGTTGACCAGAAGGTCGCGCCGTTGGGCCAGACCGTGCAGAACCTCAGCCCGGCGCAGCGCGAAGTACTCGCGGTATTGCCGTTGCTCAATGCGGTGAAGAACCTGGCGGGCGACTCGCCGAGCTGGTCCGAAGGCTTGGGCCTGTATCAGGGCGACATGCTCGAAGCCGAATCCGCCAGCGTCTACCGCAAGCTGTTGATCGCCGTGTTCGCGCCCCGTTTGGTGACGCGCATCGAAGAGCAACTGCACGGCGGCGGCAATTCCGACTTCCTCTACGAAGGTTTGAAGGCCTACCTGATGCTCGCCGACAGCGAGCATTACGACCCGGACTTCATCAAGGCCTGGATCGCCCTCGATTGGGACCGCAACCTGCCGCGCGACCTGCCGGCGGACCAACGCCAGGCATTGATCGGGCACTTGCAGGCCTTGTTCGAGCGGCATCCGCCCAGCGCCCGTCTCGACCCGCGCTTGATCGACGACCTGCGTCGGCAACTGCAGCAACTGCCGGTGGCCCAGCGCGTCTACGACCGCATCAAGCGCCAGAAACTGCCGGAAGGCGTGCCGGACTTTCGCATCAACGAAGCGGCGGGCCGTGATGCCGCGCTGGTGTTCAGTCGCAAGAGCGGCAAGCCGTTGGGCGAACCGTTGAGCGGTTTCTTCACCGCCAAGGGTTATCGCCAGGGCTTCCTGCTGGCCAGCCTGAACCAGACCGGCACCCTCGCTGAAGAGCAATGGGTACTGGGCCGCGAGCAGGCCGACCAACAAAACGTCGTCAGCCTCGCCGCCGATGTGCGCCGCCTGTACTTCCAGGACTATCAACGCCAGTGGGATGCGTTGCTGGCGGATATCGACTTTGTGCCGATCACCAGCGTGGCCCAGGCGGCCGACGTTTTGCGGGTGATTTCCGGGCCGACCTCGCCGCTGAAGAAGCTGCTGGTGGCAGTCTCCAAGGAGACCGACCTGCAGGCGGAAGAACGCCTGCTGGCTGCCAAGGGCGCGCCGGTGGAAGGTGGTGTGGACAAGCTCAAGGAGCGCCTCGGCAGCCTGCTTGGCCAGGACCAACCGACCGCAGATGTACCGGCGGCCAGTGAAGACCCGGTGACGGCGCACTTCGCCGAACTCAACAGCATCGTCAGCAAGAACGAAGGCGAACCGGCAGCCATCGATGGCCTGCTGGCGGACATGAATGCGCTGTATGTGCAGGTCAGCGCCATGGTTGGTGCCAGTGGCGATGCGTTGCTCGGCGAAGCGAAAAACCAGGCGGCGGCTGCGGCCACGCGGGTCAGCCTGAATGCCGAACGCCAGCCGCCGCTGGTGCAGGGCATGGTCAAGTCAGTGGTCAACTCCACCACCAACAGCATGATGGGCGGGGTGCGCAACCAGCTGAATGCGGCGTGGGTCAGCGAAGTGGTGAACGTGTATCGCCAGTCCCTGGCCGGGCGTTATCCGATGTCGCCCGGCAGTGCGCGGGACGCGACCCTGGATGACTTCGGCCAGTTCTTCGGGGTGGGCGGGGTGATGGACAATTACTTCCGCAAGTACCTGCAACCTTACGTCGACACCTCCACGCAAACCTGGCGCTGGCAGCCGGGCGCGGCGCAGAAGCTCGGCATCGCGCCGGGCGTGCTGCAAACCTTCCAGCGCGCGGCGACCATTCGGGATGCGTTTTTCCGTGCCGGTGGCACCCAGCCGATCGTGCGCTTTGAACTCAAACCGGTGGCGATGGACGCGACCATCACCCAGTTCCTGCTGGACCTGGACGGCCAGCAACTGAGCTACGACCACGGCCCGAGCCGCCCGGTCGCGATGCAGTGGCCGAATCCCGGCAGCATTGGCGTGGTGCGCATTTCCATCATGCCGCCGTCAGCCAGCGGGCGCTCCGGCGTGACGCTGGACGGCCCGTGGGCCTGGTTTCGCCTGCTGGAGCAATCGGACCTGACCGCCGGCAATTCGCCGGACCGCTTCAATCTGCGTCTGCGGGTCGACGGCGCGAGCATCTCCTACGAGTTGCGGGCCAACAGTGCCTTCAACCCGTTCAAGAGCCGCGTGCTTAACGGCTTCAGCCTGCCGGAGCGGCTATGACCACGCTGGGTTTCTACGGCAAGTTGGCGTGCCGCGGCGACTTTGTCAGCCGCGCGCTGCCCCAGAGTTTTATCGGCCCTTGGGACAGTTGGCTGGCGTCCGGATTGCTCGCCAGCCAGACCCGCCTCGGGGCTGACTGGCTGAATGCTTACCTGGTCAGCCCATTGTGGCGCTTCGTGTTGGCGCCGGGTGTGTGCGGGCCGGACGCGGCGGTGGGCGTGGTGATGCCGAGCATCGACCGGGTGGGGCGCTATTTCCCGCTGACGGTGGCTGCGCTGTTGGATCACGACACCGACCCGGCCTCCGTCGTTGGCGGCCCGGACGCCTGGTTTGAACAGGTGGAAGAGTTGTTGCTGAGCACGCTGGACGCCGGCGCCAGCTTCGAAGGTTTCAGCGGCGGGATCGAATCCCTCGGCGCTCCAGCCTGCCAACCTCGCACCTTGGGTAGTCGCTTTGCGGGCTTGCAGCGTGTCAACGCCACAGACCCGCAGGCGCGGATGACTGCGCTTGCCGAACAGGCCTGCGAAGGCGCGAGCCTGTGGTGGGGCCGTGGTTCGCAACAGATTTCTCCCGGTTTAATGCGGTGTCAGGGCTTGCCTGCTGCCGACGATTTTGCGCAATTTTTGCTCGGCCAAGAAGGTGTTGTGTAGATGCGGTCCACGTTCAAATCCGCCAGCAAAAGCCACGTCGGCATGGTTCGCCAAGTCAATGAAGACGCTTGCCTCGACCTGCCGGAAAACGGCCTATGGGTGGTGGCCGACGGCATGGGCGGGCACGCGGCGGGAGATTACGTCAGCAGCCTGATTGTCGACAGCCTGCGCAGCATTCCCGTGGGCCGTTCCCTTGAGGAATACACGGCGGCGTTGCGCAGCGACCTGTTGCGAGTCAACGGCGCGGTGCGCGAAGAAACCGCCCACCGTGGCGTGACCATGATGGGCAGCACCGTGGTGTTGCTCGCCACCCGAGGCTTGCGCGGCGTGTGCCTGTGGGCCGGCGACAGCCGCCTGTATCGCCTGCGCGACGGCCTGCTGGAAAGCATTTCCCGCGACCACAGCTACGTGCAGGACTTGCAGGACAGCGGCCTGCTCAGCGAAGCCGATGCGCGGGTGCATCCACGGGCGAATATCGTCACCCGCGCGATTGGCGTGGAAGCACAGTTGGCGTTGTCGTCGGTCGACCTGTTGATCGCCCCCGGCGACAGTTACCTGCTGTGCAGCGACGGCCTGAACAAGACCGTCGAAGACCACGAGATCCGCGAAGTACTGAGCCATGCCGAGCCGGACGAAATCGTCCGCAGCCTGGTGCACCTGGGGCTCAATCGCGGCGCGCCGGACAACATCACCGCCATCGTTGTGAAGGTGTCGACATGAACATCATCATTCCCGGCTACGACATCGAAGGCGAAATTGGCGTTGGCGCCATGGCCAGCGTGTACCTGGCGACCCAGCGGTCCCTGGAGCGCAAGGTGGCGCTGAAGATCATGGCGGCAGCGCTGGCGGCCGACCCGAGCTTCTGCGAACGCTTCCTGCGCGAAGGCAAGACCCTGGCGCGCCTGTCCCACCCGCACACCGTGACCATCCATGACATCGGCAATGTCGGTGAGCTGTACTACATGGCCATGGAATACCTGCCCAATGGCACGCTCAAGGAGCGGATCGCCGCGGGACTGACGCCGGAGCAGGGGCTGACGTATATCCGCCAGATCGCGTCGGCGCTGGGCTACGCCCACGCTCAGGGTCTGGTGCATCGCGATGTGAAGCCGGCGAACATTCTGTTCCGCGCGGATGGCACGGCGGTGTTGTCGGACTTTGGTATCGCCAAGTCCCTGGATGACCGCACGCAGTTCACCCAGGCCGGATTTGCCGTCGGCACGCCGAGCTACATGAGCCCGGAGCAGGCCCGGGGCCAGGAGATTGATGGGCGCGCCGACCTGTATGCGTTGGGCGTGGTGCTCTACGAAATCCTGGTGGGCAAGCTGCCTTATAACGGCACCGATGCGCTTTCCACAGCACTGGCACACCTGACTGAACCGCTGCCGGAATTGCCGGTGCACCACGGGCGCTATCAGGAGGTGCTGCGCAAGCTGCTGGCCAAAGACCCGGCGGAACGCTTCCCGGATGCGGCGGCGTTGTTGCGGGCGTTGGATCAGTTGCCGAAGGAGGAGCAGGTAGAGGCGACGTTGATTCGGCCCCTGCCGATTCCGGTTGCGGTCTCCAATGACCTGGCCGGACTCACGCCGGTTTCCATCGAAATCCCGACCGAAAAGCCGCAGCCACAACCCGTTCGGCAACCGGTGGTGACGCCGACGCAACAATCGGCCGTGTCCGGACAAAACCGTGGGCCGGTGCTGGCGTTGGCGGCAGTTGCCGTGGCGGTCGCGCTGGCAATTGCGGGCGCAAGTTACTGGTGGTTGAAAGATGACGCGCCAGCCGCCGCGCCGCCGGTTGCCGAGGCGGCCAAGACCATCGCGCCGCCTGCCGCGCAACCGGTAGCGGCGCAGGTTGACGGCGGTCAACGCCCGTTGCTGATGGCCGGCAAGAAAACCCTGTTCCAGCGGGTACTGAGCAAGCCTGGCGCCAAGCTTTCCCACGAAGCGGGCGGGGCGCCTGGCGAAGGTTTGCCGGCGTTTTCCGTGCTCTATGTCTACCAACGCAAGGACGTCGACGGCAGCCCCTGGCTGCGGGTTGGCGCCGCCACCGACGGGCGCAGCGACGGTTGGCTGCCGGCGGCGCAAGCCAGCGACTGGAAGCAGAGCCTGGTGCTCAAGTTCACCGAGCGTTCGGGCCGGGCGCCGGTGATGTTCCTGCGTCAGTCCGCTGAAGTGGAGAAGCTTTTAGCCGATCCCGCAGCGGCGAAAAACCTGCTGCTCAAGGTGCAGAAAAACACCGAGGACAACCAGCAGGTGCTGGCCCTGGAGCCGACCGCAAGCGCCGTCCCGCAGAACCAGTTCTATTTGCTGCCGATCTTCGACTCCAAGGAGAGCTTCGACGAAAACGGCCAGCCGGTGCAGCTGCTCAACGTCGCCTCCATCGACCCTGGCAGCACACCTGATGTCATCGCCAAGGCTGTCGCTCGAACGCCGGTGACCGACGCCAGCGCCGATGCCTTCCGCACTGCGGTGGTGCTGGTGGTCGACACCACGGTGTCGATGCAGCCCTACATCGACCAGGTTCGCGACGTGGTCCACGAGCTGCAAACCCGCATCGCCGAGCGTGGCGAACTGGACAGCGTGAGCTTTGGCCTGGTGGGTTTTCGCAACAGCATCAAGAAAACCCCCGGCCTGGAGTATGTGGCCAAGACCCTGATCACCCTCGACCAAGGGCGCGACCCGCAGCGCTTCCTCGACATGGCGCGGCAGGTCAAAGCGTCGACGGTGTCCAGCCACTCGTTCAACGAAGACGCGTTCGCCGGTGTCATGCAGGCGGTGGAAGGCATGGACTGGTCCGGCTACGGCGGGCGCTTGATCCTGCTGGTGACCGACGCCGGTGCGCTGCGCAAGAACGACCCGTTCGCCACCACCCAGATGAACGAAGCCGAAGTACGCCAGGCTGCATTGGGCAAGCAGATCAAGATCTACGCCTTGCACCTGCGCACCGACGCCGGGAAGAAAACCCACAGCGGCGCCGAAACCCAGTACCGCACCCTGACCGCCGACGCCAACCCGCAGATCGGCGACCTGTACACGCCGGTGCCCGGTGGCGATGTACGCAAGTTCGGCGAGCGGGTCGACGAGATCGGCACGGTGTTCGCCAACCTGGTGCATCAGGTGCGCAGCAACACGCCGCAGCCGGTGCCGCTGCTCAGTGCCGCGCCGACCCTGGCGGACAAATCCGCCGCCGTCGGTTACGCGATGCACATGGATTTCCTCGGCCGCAAAACCGCGAGCCAGGCGCCGCAACTGGTGAGTGCCTGGACCGCCGACCGCGACCTGACCAACACCGCGCTGCCGGCCTTCCAGGTGTGCGTGATGTTGACCAAATTGCAGCTCAACGATTTGCAGCAATCCTTGAAACTGATCGTCGACGCGGCGCGCAAAACCCAGACCTCACCGAAGGATTTCTTCCAGGAAATCGCCAGCGCCTCGGCCTATATGAGCCGCGATCCACAGGCCTTGAAAAAAGGCGGCAACCTGGCGGACGGCGGCATCCTTGGCGAATACCTGGAAGGCCTGCCGTACCGCAGCAAGTCGCTGAACATGACCCAGGATTTGTGGCTGTCGTTGAGCGTGGCCGAGCAGGAAGACTTTATCGACGAGCTGGATTCGAAGATCCGCCTCTACGAAACCTTCCATAACGATGTGGCCAACTGGGTCCGTTTCGGCGATGCCGAGCCGGGTGATGCGTTGTACCGCGTGCCGCTGTCGACGCTGCCGTAATGCTGAACTTGAGCGCAGTGCACAAGAGCCGGGGCGTTGGTGCCCAGCGCTACAGCCTGGTGATACCGGGCTTGCAACTGCGTGCGGGTGAACAGTTGGCGGTGGTCGGGCCGAGTGGCTGTGGCAAGAGCACCTTGCTGGATTTGCTCGCGCTGGTGTTGGCGCCGGATCAGGTGGGGCAGTTCGATTTCAACCGCGTCGACATTGCCGGGCTTTGGCGTAGTGATCAGCAAAGCGCGCTGGCGGACCTGCGTAGTCGGCACCTGGGTTATGTGCTGCAAACCGGTGGCCTGCTGGGTTTTCTCGATGTGCGCGGCAACATTGCGTTGTCGCGGCAACTCCTGGGTTTGAAAGACGACGGCAGCGTGACGCGGTTGGCCGAGCAGTTGGAAATCACTGATCAGTTGGACAAGAAGCCGGCGGCGTTGTCCGTCGGCCAGCGTCAGCGGGTCAGTTGCGCAAGAGCCCTGGCCCACGGTCCGCAGCTGTTGCTGGCGGATGAGCCCACCGCTGCGCTCGACCCGTTGAACGCCGAGCGGGTGATGCAGGCGCTGTTGGCCCAGGCCCGGCATAACGGCGCGTGCTGCGTGATCGCCACCCATGATGAACCCCTGGCCCGGGCCAGCGGCTTGCAGGTGCGGCGCATCAGTTGCCGTCGCGACGCCGACGGCGGCGTCACCGCCACCCTTGGGGAGGCGTGCTGATGCGTATCGCCCTGGTGACTTCCCTGGCCTGGCAGGATTACCGCAACGATGCGTGGCTGTCGGTGTGTTCGGTGCTGGCGCTGGTGGCGGTGATCGCGCCGTTGCTGGTGTTGTTCGGCCTGAAATTTGGACTGGTTAGCAGTTTGACCGAACGTTTGGAGAACGACCCGGCCACCCGGGAAATTATTCCGTTGGGCGGTGGTCGATTCAGCAGTGAATTTGTCGAGCAGCTCCGCCAGCGCAGCGACGTGGCGTTCGCTTTGCCGCGCACCCGGCAGATTGCGGCGACGGCGCAGTTGGAGGCGGTGACGGTGGAGATGCTGCCGACCGCCGCCAACGACCCATTGCTGGCCGGCCTGCCGATGCCCAAGGGCCTGGATCAGGTCGTGCTGAGCCACACCGCTGCCGAAAAGCTCGGGGCAAAGGCCGGGGATTGGCTGGAGGCGAGTTTTGGGCGCCAGGTGGCGGGGCGCATCGAGTCGCAACGCCTGCGGGTTCAAGTGCTGCAGGTAGCGCCGCTGGAAGCCTTCGCCCGGGATGGATTGTTTGCACCCTTGGGCTTGCTGGAAGCAGCGGAAGATTATCGCGATGGCCGCGCGGTGCCGGCGTTTGGCTGGGACGGCGATGCGGTGGGCGTCAGCGAGCAACGGGTATACCCGGCGTTCCGTTTGTATGCGCGGCGCCTGGTGGATGTGGAGCCGCTGCGGGTGTATTTCGCCGGGCAGAATCTGTTGGTGTCGACCCAGGCCCAGACCATCGCTCAGGTGCAGTCGTTGAGCCGCAACCTGTCGATCGTGTTCTGGATCATCGCCGGGCTGGCGTTGGCGGGCGCGTTTGCCGCGATCTTTGCCGGGGCGCTGGCGTCGGTTGCACGCAAGCGCCGGGAGCTGTCGGTATTGCGGTTGTTGGGGTTTTCCACCGCCGGGTTGTTGCTGTTTGTGGTGTTGCAGGCGCTCTACAGCGCGGGGTTTGCCGCTGTATTGAGTGGGCTTTTATATGGCTTGGCAGAGTCCGGCCTGAACCAATTATTCGTGCAGGTGCCGGGCGAACACGCCAGTCACCTGCTGGCGCGTCACTACGGCCTGGCCCTGGCAGCTGTCCTCGGCGTCAGCGCCGTGGCGGCGGCGTGTGGTGGTTGGCGTGTGGCGCGTATCCAGGCTTCTGAAGGAATCAGAGATGTATAAGTTACTGGGCGCCGCCATGGCGCTGACCCTGTCCTGTGTGGCCTGGGCCGATGAGGCGAGCGACAAGCTGGACAACCCCAAGCCGTTGCCGGACGACGTCAGCCTGCCGCTGCCCTGCGAAGGCAACATGGTGTTCCGCTATGCCTACGTGCTGGCCCAGGGCACCCTGGATGACCGCGAGATCAGCCTCGGCTACCCGTTCAGCGAAGGTGAAGCGGGCTATCAGCAGTCGTTCATTTCCGGTTATCGCCGCGACTTCATCAACGGCCAGTTCACCCTCAAGGACCTGCCCAAGGACTGGAACAAGGTCATTGCGCCGCTGATGCCGAAGACCGACGCCAAGACCCCGCTCAAGCCGATGCTGTACTTCATCGGCAAGTACGAAGTCACTGCGCGGCAATATGCGCAGGTCATGTCCCAGGCGCAATCCCTGGCCAGTGGCGAACCCGCCCCGGCGTGCGATGTACCTACCGGGATGGCGGCGCGCTTGCCGAAGGTCAAGCTGTCGCGCTTTGAAGCCGAACGTTTCTCGGCGGTGTACAGCGCCTGGTTGATGAAATATCACCGCGAGCTGCTGCCGGTGAGTGGTCGCGGTGCTTCGGCGGACGACGGCGGCCTGGGCTTTGTGCGCCTGCCTACTGAAGTGGAGTGGGAGTTTGCCGCGCGCGGTGGCCAGGCGGTCAGCCGTCAGGACCTGGAAGGCCGGCTGTTTCCACGGCGTACCGAGGGCAGCGAAAGCGACGGCCCCCTCGCCGATTATGCGGTGTTCAATCAGGTCGCCGGTGGCACCGGCCAGGCCGCACGGCTGATGCCCATCGGCACCAAGCTGCCCAACCCGATCGGCATGTTCGATGTGATCGGCAACGCAGCGGAAATGGTCCAGGAATCCTTCCAACTGGTGCACGCCGGGCGTCGTCAGGGCACCTACGGCGGCTTTGTGGTCAAGGGCGGTAATTATCTGGAAGGCGAGGGCACGCTGTTCACCGGCATGCGCCGCGAGTACCCGTTGTTCGCCGCCGACGGTACCGAACAAAGCAACGAGACCACCGGCTTTCGCGTGGCGATTGGCGCCTTGTCGGCACCGCGTTCGCGCTACAAGGAATTGTTCGCCCAGTGGCAGAAGGAAGGTCGCCTGGCCTCGCTGACCGATGCCATCGACGACGCCCAGGACCCGACCAAGCGCCTGGACAGCATCATCGCCGCCAGCGTCGACCCGCGCCTGCAAGCGGAGCTCGGCCTGGTCAACGAAGAGCTCAAGCGCAACGTCTCGCTGATCGCCCAGCAGCGCGAAGAAGCGGCCGGCAACCTGATTCAGTCCGCGGCCCTGGTGGCCGAGACCATCAACAACTACAACATCCGCCTGATCAATTTGCAGAAGAGCCGCCAGCAGGCCATCGACGCCAAGGACGAGGCCAGCGCGCAGTTGTTCGCCACGGCGATCACCAATGGGCGCAGTGCGCTGGACGGCGCGGTGGCGATCTACATCGACAACCTGGCCACCGGCACGCGCTACACCGATGCGGTGATCCAGGCGCAGTTTCAACGGATCAAGGAAGAGTTGGATCGCAAGCCGGTACTGGGCAAGAGCCTGGTGACGCGTGCGACGTTATTCGTTCGCCATGTGGGCAACTACCGCAAGCAACAGCGGGCCGACCCGGCGACGATTTTGAAGGAATTGCTCGCAGCGAGCGGTCAGCGGTCTTGACCGCTGGTTGTACAGCGAGCTTGGAAGGGACTCAGGCGGCGGTGGGCCGCGCTGGGCAAGTCAAACTTAAAAGAGAACACAACGATGATTTTTTCCCGTAAGGCGGTTTCCAAGCGTCATCTGCTGCTGATTGCCGCAGGCTTCAGCACGGTGCTGACCGGTTGCGCAACGTCGCCGACCAACAAGGTCGCCTCGACCACCAAGGTCGAGTACTACCCGAACTGCTACGAGCCGGTGCAGCACCTGCGTGCTACCGATTCGGACCTGACCAAGTCGGTGGTCACCGGCGCCGCCCTGGGTGCGGCCGGTGGTGCATTGCTGGGCGCCTTGACCGGCGACTCCGACAAGCGCGGCCGCAACGCTGCCATCGGTGCAGCGGGCGGCGCCCTGGCCGGTGGTGCTGCGGGTTACTACACCGAGCGCCAGAAGCAGATCACCGATGACAACCAGCGCATCGCCTCCTACGCCACCGACGTCAACAAGCGTGCCTCCGACATCGACCGCAGCACCGCGTACGCCAAGGCGTCCCAGCAGTGCTACCAGAGCGCGTTCACCAAGCTGGTGGCCGACCGCAAGGCCAAGACCGTCAACGACGTTGAAGGCCGCAAGCGCCTGGCAGAAATCGTCTCGGGCCTGAAAGAGTCCAACGACCTGATCGTCGCGGTGAACGGCAAGGCCAGCGAAGACCTGAACAACTACACCCAGGCGTACGAGCAGGATCTGCAACAAGTGGGCGTACAACGTGCTGACGTGGTCACTGTTGCGACTGCCGATACCACGCCGGTGGTGACGCCAGCCAAAGGCAAGAAGCCGGTAAAAGTCGCGAAGAAGCCGGTGCTGCCAACCGTGCCGAAAGAAGCCGTAGCGACCGAGAAAACCATCCAGACCGCCCAGACCAAACAAGCTGAAAGCAAGCAGGTTGCCAGCGCCGGTAAAGCGCAGATCGAAGGCACTTGCCGTGATCCAAACCTGGCGGACTGGGCACCGGTTCCTTGCCCTAACGTCTGAGGCAAGTTGTTGCTATAAGCGTTAAACGCCAGCCGATCTCCTGCTAAAACGGGAGATCGGTAGCGTTATTTGCACAAATCGTTAAACTGCTGCGGCCACCCAATAATTACACTGAGGCCGTGTGCATGAAATTTCGTTTTCTTCTCTGGATGCTTGGCCTGTTGATGGGCAAAGCCAGCCGCACCAACCCTGCGTTCCAGCAGCAGTTGGGTGACAAGGACCTGGCGTTCCAGTTGCAGACCCTCGACGGCAAGGTTGCCCGTCACTTCATCGTCAAAGACCAGCGCATTACCAGCCGCTCGGGTGTTCATCCCGCGCCTGCGTTTGCCATCGCCTTCAAAGACGCCGCCTACGGCTTCGCCACGATGCAGGCGAAGAACAAGCAACTGGCGTTCATGACGGGGATTCAGGACAAGTCGATCCAGATCAAGGGCAACCCGGCGCTGGTGATCTGGTTCCAGGGGTTGACCAAGTATTTGAAGCCGAAGAAAAAGCCCAAAGGCTAGGGGTTCTTCAGCAATACTGCGTCGCCTGCATTCGCGAGCAAGCCCGCTCCCACATTCAATCCCATTCCAAAGTTGGAACTCGGTCGAATGTGGGAGCGGGCTTGCTCGCGAATACGGTGTAACAGGCGCCCGATTTATCCCTGGCTGAACTGCGAAGCCAACTCGCGCAACAACGTCTCCGCATCCAGCACCTTGCCCACCACGTCCTCTGCCTTGTCCCGGGTCAGCCCCAGGCGCTCAAGCAGTTCGTCCGGGATGGATTCATCCGGCCCCGAGCCGATGCCGCGGCTGCGCAGCAAGCGCACGGCCAGGCACACCAGGTTCGGGTATTCCGCATATTGGCCGTCGTAGGTCGGGTCGTGCTGGAAGCGCAGGGCGGTGGACAGTTCGTCCGGCATGTCCCAATAGCGCATCAACCACGCACCAATCTGCTCGCGGCTGATGCCCAGCAGATGCTGCTCGATGTAGCTGTGGCACAGGTGCGGGTTGACCTCCAGGTGCCGGCAGATCAGTGAGAAGTGCGGCGGGAAGACGTGGGCCAGCAACAGGTAGCCGAAATTGTGCAGCAGGCCGGCGAGGTACGTCAGGCCGGCTTCCGGGCGCTGGGCGCGGGGCATGGCGCGGGTCAGGCCTTCGATGACGGCGGCGGTGTAGATCGACTGGTGCCAGTACGGCGTGGCCTGTTGCGGGTGGTCCTTGGGCAGGCTCAAGGTCTTGCCCAGGGCCAGGCCGAGTGCGAGGTTGATCACCAGGTCAAAGCCCAGCACGCGCACGATGGCGTCTTCCACCGAGCGGATCTTGCCCGGCGAGGCGTAGTAGGGCGACGCGGCCCAACTCACCACCTGGGCGGCCAGGGCCGGGTCGGTTTCGACCACGCCGGTGATGTCGTCGATGGTGGCGTTGGGGTCGACCCGCAGCTTGATGATCTTTTGCGCGGTATCGGCCAGCGGTGGAATTTCGATGGTGGCTTCCAGGCGCTGCTGGATACGGCGGGCGGTGAACGCCTGCATCGCCTGGGTGATTTCCTCGCGGTCGTCATTGGGGCGATCCAGGTTTGGCCGGATGTTGCTCAGCGGCTCGCCGAAATGCGCGGCGCTGGCCTTGGTCAGCATGCTCTTGAACGCGTCGCTGGAAATCTCCAGCAGCAGCCCGGCTTCGCCCGAGTGCACCAGCACGGTCGGCTCACGCAACAGGCTTTCTTCGTAGAGGCAGGGAGAGCTGGTCAGCGGCGGCAGGCCGGGCAGCAGGCTCAGGCTGTGCTTGCCGAGCATGCGCTCCAGGCGCTCCGGCGACACGGCCGTGAGGCGCCGACCGGTGAGCTCGGCGAGGCGATTAAGGTCCAGCAACTGGTTCTGTGGAAACAGCACCATGAGTGCACCCACGGCATCATCGAGCAGTACGGCTTGAACCTTCTGCGCCGGGTTCAGGCCGGGGCGTTCGGCAACTTCCGTGTAGCTGATGGCGAGCTTTGCAAGCAGCGTCCGAATCACCGAGGGTGCAGTCGGTGGGGCTGTGGCGAGGGCAACTTCTGACATGGCCTGAATCCAATTTCCTACAGTCATTGGAGTATAACCAGCTTGATACAAGTGAGGGTTGTCTAAGTGAGTCAGCCGTCACACTTGGCCGTATTGCTGCCCATGTCTCAGCCAGCGATCCAGCAGCGGGCTGACGTGTTCCGGCCAACGCTCCAGTAACGCCTGGGCCGCGTCGCGCACGGCGGGCAGCAAGTCGGCATCGCGCATCAGGTCGGCGACCTTGAATTGCAGCAGGCCGGTCTGGCGGGTGCCGAGCATCTCGCCGGGGCCGCGCAGTTCGAGGTCTTTTTCGGCGATCACGAAGCCGTCGTTGGTTTCGCGCATGATCCCCAGGCGCTGGCGACCGATCTGCGACAGCGGCGGGTGGTACAGCAGCACACAGTGGCTGGCGGCGCTGCCCCGGCCGACGCGGCCGCGCAATTGGTGCAGTTGCGCCAGGCCCAGGCGCTCGGGGTTCTCGATGATCATCAGGCTGGCGTTGGGGACGTCGACGCCGACTTCAATCACCGTGGTCGCCACCAGCAATTGCAGGTTGCCGGCCTTGAACTCGGCCATTACCGCGGCCTTTTCCACCGGCTTCATGCGACCGTGAATCAGCCCGACCTTGAGTTCACCCAAGGCGCTGGTGAGGTCTTCATAGGTGGTTTCGGCGGCCTGGCAGGTCAGCTCTTCGGATTCTTCGATCAGCGTGCACACCCAATACGCCTGACGGCCTTCGGCGCAGGCGCCGCGTACCCGTTCGATGACTTCGACGCGGCGGGTGTCGGTGACCAGCACGGTGTTGACCGGCGTTCGGCCCGGCGGCAGTTCGTCGAGGATCGAAGTGTCGAGGTCGGCGTAGGCGCTCATGGCCAGGGTGCGTGGGATCGGTGTGGCGGTCATGATCAACTGGTGCGGGCTCATGCGGCCGCCCACGCCTTTCTGGCGCAGGGCCAGGCGCTGCTGCACACCGAAGCGGTGCTGTTCGTCGATGATCACCAGCGCCAGATTCTTGAACTTCACTTCGTCCTGGAACAACGCGTGGGTGCCCACCACCATCGGGGCGCCGGCGGCGATCTGCTCCAGGGCGGCTACGCGGTTCTTGCCCTTGAGCTTGCCGGCCAGCCACGCGACTTCCAGGCCCAGCGGTTGGAGCCAGCGCTTGAAGGTGATGAAGTGCTGCTCGGCGAGAATCTCGGTGGGCGCCATCAGCGCCACCTGATAGCCGGCTTCGAGGGCCTGCAACGCGGCGAGGGCGGCGACCACGGTTTTACCCGCGCCCACGTCGCCCTGGATCAGCCGCAGCATCGGTTCTTTCTGGCTCAGGTCGTAGGCAATTTCGTTGCCGACCCGTTGCTGGGCGCCCGTCGGTGCAAACCCCAGGTTGGCCAGGTATTGCGCAGGCAGGCGCTTGGCCTTGGGCATGGCCGGCGCGCGCAGCGAACGCATGCTCTCGCGCAGGCGCTGCTGGGACAGTTGATGGGTCAGCAGTTCTTCGAACGCCAGGCGATGCTGGGCCCAGTGATGACCGAGAGCCAACTCGTCGACGTCGGCGTCGGCGGGTGGGTGATGCAGGTAGCGGATCGCATCATCCAGCGGCGCCAGTTGATAGTCGCGCGCCAGTTCCTGGGGCAGCCAGTCGGGCAGGCTTTTTGGCCCGAGCATCGTCAGAGTCTGCATGCACAGTTGGCGCAAGCGCTGCTGGGTCAGGCCCTCGGTGAGCGGGTAAATTGGCGTGAGGGTGGTGTCTACCGGCGGCGGTTCGTCGCCGGTAATCGCGCGGTATTCCGGGTGATAGATTTCCAGCCCCGAAGCGCCGGGCCGGGCTTCGCCGTAGCAGCGCACGCGGGTACCACGCTTGAGGCCTTCCTTCTGGGCGTTGCTGAAGTGGTAGAAGCGCAGGCTCAGGCCGCCGGTGCCGTCTTGCAGGCGCACCACCAAGCTGCGGCGCTTGCCCATGACCACGTCGGCGCCGCTGACGGTGCCTTCAACCACGGCGTCCTGCCCAGGGCGCAAGTGGCCGATGGGCACCACGCGGGTGCGGTCCTGGTAACGCAGGGGCAGGTGGAACAGCACGTCCTGGAGATTTTCCAGCCCGACCTTGGCCAACTTCTCGGCCATGGCCTCCCCGACACCCTTGAGTGCCGTCACCGATACCTGCGACAGCTCAGTCATACCGTTACTTAGCTCGCAGCAGGCGGCTTGGCCACCGAACACAGGCGGATCGAGTCGGCGAGGATTTCAATCGCTTTCGGACGCGGGAAGCTCGCACGCCAGGCAATCGCCACGGTGCGGAACGGTACCGGCGGCGTCAGTGGGCGCACGGCGATTACGCCGGGGGCGTAGTGATGGCTGTCGACCGCCGACAGCGGCAGGATCGAGATACCCAGTCCGGAGGCGACCATATGGCGAATGGTTTCCAGGGAGCTGGACTCCACGGTGGTGTGCTTGGCGCCGTCGTTGCCCTTGGTCAGGGTCGGGCAGGCTTCCAGCACCTGGTCGCGGAAGCAATGGCCTTCGCCCAGCAACAGCAGGCTCTTGTCGTTGAGCAGGCCCGCGTCGATGGTGTCTTTCTGCGTCCATGGGTGGGACGCCGGCATCAGCACGTAGAACGGCTCATCGTAGAGCGGCAGCGTCAGCACATCCGCCTCGTTGAACGGTAGGGCGATGATGATCGCGTCCAGCTCGCCGTTGCGCAGTTTGTCGCGCAGCACGTGGGTGAAGTTTTCTTCGATATACAGCGGCATCTGCGGCGCGACGCGGTGTAGTTGCGGAATCAAGTGCGGGAACAGGTACGGGCCGACGGTGTAGATGGCGCCGACTTTCAGCGGGGCGGTCAGCTGGTTCTTGCCGGCCTGGGCCAGCTCGCGAATGCTTTGGGCCTGTTCCAGAACCTTCTGGGCCTGGGCGACGATGCCTTCGCCGACGGGCGTCAGGCGCACGGCGCTTTTGCTGCGCTCGAAAATCAGCACACCGAGTTCGTCTTCAAGCTTCTTCACACCCACCGACAGCGTCGGCTGGCTGACGTGGCAACGCTCGGCCGCGTGGCCGAAGTGCTGCTCTTGGGCGAGGGTAACGATGTAGCGTAATTCTGTAAGAGTCATAGCGGGCGTCCATGAGGTTGCGGGCCAAGCATACCGGCTGCAATCGATAGACGCACGTTATCAGACAGCGTAGGGGCCGCGACACCGGTTAATCGGGTATCGCCGCCCCGTATTTCACTTTTGCGGGTACTTGAAGGTGAAGGTTTCGGTGAAGGGAGCCCACCATTCAGGCACGCCGGTTTCCTTGTCTACATGGTGGAAGAAGCCCTTGATCTGTGGGCTTTCATAGCGCAGCACCACGGTGTAGGTGCCGGGGCCGTCCATTTTCACGTTGTTGGCGTAGTGGGCGCCGTCTTTGGCCACCATCGGCAACAGCGTGCCGATTTCCTTGTAGTCGGGCGAGCCCTCCTTGACCAGTGAGTAGCTGATGGTCAGGTAGGGCACCCACTCACCGTTGGACAGGCCGTATTTGTTGTCGGCAGTGGCGTGCACATCGGTCTCAAGGTGTACCGAGTCCTTGCTCATCACCATGCCTGGCGGCATGGGCGCCATTTCGATGCCCACCAGGTACGAGGAGGCGATCTCCATGTCATTGATCTGCACCGGTCCGCCAATCGGGTATTCGCGGGCTTGGGCGAGGGCGGAAGCGGCCACGGCGCTGACGAGCAGCAGTGCGGCGGCGAAGGGGTTGCGCAGGTGTTTCATGGTGGGGCTCCTGGGGCGGTTAATGTGATTGTGTCGGGCGTGAATGCAGTAAACGGTTACCCAGCACCAGGAGCGAGAGGGTGACGAGCCACGCCACCAATTGAACGCCCAGAGGTCGGTCGGTGTAGCCCACCAGCGCGGTCAATGCGCGGCCGGTGAGGCTGCCATCGGAGACCAGCCAGGAGGTGTCCCAGAGCTGGTAGCCCCAGGCGGGAATCAGGTCGATACCGGCGAGGATCGCGGCGGCCCGGCCAGCCATGCCGGCGGCAAGCAAGGCGATCATCCAGCCGGTAATCGAGAACAGGCGCTTGAGGCTGATGGCGACCAGGCCGCGGTACATCAGCCAGGACAGCGCGGCGCCGGCGACGATACCGAGCACGCCGCCGGCCAGCATCGACAGTGGGTCTGTCTGGCTGGAGGCGGCGATGCCATAGAGGAACAGCACGATTTCCGAGCCTTCGCGCAGCACGGCCACGGTGATGACCACGGCCAGGGCCCAGAGTGATTTTTCACCCTTGAGTACTGAATTGCCGGCGCTGCGCAGTTGGGTCGCCAGCTCGCGACCATGACTGGCCATCCACAGGTTGTGCCAGCCCAGCATGACTACGGCGACCACCAGGATGGCTGCGTTGAAAATCTCCTGGCCAAAGCCCTGCAGCGCCTGGGTAATTGCGCCGGTAAATAGTGCGAGGATGCCGGCACCGAGCACGCCGGCTGCGATTCCGCCGCCAATGAACAGCCCACGTCTTGCCAGGCCCTGGGTGGCGGCCATCACGATGCCCACCACAATCCCGGCTTCCAGCACTTCACGAAACACGATCAACAGACAGGCCAGCATGGCTTACTCCTTGGCTGCGACGGCGGTGACCGTGCCTTTGGCCTGGTCGGGGTGGTAGTCATCGAAGAAGGTGTAGGTGCCGGGATGCAGCGGGCCGGCAAACACCGTGATGGTGTTGCCGGGGGCAATGATTTTTTCGAATTTCATGTCGTAGCTTTCGAACTCGTCGACGCTTTCATCATGGCTGGTGAGTTGAATGCGAAAGCGTTCACCGGCCGGCACCTCGAACGTCGAGGGGCTGAAGGTGTGGTTCTGAATGACCAGGGTGACCAGCTGATCCGCCTGTGCAGCGACGGGGAAAGCCAGTAGGAGGAGAGCCAGCCGGGCAAGGTTGGGCATGCCGAATGTCCGCTAATGAGAACTATTCGCGAATAATTAGCGTTGTCTTTAATTGTTACAAGTGAAGATCGAGTTAGGTGTCGATTCGTTCAAGCCTGGTTCAGGTTGCGGTGATGCGCGGGGGAGGGAACAGCAGCCGTGGGCACCCGAGAGTGCCCACGGTAGGGTTTAGCGGCGACGTTTTTCGATGTTGTAAACGAATGGTGCAACGATCTCGATGCTCCCGCCTTTCAACATGTCGGCCGGCGGCTTGGGCAGCGGCTGGGCACGACGGATCATGTCGAGGGTGGCGCGGTCCAGGTCGGCGTTGCCGGAGCGGCCCACCAGTTCGTAGGACAGCACGTTGCCATCGGCATCAACCACGAAACGCAGGCGGTTCAGGCCTTCCTTGCCACGCGCCTGGGCGCCCGGCGGGTACTTCTTGTACTTCTGCAGGTGGCCCAGCAGGGTACTTTCCCAGGTGGCCTTGGCCGCGATCTGCTGCGGTGAAGGGCCCGGTTGTGGCTGGGCGGATTTTTCCGTAGGCGCGTTGTTCTGCGGAGTTTCGCTCGGCGGCTCTTCGGAAGGTTTTTCCTTGGGCGGATCGGGCTTTTTCTCCACAGGCTTGGGCGGCTGTGGTTTTGGCTTGGGCTTGACCGGCTTTGGCACCTGGATCGTCGGCTTAGGTGCCTCGGCCAGTTTCGGCAATGGCAGCTCTTCGACTGGCGCAGGCGGCTGTGGCGGCGTGATCACCTTCGGCGGGGCCGGAGGTGGTGGCGCCGGCATCGGTGCCAGGTCGATGACCATGGCGGCCGGAGGCAGCTGGACCATATGTGGCGCCGACCACTGGAGCGCGATGATGATCGCGACGGCGTGGACGCCCAGCACGACGGCAAGGCTGGTGCCATAACGCGTCAGTTTGTGGCGCGTCGTGATCATTTCTTGGCTGCCGTCTCAAGTCCGACCAGGCCTACCTTGAGGTAGCCGGCCGCCCGCAGGGCATCCATCACGCTCATCAGGTCGCCGTAGTCCACGCCCTTGTCGGCCTGGAAGAAGATGGTCGTGTCTTTCTTGCCCTGGGTCTTGGCGTCGAGCACCGCGCCCAGGGTGTCGGATTTGACTTCTTCTTCGCCCAGGAACAGACGCTGGTCCGCCTTCACGCTGAGGAATATCGGTTTCTCAGGCCGCGGCGCAGGTTTCGCGCTGGAAGCGGGCAGGTCGACCTTGATATCCACGGTGGCCAACGGTGCTGCCACCATGAAGATGATCAGCAGCACCAGCATCACGTCGATAAACGGCGTGACGTTGATTTCGTGGTTCTCGACGAGCTCGTCGTCGCCTTGATTCAAATGCAGGCCCATGGCCGATTACCCCACTTTCACCATGTGCGGTTGCGAGCTGCGCTCGGAAGGCAGGTGATCGAGGTCACGGCTGACCAGCAACAGGACTTCTGCCGAAGCGTCCGACACCTGCGCCTTGTAGCCGGCGATCGAACGGGCGAAGACGTTGTAGATGACTACCGCAGGAATCGCGGCAACCAGGCCCAGTGCGGTTGCCAGCAGGGCTTCGGCGATGCCGGGCGCCACGACGGCGAGGTTGGTGGTCTGGGTTTTGGCGATGCCGATGAAGCTGTTCATGATGCCCCACACGGTACCGAACAGGCCGACGAAGGGCGCGGTGGAACCGATGGTGGCCAGCACGCCGGTGCCGTTGCTCATATTGCGACCGCAGGCGGCAACCAGGCGCTCAAGACGGAAACTGACGCGTTCCTTGATGCCTTCCTTTTCACGGGTGTTGGCAGACAGGCGCATCTCTTCGAGTGCGTCGTGAACCAGCAGGTGCGCCAGGGTGCCCTTCTTCGCCGCGCTTTCGCTGGCTTCTTTCAGGGTGGTGGCTTTTTTCAGGTGGACGATTTCAGTGCGCAGGCGACGCTTGGCGCCCAGCAGTTCGAAGCCCTTGGCAATCCAGATGGTCCAGGTGATGATCGAAGCGATGGCCAGGCCGATCATCACGATCTTCACGATGATGTCAGCGTTCTGGTACATGCCCCACGGCGACAGGTCGTGGGCCATGCCCAGGCTGTTGTCTTCTTCCAGCACGACGCCGGATTCGTCAGCCGGTGCGCCTTCGGCGGCCAGGGCCGGGTCGGTCGCGGCCGGTGCAGCGGCTGGCGCAGGAGCGTTTTGCTCTGTAGCTGGCGCGCTCGCTGCAGGCGGGGCGGCCGGCGCGGTGTTGTCGGCGAACGCGGCGGTCGGTGCCAGCAGGACGCTGAACAGCACTGCAGCAATCGCACGCCAGGCGCGGGATGGGCTGTGAGGCTTGGTTGGCGAAGCGGGGGATGTATTGCGTGTCATGCTGGCCGGACCTGAGAGAAAAAAATGAGTGAGCGTCCTTCCAGACCGTAACGGGTCGAGGACAAATGGGCGGTTATTATTGCAAGTAATTCTTGTTAACAGAAGTAATACAGTTACTTTATTTGTCGTTTTGCTGGCCGCTGGTCATCTGCGGGGGCTAACCTTGACCTTTAAGAACGGAGTTTTGTGATGTCTGCGCCTTCTGTGGTGATTGCCGGTTGCGGCGATGTCGGTAGCCGTCTGGCCACCCAATTGCTGGCCCAGGGCTGGGAGGTTCATGGCCTGCGGCGGGATATTTCGCGCCTTCCCAAGGGCGTTATCGGGATTGCCGGCGACCTGTTCAATGAAGACTGCCCCGATACCTGGCCGGTGGGCGGGGTGGATTACCTGGTGTATTGCGCGGCCGCCACCGATCACGACGAGGCGGGTTATCGTGCGGCATACGTGCAAGGGTTGCGGCATGTGCTGGAGTGGCTGAACGACTACGGCCAGGAGCCCAAGCACCTGCTGTTTGTGTCCAGCAGCAGTGTGTATGGGCAGCAGAACGGTGAGTGGGTCGACGAAAGCTCCGAGACCAAGGCAGGCGGTTATTCCGGCCAAGTCATGCTGGAAGCCGAGCAAGTGGCGTTGAATAGCGGCATTCCCGCGAGCGTGGTGCGCCTCACCGGTATCTATGGCCCGGGCCGGGAATGGCTGCTGAGCCAAGTGCGCCAGGGCTATCGCGTGGCGATTGATCCGCCTTTATATGGCAACCGGATTCACGCGGATGACGCGGCGGGTTTGCTGGCGTTTTTGCTGCAGCACGTGGAGCAGGGGGGTGTGCTGGATAAGTGCTACATCGGCGTTGACGATGCTCCGGCCCCGCTGGCCGAGGTGGTTGCCTGGTTGCGCGAGTACCTTGGCGTGACCGAATGGGCCGAGAACGCCAGGGTCCGCCGTGCTGGGAGCAAACAGTGCAGCAATGCCCGGGCCAAGGCGCTGGGCTGGGTGCCGCGTTATCCGAGTTATCGCGAAGGGTATGCGGCGATCCTGGAGGGTTGATCGCGGCGTGAAGAAAAAGGAGCCTGAGGGCTCCTTTTTTTGCGTCACTGTTTTTCCAGCAACCACTGTCGTGGCCCGGGGGTAAACGAGGGTACCTCGTCGGCCTGGGCGGTGTTGATCGCCTGGAAGATCTCCAGTTGCTTGCCCTTGCGCGCAAAGATCCACGGGTTGCCCTGGCCGTTCAACTGTAGCCAGATACTGTCGTAGCCGCCGCTCATGGAGGCGCAATCGCCCGCCAGGCACAGCGAGTACTGATCGGCGCCGGGCAAGCCGGTCACCTGGCCATTGGCCTGGAACTGTACGGTGGCGCCTTCGCCAGTGCCGCTGCTGATTTTCCAGGTGCCGCCCATGTAGGCGGCGTACAGGGTGCGTTCGAAGTTGGCACCCAGTGGCGCGCCTTCGGGGGCTGGATCCTTGGCACGGGCGAACAGTTGCTCGGGCTCGTTATCATTGGCCCCTTGCAGCAGCAGCTTGCCTTTACGCTTGAGTTCAGTGGCGGAGCTGCCGTAGAAATCGACACTCCAGGCGCCGGATTTTTCACCCAGCAATTTGCCTTCAGCTACTTCAAAACCGTTGTAGTAGCGGGCCTGGGACGCTTTGGTGTTCACCTCCCATTCGAGGTTCGGACCATAGCTCTGCAGGGCTTCACGCAAAGGGCCGCCCTTGGCTGCCGCGTCGATGGCGGCCTGGTTGATCCAGGTGCCGCTCACATCCAGGTCGGCGGGATTGCTGGCGCAGCCGCCGAGCAACAGGGCGAGCAACGAAGAGGCAACGAGCGCTTTGCGCATTACGAAATCCTTCCAAGAACCAATTCGGCGCAGCCTTCCCGTGGAAGCGCTGCGCCGGATGTTTTACTCGATGACCAGAATGGCGTCCATCTCAACCTGCGCGCCCTTTGGCAGGGCGGCAACGCCGATGGCGGCGCGGGCAGGGTACGGCTGTTCGAAGTATTTGCCCATGATCTCGTTGACCTTGGCGAAGTGGCTCAGGTCGGTGAGGAAGATGTTCAGTTTGACGATGTCCTTGAACGAACCGCCCGCAGCTTCGGCAACCGACTTCAGGTTTTCGAAGACCTGGATGGTCTGGGCTTCAAAGCCTTCAACCAGCTCCATGGTTTTTGGGTCCAGTGGAATCTGGCCGGACATGTAGACGGTATTGCCCGCCTTGATCGCCTGGGAATAAGTACCGATTGCTGCTGGTGCCTTGTCGCTGGTGATAACAGTCTTGGTCATGAATGACTCCTTGTAATGGATGGGCTAGGCGCGCATGCGGGTGATGCGGATGACCCCGGTCAGGGCGCGCAGTTTCTTGATCACGCGGGCCAGGTGCACGCGGTCGTGCACGCTGACCACCAGTTGGACCACGCTGATGCGGCCATCGCGTTCGTCCATGCTGATTTTCTCGATATTGCCGTCGGCCGCGTTCACGCTGCTGGCCAGCAGGGCAATCAGGCCGCGCTGGTGTTCCAGCTCGACCCGCAGCTCGACGTTGAATTCGCCAGTGACATCCTTTGCCCACGAAAGCTGGATGCATTTCTCGGGGTTGTGGCGGATTTCACTGATGTTGCGGCAGTTGTCCAGGTGCACCACCATGCCTTTGCCCGCAGACAAATGGCCGACAATCGGGTCGCCAGGGATCGGCGTGCAGCACTTGGCGTAGCTGAGCACCAGGCCTTCGGTGCCGCGAATCGCCAGCGGGCCTTCGGGGCTTGGCAACTGTTCGCCTTCGCCCAGCAGGCGGCGCGCGACCACATAGGCCATGCGGTTGCCCAGGCCGATGTCTTCCAGCAAGTCTTCGATCAGTTCCTGGCGGTACTCGTGCAACATCGCCTGCACGCGTTCGGCCGGGATCTTGTCCAGTGAGCTGTCGAAGCCGTTGAGCACCTTGTTCAGCAGGCGTTCGCCCAGGCTGATGGACTCGGAACGGCGTTGCAGTTTCAGGGCGTGACGGATGTGGGTGCGAGCCTTGCCGGTGACCACAAAGTTGAGCCAGGCCGGGTTCGGGCGCGCGCCCGGTGCGCTGACGATCTCCACCGTGGAGCCGCTTTGCAGCGGTTCCGACAGCGGGGCCAGTCGACGATTGATCCGACAGGCTATGCAGCTGTTACCCACATCTGTGTGCACCGCGTAGGCAAAGTCGACCGCCGTGGAGCCTTTGGGCAGCTCCATGATCCGGCCTTTGGGCGTGAACACGTAGACCTCGTCCGGGAACAGGTCGATCTTCACGCTTTCGATAAATTCCAGGGAGTTGCCGGCACGTTGCTGCATTTCCAGCACGCCCTTGACCCACTGGCGGGCGCGGGCATGGGTGCCTTTTGGCTGCTCGTCGCCGGTGGATTTGTACAGCCAATGGGCGGCGATGCCGTTGTTGGCCATCTCTTCCATTTCGCGGGTGCGGATCTGGATCTCGATCGGCACCCCGTGCATACCGAACAGCGTGGTATGCAGCGACTGATAGCCGTTGGCCTTGGGAATCGCGATGTAATCCTTGAAGCGTCCCGGCAGGGGCTTGTACAAATTATGTACAGCACCCAGCACGCGGTAGCAGGTATCGACCTTGTCGACGATGATCCGGAACGCGTACACGTCCATGATCTCGTTGAAGGCCCGGCGCTTGCCGCGCATCTTCTTGTAGATGCCGTAGATGTGTTTCTGCCGGCCGCTGACTTCGCCCTCGATCTCATCGATCGCCAGGCAATGGCTCAGGGATTCTTCGATCTTGTTGACGATTTCCTTGCGATTGCCCCGGGCGCGTTTCACTGCCTGGTAGATGCGCGCGGAACGCATCGGGTGCATGGCCTTGAAGCCGAGGTCTTCGAACTCGATACGAATGGCGTGCATGCCCAGCCGGTTGGCGATGGGCGCGTAGATTTCCAGGGTTTCCTTGGCGATGCGCCGGCGTTTTTCACCGGACAGCACTTCCAGCGTGCGCATGTTGTGCAGCCGGTCGGCCAGCTTGACCAGGATCACCCGGATGTCCCGGGCCATGGCCATGGCCATCTTCTGGAAGTTTTCCGCCTGGGCTTCGGCCTTGGTTTCGAAGTTCATCTGGGTCAGTTTGCTGACCCCGTCGACCAGTTCGGCCACGGTTTCGCCAAATTGCGCACTGAGCGCTTCCTTGGCAATGCCGGTGTCTTCGATCACGTCATGCAGCATCGCGGCCATCAGGCTCTGATGGTCCATGTGCATGTCGGCAAGAATATTGGCCACGGCAAGAGGATGCGTGACATACGCCTCGCCACTGCGGCGGCGTTGGCCGTCGTGGGCTTGTTCGGCGTAGAAATACGCTCGGCGGACCAGGTTGACCTGGTCTGGGCCGAGGTAGGTCGATAAGCGATCGGCGAGGGCGTCTATGCTCGGCAAAGTATTAACTCCTGCCGTTGGCTGTGACCCCGCGCCGTGCTACGTCGACCAGGCATAGGCTTAGACGGCCTCGTTGGACTCGTCCTCGAACGCTGCAAACAGCGGTTCGTCTTCAACGATTTCGGCGTTGGCGATGAACTCGTAGCTCATCAGGCCTTCAGCGATTTCACGCAGGGCTACAACGGTAGGCTTGTCGTTTTCCCACTGGACCAGGGGCTCTTTGCCGCCAGTGGCCAGTTGACGGGCACGCTTGGTAGAGAGCATGACCAGCTCAAAGCGGTTATCCACGTGTTCTAGGCAGTCTTCAACGGTTACGCGGGCCATGGTATTCCTCGGAGCGAATGCAATATGCGCGCTGCCCGGTTGGGCGAGCGGACTGAACAGTTTAAAAAATCACCAGCGTTTAGGGAAGCGCTGATTTTTCGCAGGCCATCGCAAACGCGCTACAAGTGCCAATGTAAAGCCCCTGCAGCGGTTTTGGGAAGAGCCAATCAGCCGAGCAGTTCGGCCAATAATTTGCCGAAACGCTGCTGCTGACGCTTTTGCTGGAGCTGATTGGCGCGGAAAATCGCTTTCAGATCGTCCAGCGCGTGAGCGAAATCGTCGTTGATGATCAGGTAGTCGTAGTCGACGTAGTGGCTCATTTCACTGACGGCTTCACGCATGCGACCTTCGATGATCTCGTCGCTGTCCTGGCCACGATTGGTCAGGCGCTGGTGCAACGCTTCCAGCGAAGGCGGCAGTATGAAGATCGAGCGAGCTTTGGGCATCAGCTGGCGCACTTGCTCGGCGCCCTGCCAGTCGATTTCCAGGATCAGGTCGTGGCCTTCGTCCAGGGTCTGCTGCAGGTGGCTTTGCGAGGTGCCGTAGAGGTTGCCGAAGACCTCGGCGCGCTCCAGGAAATCACCGTGCTCGATCATCTTGACGAACTCGGTGCGCTCGACGAAGTGGTAGTGCACGCCGTTCACTTCACCCGGGCGCATGGCGCGGGTGGTGTGGGACACCGAGATGCGGATCTGCTCGTCAGCGTCGGTCAGGGCCTTGACCAGGCTGCTTTTGCCCGCGCCCGATGGGGCAGAAATGATGTAAAGGGTGCCGGTGCTGTGGGTCATGTCAGGGTGCCTTACTCGATATTCTGTACTTGTTCGCGCATTTGCTCGATCAACACTTTGAGGTTGACCGCAGCCTGGGTGCTGCGCGGATCAAAGGCTTTGGAGCCCAGTGTATTGGCTTCGCGGTTGAGTTCCTGCATCAGGAAGTCCAGGCGCCGACCGGCGGCACCGGCAGACTTGAGCACGCGGCGCACTTCCAGGATGTGGGTGCTCAGGCGGTCGAGTTCTTCGGCCACGTCGCTTTTTTGCGCCAGCAGGACCATCTCCTGCTCCAGACGCACCGGATCCAGTTCGGCCTGCATGTCGGCGAAGCGGTCCAGGACCTTCTGGCGCTGGGTGGCAAGCATCTGCGGCACCAGTTCGCGCAGGGTCACCACGTCTTCTTCAATGGAGGTCAGGCGGTCGCTGATCAGGCGGGCCAGCTCGGCGCCTTCGCGTTCGCGGCCGGCCTTGAGTTCTTTCAAGCCCTGGTTGAACAGGGCCAGCGCCTCGGCGTTCAACGCCTGTGGGTCAGTGGCGTCGGCCACCAGCACGCCGGGCCAGGCCAGGACTTCCAGCGGGTTGATGGCGGCAGGCTGCTTGATCAGGCCGGCGATGGTTTCGGCGGCGGCGACCAATTGCGCGGCGCGCTCTCGATCCACCTGCAACGGCTTGCCGGTGGTTTCCTCGGTAAAGCGCAGGGTGCATTCCAGCTTGCCGCGGGAGATGCCCTGGCGCAGTGCCTCACGAACCGCGCCTTCGAGGTCGCGAAACGATTCCGGCAGGCGCAGGTGCGGCTCCAGGTAGCGGCTGTTGACCGAGCGCAATTCCCAGCTCAGGGTGCCTTGGACGCCGGCTTTTTCGACGCGGGCGAAGGCGGTCATGCTGTGCACCATGGAGGTACCTCGCGATGCAGTCCCGCAAACAGGCGGGCTGATGGGTAGATTGAAGCCGACAGGCTGCGAAGGCGCAGGATTGTAGCTCAACGGGACGGGTGGCCCCAAACAGTGGCTTCGGTGCCCGGGTTTGTAACAGGATTTTTTAGCCGTGCCGATCAGGGCTGGCGGCTCTATAATGCTCGGCAGTTTTTCGTCCTCCGTACAGGTATCCCCTATGAAACGTCCAAGTGGTCGCGCTGCCGATCAGCTCCGCTCGATCCGCATCACCCGCAACTACACCAAACACGCCGAGGGATCTGTACTGGTCGAGTTTGGCGATACCAAGGTTATCTGCACCGTCAGCGTCGAAAACGGCGTGCCGCGTTTCCTCAAGGGCCAGGGCCAGGGTTGGTTGACCGCCGAATACGGCATGCTGCCGCGCGCCACCGGCGAGCGTAACCAGCGTGAAGCCAGCCGTGGCAAGCAAGGCGGCCGCACCCTGGAAATCCAGCGCCTGATCGGTCGCTCCCTGCGTGCAGCCCTGGACATGTCCAAGCTGGGCGACGTGACCCTGTACGTCGACTGCGACGTTATCCAGGCCGACGGTGGTACCCGTACCGCCTCCATCACCGGCGCCATGGTTGCCCTGGTCGACGCGCTCAAAGTCATCAAGAAACGTGGCGGCCTGAAAGGCGGCGATCCGCTCAAGCAGATGATCGCGGCTGTATCGGTCGGCATGTATCAGGGCGAGCCGGTGCTGGATCTGGACTATCTTGAAGATTCGGCTGCCGAGACCGACCTGAACGTGGTGATGACCAGCACCGGTGGTTTCATTGAAGTGCAGGGCACCGCCGAAGGCGCGCCATTCCAGCCGGCGGACCTGAATGCCATGCTGGCCCTGGCCCAGAAGGGCATGACCGAAATCTTCGAACTGCAGAACGCCGCATTGGCCGACTGATTCAATCCCAAGGAGCGACGCCATGAGTGACAGCCAACTTCCACTGCCGACACCGTCCAAGGAAGTTCGCCAGTGGGCGATGCTCTGTCATTTTGCGGCGTTCTTCGGGCTGATGTTCCCGTTCGGCAGCCTGCTGGGGCCCTTGATTCTCTGGCAGGTGAAGAAGGATGCAGACCCGTTCATTGATGACCAGGGCAAGGAAGCGCTGAATTTCCAGATCACCGTGGGCATTGCCTGGGCGGTCTGCTTCCTGCTGGGTTTTATCGTGATCGGCTTTGTGTTGATGACCGTGCTGGTGATCGGCGCGGTGGTGATGACGATCATTGCGGGCATCAAGGCCAACAAGGGCGTGGCTTATCGTTATCCGTGGACATTGCGGTTGATCAAATAACCACCGCCCACAAAAAAACCGACAGCGATGTCGGTTTTTTTGTGCCTGGAAAAAGACCTTAGATGGTCAAGGTCCAGTCGTAGTCCACGATCAGCGGCGCGTGCTGCGAGAAGCGCGGCTGGCGTGGCAGACGTGCGCTGCGCACGAAGCGACGCAAGCCTGGCGTCAGCAGCTGGTAGTCAAAACGCCAGCCGAGGTTGAGCATCTCGGCCTGTTCGTTATCCGGCCACCAGCTGTACTGGTCGCCTTCGCGGCTGACTTCCCGCAGGGCATCGACATAGCCCATGTTGCCGACAATCTCGTCCATCCAGGCCCGTTCCGGCGCCAGGAAGCCCGGGGATTGCTGGCTGTCGCGCCAGTTCTTGATATCCAGCTTCTGTTGCGCCACGTACAGCGAGCCACAGTAAATGTACTCGCGACGTTTGCGCCGCTGTTTATCCAGATAACGGGCGAAGTCGTCCATTAGCTTGAACTTCTGGTTCAAGTCTTCATCGCCATTCTGCCCTGATGGAAGCAGCAAGGTCGCAATGCTGACCTTATCGAAATCGGCTTGCAGGTAGCGCCCGTAGCGGTCGGCTGTCTCGAAGCCGAGGCCGCTGATGACCGCCTTGGGTTGCAACCGCGAATACAAAGCCACGCCGCCTTGGGCGGGAACTTCGGCATCACAGGCATAAAGGAAGTAGCCATCCAGTTGGAAGGCTGGGTCGTCCAGTTCAAAGGCGGAGGCGCGGGTGTCCTGCAGGCAGATGACGTCGGCATTCTGGGCTTGCAGCCAACTGAGCAAACCACGCTCGACTGCAGCCTGAATACCATTGACGTTCACACTGATGATCCGCATAAATGGCCCCAAAAATCGCGTGCGTGTATGATACACGCCGTCTACCTAATTAGCTAAATCCGTGGTATCTGAGGCTTTTTTCATGCAGGCGTATCAACGCGATTTTATTCGTTTTGCCATCGATCGCGGCGTATTGCGCTTCGGTGAGTTCACTTTGAAGTCCGGGCGCACCAGCCCTTACTTCTTCAATGCCGGCCTTTTCAACTCGGGTTCTGCCCTGGCGCAGCTGGGTCGTTTCTATGCGGCCGCCATCGTTGAAAGCGGTATTTCCTTCGATGTGCTGTTCGGCCCTGCCTACAAAGGCATTCCCCTGGCGGCCGCGACCGCCGTGGCGTTGGCTGAACATCACGAGCTGGATCTGCCTTGGTGCTTCAACCGCAAGGAAGCCAAGGCCCACGGCGAAGGCGGTAGCCTCGTGGGTGCGCCGCTCAAGGGCGACGTGCTGATCATCGACGACGTGATCACTGCCGGTACGGCGATTCGCGAAGTGATGCAGATCATCGCTTCCCAGGACGGCGCCAAGGCGGCCGGCGTGTTGATCGCGCTGAACCGCCAGGAGCGCGGCAACGGTGAATTGTCGGCGATCCAGGAAGTGGAACGTGATTTCGCGATTCCGGTGGTGAGCATCGTGTCCCTGAACCAGGTGTTGCAGTTCCTGGAAGATGACCCGCAGCTCAAGCAGCATTTGCCGGCGGTCAAGGCTTATCGCGAGCAGTTCGGCGTTTAGAAGATCCATGTGGGAGCGGGCTTGCTCGCGAATACGGCTTGTCAGTTGATATATGTGTCGACTGACCCGCCGCTTTCGCGAGCAAGCCCGCTCCCACATTTTTAGACCGAGTACATAGAAAAGGCCCCGTTCAATCGAATTGAACGGGGCCTTTTTGTTTACCAGCGCTTAGGGGCGCTTGCGGTTGCTGATCAGGGTACCCACACCGGTATCGGTGAAGATTTCCAGCAGGATCGCATTCGGCACCCGGCCATCCAGGATCAACGAGCTGCCAACGCCGCCTTGCACCGCTTCCAGCGCGCAGCGGATCTTCGGCAGCATGCCGCCGTAGATGGTGCCGTCGGCGATCAGGTCGTCCACTTGCTGGGTCGTCAGGCCGGTCAAGACCTTGCCTTCCTTGTCCATCAAGCCGGCGATGTTGGTGAGCAGCATCAGCTTCTCGGCCTTCAGCGCCTCGGCCACCTTGCCGGCGACGAGGTCGGCGTTGATGTTGTAGGACTCACCGTTGGCACCGACACCGATCGGCGCGATCACCGGAATGAAATCGCCTTTCACCAGCAGGTTCAGCAGGTCGGTGTTGATGCCGATCACTTCGCCCACCTGGCCGATGTCGATGATTTCCGGCTGGGTCATCTCCGGGGTCTTGCGGGTCACGGTGAGCTTCTTCGCCCGGATCAGTTCGGCGTCCTTGCCGGTCAGGCCGATGGCGCTGCCGCCATGGCGGTTGATCAGGTTGACGATGTCTTTGTTCACCTGGCCGCCCAGGACCATCTCTACCACGTCCATGGTCTGGGCGTCGGTCACACGCATGCCGTCGATGAAGTGACTCTCGATGGACAGGCGCTTGAGCAGGTCACCGATTTGCGGGCCGCCACCGTGCACCACCACCGGGTTGATCCCGACGGCTTTCATCAACACGATGTCGCGGGCAAAGCCGGTTTTCAGCTCGTCGCTTTCCATGGCATTGCCGCCGTACTTGATCACCAGCGTCTTGCCGACGTAGCGTCGAATGTAAGGCAACGCTTCGGAAAGGACCTTGGCAGTATTGGCGGCGGCTTCGCGTTCGAGGGTCATTCAGGGCTCCGGTAAAAAATCAGAACGGTAATTGGAGATCAGGGGCAACACGTTTCAACTGGGCGTGGAACACGTCCTTGATGCGCTGCAACTCAGCCTCGGTATCCGCCTCGAAACGCAGCACCAGCACCGGTGTGGTGTTGGATGCGCGAACCAGGCCCCAGCCTTTGGCGTAATCGACTCGCACACCATCAATGCTGGTCAGGTCGGCGCCTTCGCCCCATTGCGCATCGTGCAGTGCGTCAATGATGCTGAATTTGCTCTCCTCGGTCACATGGATATTGATCTCTGGCGTAGAAATATCATTCGGGAAGGTCTGGAACAGCTCCTGCGCGGTCGATTTTTCCTTGCTGAGGATCTCCAGCAGACGAGCGGCGCTGTAAATGCCGTCGTCAAAGCCGAACCAGCGCTCCTTGAAGAACACATGGCCGCTCATTTCGCCGGCCAACAGCGCGCCGGTTTCTTTCATTTTCTTTTTGATCAACGAGTGGCCAGTCTTCCACATTAGCGGGCGACCGCCGTATTCCTTGATCAGCGGTGTGAGGCGGCGGGTGCACTTCACGTCGAAGATAATTTCGGCACCTGGGTTGCGCGCAACCACGTCGCGGGCAAACAGCATCAGCAGGCGGTCCGCAAACACGTTTTCGCCGGTGTCCGTCACCACGCCAACGCGGTCGCCGTCACCGTCGAAGGCCAGGCCGACGTCAGCCCCGGTCTCCTTGACCTTGGCGATCAGGTCTACCAGGTTCTCGGGCTTGCCTGGATCCGGGTGATGGTTCGGGAAGTTGCCGTCGACGTCACAGAACAGCGGGATCACTTCGCAGTTCAGGGCTTCGAGCAGTTGCGGGGCGATCACGCCGGCCGCGCCATTGCCGCAGTCCACCACCACTTTGAGGCGGCGCGCGAGTTTGACGTCGCCGGTGATTTGGTCAGAGTAGCGCTGCAGGATGTCGACTTTGGTGACGCTGCCTTCGCCGCTGGTCAGGTCGTTGGTCTTCAGGCGGGTGTGCAGGGCCTGGATCTGTTCGTTGGCGAGGGTATCGCCAGCGATGACGATCTTGAAGCCGTTGTAGTCCGACGGGTTATGGCTGCCGGTGAGCATCACGCCCGACTTGCCGGCCAGTACGTTGGCTGCGTAGTACAGCGCAGGCGTCGGCACCAGGCCCACGTCGCTGACGTGGCAACCGCTGTCGGCCAGGCCCTGGATCAGTTGCTCGACCAGTTCGGGGCCGGACAGGCGGCCATCACGGCCTACGGAAACGTTGGGCTCGCCCTGTGCCAGGCTCTGGGAGCCAATGGCGCGGCCGATCCAGTAGGCGGTCTCGGCGGTCAGGGTCTTGGGGACCACGCCACGAATGTCATAGGCGCGGAAAATGCTGTCGGGAAATGTCGGGGCGACTCGGGCTGGGTTGCTCATTGCGGGGGGGAACTCCATCGATAAGGGGCTGGGCTGGCCTCAAGGGTGCTGACCGGCAGGCTCAAACTGAAGGGTAAGACGGCGTTTTTGGCATAGAGTTCGTGGTGCAAAAGTGCCATCGGCGCCGAAGCTCCGCCCTTTTGCCCGCTTAATGCCCTGATTTCACTGGGGAAACCTTGCTGGTAAGTTCCGCGCATTCTTCATCCTGAAAGGCCATGCGTTGGCATCAGGCCGGGTGAGGCACCCGGCTTGTTCGGCTAAGTCAATTCAGCTTAGTCAGTGGCTGCCGGAATGCCCGAAGCCACCTGCGCCGCGTTGTGTTTCGTCGAACTCTTCGACCAGCTCGAAGTGCGCCTGCACCACCGGTACCAGCACGAGTTGGGCAATGCGCTCGCCGACGGCGATATTGAACGCGGTCTGGCCACGGTTCCAGCAGGACACCATCAACTCGCCCTGGTAGTCCGAGTCGATCAGCCCCACCAGGTTGCCGAGGACGATGCCGTGTTTGTGGCCCAGGCCGGAGCGCGGCAGGATCAGCGCCGCCAGGCCCGGGTCGCCCACGTAGATCGACAGGCCGGTCGGAATCAGAATGGTCTGGCCTGGTTCAAGCACGGTGTCCTGCTTGAGCATGGCACGCAGGTCGAGGCCGGCGGAGCCTGGTGTGGCGTAGGCCGGCAGCGGGAATTCGTTGCCGATGCGGGGGTCGAGGATCTTGGCTTGCAAAGCGTGCATGGAAATTAAACCTGGTTCAGCCGTTGGGCGATAAAAGAGATCAGTTGGCGGGCAATCTTGCCCTTGCTGGTCTGGGCGAAAACGGTAGCGTGCAACTCGCGGTCGATCACGCTGATGGCATTTTCCTCACTGTTGAAGCCGATGCTCGGGTTGGCGACATCGTTGGCGACAATCAGGTCGAGGTTTTTGTCTTTCAATTTGCGTGCGGCATAGTCCAGCAAATGCTCGGTTTCGGCGGCAAAACCGACGCTGAACGGGCGGTCCTCACGGGTGGCGATGGTCGCCAGGATGTCCGGGTTACGGACCATTTGCAGGAGCAGGCCGTCGCCGCTTGTAGGGTCTTTCTTGAGTTTCTGCGGTGCAACCACCTCGGGGCGGTAGTCCGCTACCGCAGCCGAAGCGATGAACAGGTCGCAGGGAATCGCCGCTTCACAGGCCGCCAGCATGTCGCGGGCGCTGACTACGTCGATTCGGGTGACGCGATCCGGGGTCGGCAGATGCACCGGGCCGGTGATCAACGTCACACGGGCGCCTGCCTCGACCGCCGCTTCCGCCAGGGCAAAGCCCATTTTTCCTGAGCTATGGTTGGTGATGTAGCGCACCGGGTCGATGTTTTCCTGGGTCGGGCCGGCGGTGATCAGCACGTGCTTGCCGGTCAGGGCCAGGTGCTGGAAGCAGTCGGCGGCGCAGTGGGCCAGGTCGGTGGCTTCGAGCATGCGGCCCATGCCCACGTCGCCGCAGGCCTGGCTGCCGGAGGCCGGGCCGAAAACCTTGAGGCCGCGGCTTTGCAGGAGTTGGGTGTTGGCCTGGGTGGCCGGGTCGCGCCACATGGCCTGGTTCATGGCCGGGGCGATCGCGACGGTGGCGTCGGTGGCCAGTACCAGGGTGGTCAGCAGGTCGTCGGCAATGCCTTGGGCCAGGCGGGCGATCAGGTCGGCGGTGGCCGGGGCAATCAGCACCAGGTCGGCCCACTTGGCCAGCTCGATGTGGCCCATGGCGGCTTCGGCCGCAGGGTCCAGCAGGTCGAGGTGCACCGGGTGGCCGGACAAGGCTTGCATGGTCAACGGGGTGATGAATTCACTGCCGCCACGGGTCATGACCACGCGCACTTCGGCGCCTTGGTCGAGAAGCCTGCGAACCAGCTCTGCGCTCTTGTAGGCGGCAATGCCGCCGCCGACGCCGAGAACGATGCGTTTCCGATACAGACGCTGCATTGGCTTGCCTTTCCAGTTCAGTGATGGCGTTGCGATGCCCCCTCCCCAGGTGAAATCGCACGCAAAAAGATGGCCTAAGATACCACAGCGTCCGCCATGCAACAGCGGCGCACATGCACACGGAGGTGCCATGAGTATTCGCGATTGGCCTGCGGCAGAGCGTCCGCGGGAGAAGCTGTTGGAGCTGGGAGCGGAGAACCTTTCCGACGCGGAATTGCTGGCGATTTTCCTGCGCACCGGGGTGTCAGGCAGGAGTGCCGTGGACCTGGCGCGCCATCTGCTGGCGCAATTTGGCAGCCTTCGGGCGCTGATGGAGGCGAGGCAGCCGGTGTTCAGCCAGCATTTGGGGTTGGGGCCGGCGAAGTTCGCCCAGCTTCAAGCCGTACTGGAGATGGCGCGCCGCCATTTGGCTGAACGCCTGCGCAACGATTCGGTGCTGGAAAGCCCGGAGGCCGTGCGCGACTACCTCAAGGCACTGCTGCGCCACGAGCCTCACGAGATATTCGGCTGCCTGTTTCTCGACGCCAAGCATCGAGTGCTGGGTTTCGAAAAGCTGTTTCAAGGCACCATCGACAACGCCATCGTCTACCCGCGACAAGTGGTGAAGCGCGCGCTGGACTACAACGCCGCGGCGCTGATCCTGTGCCACAACCATCCTTCCGGCAGCCCCGAGCCCAGCATCGCTGATCGAAAATTGACCAAGGTGCTGCAAAAGGCGCTGGAGATGGTGGACGTGCGTGTGCTGGACCACATCATTGTGGGGGAGGGTGACCCGCTGTCGATGGCGGAATTTGGGTGGATGTAGGGGCTGGCATGCCAGCCCCTGGCAGGGGTCAGGGCTTGACGCTGACCTTGGAGTAATCCTGGCGCCCGAACGGGCTCACCTGATACCCCTCGACATTCTTGCGGGTCAGCGCAAACGCGGTCGGGTGCGCCAGTGGCAGCCAGAGCGCCTGTTGCTGGATCTGCGCCTGGGCCTGCTGGTACAGCTTGCTGCGCACGCCTTGTTCGCTGGTGGTCTTGCCGGCGCTGATCAGCTTGTCCAGCGCCGGGTCGCAGTAGCGGGCGAAGTTGGTCCCGGACTTCACGGCCGCGCAGGAGAACTGCGGCGTCAGGAAGTTATCCGGGTCGCCGTTGTCACCGGCCCAGCCCATGAACAGCAAGTCGTGCTCGCCGGCCTTGGCGCGGCGGATCAGTTCGCCCCACTCGATCACACGGATTTCAGCCTGGATGCCGACCTTGGCCAGGTCCGCCTGCAGCAGTTGTGCGCCCAGGCTGGGGTTGGGGTTCAGCAGGCTGCCCGACGGCCGGGTCCAGATCGTGGTCTTGAAGCCATCCTTGAGCCCGGCGCGATCCAGCAGTTGCTTGGCCTTGGCAATGTCCTGCGGATAGCCCGGCAGGTCCTTGGCATAGCTCCAGGTATTGGGTGGGTAAGGGCCGTTGGCGGCTTCGGCGGTGCCTTCGAATACGGCCTTCAGATAGCTGGCCTTGTCGAAGGCCAGGTTGATCGCCTGGCGAACTTCCGGCTTGTCCAGTGGCGGATGCTGGCTGTTGATGGCGACAAACGCGGTCATGAAGGCCGCGGTTTTCTCGATCTTCAGATCGGCGTCTTTCTGGGCGGCATCGATATCCAGGGGCTTGGGCGACAAGGCGATCTGGCACTCGTCGCGACGCAGTCTCTGCAGGCGCACGTTGGCGTCCGGGGTGATCGCAAAGATCAGGTTATCCACCGCAGGCTTGCCGGCGAAGTAATCCGGGTTGGCCTTGTAGCGAATCGTCGCGTCCTTCTGGAAGCGCCCAAAAATGAACGGCCCGGTGCCGATAGGCTGGCTGTTGAGTTTCTCCGGGGTGCCGGCCTTGAGCAGTTTGTCGGCGTATTCCGCCGGGTAGATCGAGGCAAAGCCCATGCTCAAGGCGGCGAGGAAGGTCGAATCGGCGTGGTCCAGGGTGAAGCGCACGGTCAGCGGGTCGAGGGCGTCGATCTTCTTGATCAGCGTGGGCAACTGCAGCGACTGGGCGTGGGGGAAGCCGCTCTGGGCGATCTTGTGCCAGGGGTTGGCCGGGTCGAGCATGCGCTCGAAGCTGAAGCGCACGTCTTCGGCGGTCAGGCTGCGGCTTGGCGTGAAGTAGTCAGTACGGTGGAATTTAACGTCCGGGTGCAGCTTGAAGGTGTAGGTGAGGCCGTCCGGCGACACTTCCCAGCTGTCCGCGAGGCTCGGGACCAGCTTGCCGCTGGTGGCGTCGAAGTCCACCAGGCGGTTCATCAATACGTCTGCCGAAGCGTTGGTGGTAGTCAGCGAGTTGTATTGCACCACGTCGAAGCCTTCGGGGCTGGCTTCGGTGCAGACGCTCAGGGTAGTGGCCGCCTGGGCGTGTGCAGCAATAAAAAGAGGGGCTAGCAATAGCGGTAGGGCAGCGAGGCGCATATTCGGTTTCCTTTGCAGATCGAAGGCCCATCTGCGAGTGCAGTCTGGAAAAGTCCTACCGTAGTGGGCTGATTGACAAATGACTAGCCCATTTTTGCCTGTGCTTTTGCCGCAAATACTGTTTTGATGGCGCCTCAGGTCGTTTTGCCGAGCACTTTGCAGTGCGCGCGGGCGCTGTAAATCATTCTGTGCGACGAGCGGTTAGCTTCTATAGCGGCCCACCCTGGCAACGGTTCAGGCGTCCATGGCCTGGATTTACGCGTATAAAAGTACACGGCCTGTTGTTGCACTGGGGTCTTTCTGGTATAAAGCAGCGCTCTTTTCTAGGGGCCCGGTTCCTTCGCTAGTAGGTGTAGCCGGTAAGACCCTAAAGAAACGCGGCGCCTGGCGCCAAATGACTGAGAGATTAAGCGGCCAACCCATGCCGGGTTGGGCATGTGGTTTTAGAGGGCTGAGGCATGTCGAGAGTCTGTCAAGTTACCGGTAAGGGTCCGGTGACTGGGAATAACATTTCCCACGCAAACAACAAAACCCGTCGTCGTTTCCTGCCAAACCTGCAGCATCACCGCTTTTGGGTTGAAGAAGAGAAACGTTTTGTTCGTCTGCGCGTATCTGCCAAAGGCATGCGTGTTATCGACAAGCGCGGCATCACTGTCGTGCTGGCCGAACTGCGCCGCGACGGCAAAATCTAAGGAGCTAAATCATGCGTGAATTGATTCGAATGATCTCTAGCGCCGGTACTGGTCACTTCTACACTACCGACAAGAACAAGCGTACTACCCCGGACAAGCTCGAAAAGAAAATGTTCGACCCGCGCGTTCGCAAGCACGTGATCTACAAAGAAGGCAAAATCAAGTAATTGGTTTTCTTTCTTGTGAAAAAAAGCCCGTATCTCACGATGCGGGCTTTTTTTTGTGCCTGATAAATGATCAGGCCTTTTCTTCGAACACCACGTAGATCTTGCGGCAGGGTTCCAGCACTTCCCAGGTGCCGCTGAAGCCGGCCGGAATGACGAAGCGATCACCGGCCCGCAAGGTCTTGGCGTTGCCATCGGCATCGCGCAACACCGAAACACCCTGCACGATCTCGCAATACTCATGCTCGGTGTAGTTGACCTTCCACTGTCCGACTTCACCTTCCCAGACCCCGGCGCTCATCTGGCCGCACGGACTGTTGTAGTGGTTGTAGACGGTTTGCTCCGGGTCGCCCTTGAGGATTTTCTCCGCAGCCGGACGGTAGCGATCAGGCTCGGTCCTGGCCTGGCTGAAGTCGACGATATTCTGGATGTTCATGGGCGTGTCCCGTCTGGCCTGCGGTTGGAGAGCTCAAAGTCTATGTTTATTAAAATGAACATCGCAAGGGCGTTTGCTGCCGTTATGTCAAATATATTGAAACATCCATCGCCGCTGGTTTAGGGTGGCAGCTGCCTTGAGCCGAACAGCTGGCTGGCCGGGCAAGAATTCTTCGAAGGTGCCTGGGTACATCGCCCGGCCCTTGTATTCAATAAGAGGAGGACACTCGCATGACCACCCTGACCCGTGCCGACTGGGAACAACGCGCCAAGGATCTGAAGATCGAAGGCCGCGCCTACATCAATGGCGAATACACCGCCGCCGTTTCCGGCGACACGTTCGAATGCCTGAGCCCAGTCGATGGCCGCCTGCTGGCAACCGTTGCCAGCTGTGACGTCGCCGACGCCCAGCGTGCCGTAGAAAACGCCCGTGCCACGTTCAATTCCGGTGCCTGGTCGCGCCTGGCGCCAGCCAAGCGCAAAGCCACCATGATCCGTTTCGCCGGCCTGCTCAAGGCCAACGCCGAAGAGCTGGCACTGCTTGAAACCCTGGACATGGGCAAGCCGATCAGCGACTCCCTGAACATCGACGTCCCAGGCGCGGCGCAAGCGCTGAGCTGGAGCGGCGAGGCCATCGACAAGATCTACGATGAAGTCGCAGCCACCCCTCACGACCAGCTGGGCCTGGTGACCCGTGAGCCCGTCGGCGTTGTCGCGGCCATCGTGCCGTGGAACTTCCCGCTGATGATGGCCTGCTGGAAACTCGGGCCGGCGTTGTCCACCGGTAACTCGGTGATCCTCAAGCCATCTGAAAAATCACCGCTGACTGCCATCCGCATCGCTGCCCTCGCGGTTGAAGCCGGCATCCCGAAAGGCGTGTTCAACGTGCTGCCGGGTTATGGCCACACCGTGGGTAACGCCCTGGCGCTGCACATGGACGTCGACACCCTGGTGTTCACCGGTTCCACCAAGATCGCCAAGCAACTGCTGATTCGCTCCGGCGAGTCGAACATGAAGCGCGTCTGGCTGGAAGCTGGCGGCAAGAGCCCGAACATCGTGTTTGCCGATGCCCCGGACCTGCAAGCCGCCGCCGAATCCGCGGCTGGCGCCATCGCCTTCAACCAGGGCGAAGTGTGCACCGCCGGTTCGCGCCTGCTGGTGGAGCGTTCGATCAAGGATAAATTCCTGCCGCTGGTGATCGAGGCCCTCAAGGCCTGGAAGCCGGGCAACCCGCTCGACCCGGCCACCACGGTCGGTGCGCTGGTGGATACCCAGCAGATGAACACCGTGCTGTCGTACATCGAAGCCGGGCATGCCGATGGCGCCAAGCTGGTGGCCGGCGGCAAGCGCACGCTGCAGGAAAGCGGTGGCACCTATGTCGAGCCGACGATTTTCGACGGCGTGACCAACGCCATGAAGATCGCCCAGGAAGAAATCTTCGGCCCGGTGCTGTCGGTGATTGCCTTCGACAGCGTGGAAGAAGCCATTGCGATCGCCAACGACACCCAATACGGCCTGGCCGCTGCGGTGTGGACGTCGAACATCTCCAAGGCGCACCTGACTGCCAAGGCCCTGCGTGCCGGCAGCGTATGGGTCAACCAGTACGATGGCGGCGACATGACCGCACCGTTCGGTGGTTTCAAGCAGTCGGGTAACGGCCGCGACAAGTCGCTGCACGCGTTCGACAAGTACACCGAGCTGAAGGCGACCTGGATCAAGTTGTAAGCCTCCAGGAACACCGCTGTAAAAAATGTGGGAGCGGGCTTGCTCGCGAATGAGGTATCACAGTCGCTGATGTATTGACTGGTACACCGCATTCGCGAGCAAGCCCGCTCCCACACTGTTTTGTATGATCTCCAAGTAATCCACAGGAGCGTGGAAATGCGTTGGGCGACCTATTTCGCCGTGTTGGCGTCGGTCTTGAGCGTGGGCCTGGCCTTGGGCGTGAGCATGCCGCTGGTGTCCCTGCGCCTGGAAAGCTGGGGCTATGGCAGCTTCGCCATCGGAGTCATGGCGGCGATGCCGGCCTTCGGTGTGCTACTGGGTGCCAAGGTCTCCAGCGGCCTGGCCTCGCGCCTGGGCACGGCGAACCTGATGCGCCTGTGCCTGTGGGCGGGGGCGATTTCCATCGGCTTGCTGGCGGTATTGCCCAGCTACCCGGTATGGCTGGTGTTGCGGCTGATGATCGGGGTGATCCTGACCATCGTGTTTATCCTCGGCGAAAGCTGGATCAACCAACTGGTGATCGAACGCTGGCGCGGCCGTCTGGTGGCGCTGTATGGCTGCAGCTATGCCTTGAGCCAGCTGTCGGGCCCGTTGCTGCTGGGCGCGCTGGGTACGGACAACGATATTGGCTTCTGGGTGGGTGTCGGTCTGCTGACGTGCTCGCCGATCCTGCTGCTGGGCCGTTCCGGTGCGCCGACTGCCGAGTCTTTCAGCGTGACCTTTGGCGACCTGCTGCGCTTCTGCCAGGGCTTGCCGGCGATTGCCTGGGCGGTGGCGTTGTTCGCCGCATTCGAGGCGATGATTCTTACGTTGTTGCCGGTGTATTGCCTGCAACAGGGTTTCACCGCCGAGATTGCTCTGGCGATGGTCAGCACGGTGGTGGTCGGTGATGCGTTGCTGCAACTGCCGATTGGCGCGCTGGCGGACTACCTGCCTCGGCGCACGCTGTTTCTCGGCTGCGCGCTGATGCTGCTGGTGACGAGCCTGGCGATTCCGCTGTTGCTCGATACGCTGATGATCTGGCCGGTGTGGGTGCTGTTCGGGGCCAGCGCCGGCGGGTTATTCACCCTGTCGCTGATCCTGATTGGCGAGCGCTACCGCGACGACGCACTGGTGCGCGCCAATGCGCATATCGCGCAGCTGTGGGGCATTGGCTGCCTGATCGGCCCGCTGGTGGCCGGTGCCGGCAGCCAGTGGATCAGCGGGCATGCGTTGCCGTTGTTGATGGCGGCGGGGGCGTTGGGGTTGGTGATCCTGTTGCTGCGCCAAGGTGCGTTCGGCGCCGCACAAACCGCCTGAACTTGAAATGCGATCACCTGTGGGAGCCGGGCTTGCCCGCGATGGCGGAGTGTCAGCACCGGATACGTAAACTGACACTCCGCCATCGCAGGCAAGCCAGCTCCCACAGGTCCCGTCGCTGTTCTTAAAGCATGCGTTCCAGCCCGACGGATGTGGCAAACCAGGCATTGAACCGGCGCCACCAACTGCCGGGTTCTCGGGTCAGGGTGTGCAGTTGGCCGTTGTCTTCGGTCACCCATACCACCTGGCCATCCTGCAGCTTCGCCTGGTAGCTCAACGGGGGCGCCATGCCCTCCAGTGCCAGGTTGCGCACGTGTTCCGCCAGTTCGGGACTGTCCACCAGCACCCCGACTTCGGTGTTCCACAGCACCGAGCGCGGGTCGAAGTTGAATGAGCCGATGAAGGATTTCTCCCGATCAAAGATGATCGCCTTGCTGTGCAGGCTGGAATCCGAACCGTGGAATGTACCTTTGCGGAACAGATGAGGGCCGCTGCCGCCACCGTCTCCGGGCTGGCGACGCAACTCGTATAGCTTCACCCCGTGTTCCAGCAGCGCCTTGCGATAGGGCGCATAACCGCCGTGCACGGCCGGTACGTCGGTGGCTTCCAGGGAATTGGTCAGCAGGCTTACCGATACGCCGGCGTCCGCGCGACCGGTCAGGTACACCAGGCCAGGCTGGCCTGGAACGAAGTAAGCCGAAATCATCATCAGCTCATGGCTGACACCTTCCAGCTCGGGCGCCAGTTGGGTGGTCAGCAGCAGCCGTGGATCCGGATCGGCCTTGGCCAGCACCTTGCTCGGCGCATCCCACAGTGCCTGGTTCCAGGCCCAGATCAGCTCACGGCGCCAGATGTCCATGCGCGGCTGGGTCTTGTAGGTGCGCAGGCGGTTGTACAGGGCATGGTTTTGTTGGCGAGACTCGGCAAGGGAATCTTCCAGGCGTGCGCGGGCACTGGCCAGGTCGCCTTTGGAAGCGCTGCTGACGAAGTCACCAATGGGTTTGCTCAGGGCACTGTTCCAGTACTGATCGAAACTGTGGCCCAGTTGCTCGGCCACCGGGCCCACGCTGAGCATGTCGATATCGGTGAAGTTGAGGTTGGGCTCGGCGTCGAAATACTCATCCCCCAGGTTGCGCCCGCCAACGATGGCCACGCTGTTGTCTGCCAGCCACAGCTTGTTGTGCATGCGCCGGTGTTGCAGCGACAGGTCGAACAGCCGCGCCATGGCCCGCGTCACGCCGGTGCTGCGGCCCAGGTGCAGCGGGTTGAACAGGCGAATCTGGATCTGCGGGTGGGCGGCGAGGGTGGCGATGATCTGGTCCAGGCCGTCGCTGGTGGTGTCGTCCAGCAGGATGCGCACGCGCACGCCACGGTCGGCGGCCTTGAGCAGTTCATCCACGAGCATGCGGGTGCTGATGCCGTCGTGGACGATGTAGTACTGCAAGTCGAGGCTGGTCTGGGCGTTGCGGATCAGTTCGGCGCGGGCCATGAAGGCTTCGCTGCTGTTGGGCAGCAGGCGGAACCCGGAGCGGCCTTTGTAGGGTGCGGCCTGGGCCTGGATCGAGCGGCCGAAGGAAGATTCGCTGGCCGGCAGCGCCTCGCTGGGTGTGCGTGGCGCGTCGATGGTGGCGCAGCCGCCCAGGGCCAGGATGCCCAGCAGGAAAAATGGTAATAGCCGGTGGGTCATCAATGACATGGGTTCCGAATCAGGGCGATTGTCGGCATATGACGGCTATTTCCCGTAAAAGGTCAGTCCATCGCTTCGGCCAGCAACCGGATGGCGGTCGCGCCGACCTTGCGTACAGCCTCTTCAATCTGCGGCGTTGGTTTGGCAGCGTAGTTCATGCGCAGGCAGTTCCTGTACTTGCCGGAGGCGGAAAAGATACTTCCCACTGCAATCTGTACACCTTCATCCACCAGCAGCCGGTTGAGTTTCAGGGTATCGAAGCCTTCCGGCAGTTCCACCCACAGCATGAAACTGCCCTGGGGGCGGCTGGCGCGGGTGCCCGCCGGGAAATAGCGGCTGACCCAATCGAGCATCAGGTCGCGATTGCGCTGGTATTGCGTGCGCATCCGCCGCAAATGTGGCTCGAAATGTCCACCTTTCAGAAACTCGGCAATTGCGATCTGCGGCTGGGTCGCGGTGGAGCCGGTGCTGATGTATTTCATGTGCAGCACACGCTCCAGATAGCGACCGGGTGCGACCCAGCCAATCCGCAGGCCGGGTGCGAGGGTCTTCGAGAAAGAGCTGCACAGTACGACGCGGCCATCTTCGTCGAAGGACTTGATGGTGCGTGGCCGCGGGTAGCTGTAGGCCAGTTCGCCATACACGTCGTCTTCGATGATCGCCACGTCAAAGCGCTGGGCCAGGGTCAGCAGTGCGCGTTTGCGCGACTCCGGCATGATGTAGCCCAGTGGGTTGTTGCAGTTGGGGGTCAACTGTATGACTTTGATCGGCCATTGTTCCAGTGCCAGTTCCAGCGCTTCCAGGCTGATACCGGTGAGTGGGTCGGTGGGGATTTCCAGGGCTTTCATGCCCAGGCCCTTCAGTGTTTGCATGGCGCCGTGGAAGCTTGGCGAGTCGACGGCAACGATGTCGCCGGGCTCGCAAATGGCGTGGATGCTGGCAGACAGGGCCTCGTGGCAGCCGGTGGTGATCACCAGGTCCTGGGGCGTCAGTTGGCAGCCTGAATCGAGCATCAGGCGGGCAATCTGTTCACGCAGGTCCAGGTTGCCGTGGATAGTGTCGTAATACAGCCCCGGCATGTCCTGGCGCCGACTGATCCGAGCGAGGCTGCGTAGCAGGGGTTTCATGGTCGGCGACAATACATCCGGCATTCCCCGGCCCAACTGTATGGCATCTTTGCGTGGCACCGCGCGGATCAGCTCCAGCACCTGGTCCCACTGGGAAATTTCCACCGGGCGCTGGGCCGGGCGCCCTACGGCGGGCAATGCCGGCAAGTCGCGGCCCACCGGTACGAAGTAGCCGGATTTGGGTTTGGGCATCGCCAGGCCGTTGTCTTCCAGTACGCGGTAGGCCTGCTGCACGGTGCTCAGGCTGACCCCATGCTCCACACTCAAGGCCCGAACTGACGGCAATCTGTCGCCCGGGCGATAGAAGCCCTGCTCGATGCGCGTGCCCAACAGTTCGGCGAGGTTGACGTATAGCGTCATGACGGTGCTTCCCGGTTACCAGTACAGATAGGCTGAAAATACAGGATTCAGCGGCCGATAGGCAGTATCTGTATGGATTTAATACAGGGTGGTTGAATCTGTCATGGTTTTACGCGCCGGCTCATCCTACGTACTCATGGCAACACGTTAATGAGGGGCAGGAAAATGAGCGGTATGAGCGATGTGCGGTTGGCGTTACACAGTCAGGAACTGGAAGCCGGGCAGGAGCGGCGCATGGCGGCGCGTACCAAGGCCCCCACACTCAGTTCATGGGCGTTGTTCTGGCACCGCATGCATACGCGCAAAACCTTGCTGGAGCTGACCCCCGAGCAACTGCGAGACGTGGGCTTGAGTGCCGAGCAGGCGCGCCAGGAAGGCTTGAAGCCCTTCTGGCGCGGCTGATTCAGACCAGTTCTTTCAATCGGTGCCAGAGCATTCCCAGCGCCAGCAGCGGCGAGCGCAAATGCTTGCCGCCCGGGAAAGTGATGTGCGGCACCTTGGCAAACAGATCAAAGCGCCCGCTTTGCTGGCCGCTGATGGCTTCGCCCAACAGCTTGCCTGCCAGGTGGGTGGCATTGAGGCCGTGGCCGGCATAGGCCTGGGCGAAATACACATTGGGCTGGTCGGCCAGCCGGCCAATCTGCGGCAGGCGGTTGGCGCCAATGCCGATCATGCCGCCCCACTGGTAGTCGATTTTCACGTTGGCCAGTTGTGGGAACACTTGCAGCATTTTCGGACGCATATAGGCACCGATGTCCTTCGGATCCCGTCCGGAGTAATGGCAGGCACCGCCGAACAGCAAGCGTCGGTCGGCTGACAGCCGGAAGTAATCCACCGTCACCCGCTGGTCACACACCGCCATGTTTTGCGGCAGCAACTCGGCTGCCTGGGCTTCGCTCAAGGGCTCGGTGGCGATGATGTAGCTGCCGGCGGGCAGCACCTTGCCGCTCAGATGCGGGTTGAGGCCGTTCAAATAAGCATTGCAGCCCAGCACCAGGGTCTTGGCGCGCACATTGCCCTGGGCGGTGTGAACGTTGACCTCCGGGCCGTAATCGATCCGCACCGCCTCGGAATGCTCGAACAACTGGACGCCCAACTGCTGTGCAGCGGCTGCCTCGCCGAGAGCCAGGTTCAGCGGGTGCAGGTGGCCGGAGCCCATGTCGATCATGCCGCCAACATAGCGGTTGGAACCGATCACGCTGCGCATTTCGCCCGCTTGCAGCAGGCGCACTTCGTGGCGATAACCGAGGCTTCGCAGCTCTTCGGCGTCGGCGGCCAGGTGCTCCAGGTCGCGGGGTTTGTTGGCCAGGTCGCAGTAGCCCCAGATCAGGTCGCAGGCGATCTGCGAACGTTCGACCCGCTGCCGTACGATTTCCACGGCTTCCAGGCCCATCAGTTTCATCTGGCGCACGCCCTCGGTGCCGATGACGTTGGTGAACTGATCCAGGCCATGACCGACGCCACGAATCAGTTGCCCGCCATTGCGCCCGCTGGCGCCCCAGGCAATCTTGCGGGCTTCCAGCAGGACCACGCTGAAACCCCGTTCGGCCAGTTCCAGAGCGGTGTTGAGCCCCGAAAAGCCGCCGCCGACCACGCACACATCGGCCACGATTTCACCTGTCAGCACCGGATAATCAGGCTGCGGGAAACTGCTGGCGGCGTAGTAGGAATTGGCGTGCCGGGCGCTGGCGGTCATGGGGAGCATCCCTGTTTGGAAAATTTGACACAGGATACAGCGGTCGGGCGAAGCTGTCTCACCGGGGGCTTTTAGGGCAGAATCCACGCCTATTCGCCGTTCGGTCCCTGTGTCGATGAGTTGCAACAGTCAGAAAGTCAACGCGCTGCGCCGGCAGATTCCCTCGTTCGAGTGTGTCCCGGGTTGCCACGACTGCTGTGGGCCGGTGACCACGTCCCCCGAGGAAATGTCGCGCCTGCCGCGCAAGACCGCTGCCGAGCAGGAAGCGGCGATGGACGAACTCAACTGCGTGCACCTTGGCCCCAATGGCTGCACCGTGTACGACGAGCGCCCGCTGATTTGCCGCTTGTTCGGCACCACGCCGACCTTGCCATGCCCCAACGACCGCCGCCCGGTGGAGTTGATCCACCCACGGGTGGAAAAGCAGATTCATGCGTACATGGCGTCGACGCGTCAGGTATTGGTCTAGCGGATGTCCCCGCTCCCACATTGGCCTGTGGTGCTGTCTTAATCCGGGATCGGCAGGTTCAGGCTCTCTTTCACCTCTTCCATCACGATATAGCTCTTGGACTCCCGTACGTGGGGCAGCTTGAGCAGGATATCGCCGAGCAACTTGCGGTACGACGCCATCTCCGAAATGCGCGCCTTCACCAGATAGTCGAAATCCCCCGACACCAGGTGGCACTCCAGCACGTGGGGCAGTTTCAGCACGGCGCGTCGGAATTCTTCAAAGGTGTCGCCGGACTTGTAGTCGAGGCTGATCTCGACAAACACCAGCAGGCTGCCCTTCAAATGCTGCGGGTTGAGCCGGGCGTTGTAGCCCATGATGATCCCTTCGCGCTCCAGGCGCCGGACCCGCTCGGTGCAGGGCGTGGTCGATAGCCCGACCTTTTCCCCCAGCTCCGTAAACGAAATTCGCCCGTCGGCCTGCAGGATGCGCAGGATGTTGCGGTCGATCTTGTCCAGCTCCCGCTTGGTCTGAGTGTTGGTCCGCATAGGGGATGCTCCTCCGTGAAAAGGGTTTTTGCCGAGAATTGTCGCCAAATATAGGCAGTTATATAGTGAAATGCACTGGTGATTGCTTTTTATACTGCCCACATCTTTGTGCTGAACAACAAACGTCAGCGGTCAAGCCGTGATGAGGGAATAAAAATGCGCGTTCTGGTCTTGGGTAGCGGTGTCATTGGCGTGGCCAGTGCCTACTATTTGGCACGAGCTGGTTTTGAAGTGGTCGTGGTCGACCGTCAGCCGGCTGTGGCCATGGAGACCAGTTTCGCCAACGCCGGGCAGATCTCGCCAGGCTACGCCTCGCCATGGGCTGCGCCGGGTGTGCCGCTCAAGGCCATCAAGTGGCTGCTGGAGCGCCACGCGCCCCTGGCGATCAAGGCCACCGCCGATATCGACCAGTACCTGTGGATGGCGCAGATGCTGCGCAACTGCACCGCCAGCCGTTATGCGGTGAACAAGGAGCGTATGGTGCGCCTGTCCGAATACAGCCGCGATTGCATCGACGAGCTGCGTGCCGAGACCGGCATCGCCTACGAAGGGCGCACTTTGGGGACTACCCAACTGTTCCGTACGCAGGCTCAGCTGGACGGTGCTGCCAAGGACATCGCGGTATTGAAAGAGTCCGGTGTGCCTTACGAGCTGCTGGACCGCGCCGGGATTGCCCGCGTCGAGCCGGCCCTGGCGAGCGTCACCGATATTCTTGCCGGTGCCCTGCGCCTGCCGAACGACCAAACCGGCGACTGTCAGATGTTTACCACCCGCCTTGCCGACATGTGCAAGCAACTGGGTGTCGAATTCCGCTTCGAGCAAGATATCCAGCGCCTGGACTACGCCGGTGACCGGATCAACGGCGTGTGGATCGACGGCAAGCTGGAAACTGCCGACCGCTACGTGCTGGCCCTCGGCAGCTACTCGCCGAAATTGCTCAAGCCGCTGGGAATCAAGGCGCCGGTGTACCCGCTCAAGGGTTACTCGATGACCGTGCCGATCACCAACCCGGCGATGGCCCCGACCTCGACCATTCTCGATGAGACCTACAAGGTCGCGATCACCCGTTTCGACAACCGTATTCGCGTCGGTGGCATGGCTGAGATAGCCGGTTTTGACCTGTCGCTGAACCCGCGTCGGCGGGAAACCCTGGAGATGATCGTCAACGACCTTTATCCTCAGGGCGGTGATTTGAGCCAGGCCAGTTTCTGGACCGGCCTGCGCCCGACCACGCCAGACGGCACGCCGATTGTCGGTGCTACCCCGTTCAAAAACCTGTTCCTGAACACCGGCCACGGCACCCTCGGTTGGACCATGGCCTGTGGCTCTGGTCGTTTGCTGGCCGATTTGATGGCGAAGAAAACCCCGCAGATCAGTGCCGAAGGCCTCGATATTTCCCGTTATGGCAACCACCAGGAGTCCGCAAAACATGTCAATCCAGCGCCAGCTCACCAATGAGCGCATGAGCCAGATCGTTGTTCACAGCGGTACCGTGTATCTGGCAGGGCAGGTCGGCGACGACATGAGTGCCGGGATTGAACAGCAGACCCGCGAAACACTCGTCAATATCGAGCGTTTGCTGGACCTGGCCGGTACCGACAAGACCAAGCTGCTGTCGGTGACCATCTACCTGAAAGACATCGACGCCGATTTCGCCGGGATGAACGCGGTATGGGACAAGTGGCTGCCAAAAGGCGTCGCGCCGGCCCGTGCCACGGTTGAAGCGAAACTCTGCGAACCGGAAATCCTGGTGGAGCTGTCGGTTGTGGCCGCTCTGCCGTAAGCAAAAAATCCTCTCCCGGTGCCTGCGTTGTCAGCGGGTACCGGTTTTTTCTTCCCACCGCCGCCTAGAAGCCTGCCGCCATGCGTCCTGCCCGTGCCCTGATCGACCTCCAAGCCCTGCGCCATAACTACCAACTGGCCCGTGAAGTCACGGGTGGGGCCAAGGCCCTCGCCGTGATCAAGGCGGATGCCTACGGCCACGGTGCCGTGCGTGTTGCCCAGGCGCTGGAAGCCGAGGCGGACGGGTTTGCCGTGGCCTGCATCGAGGAAGCGCTGGAGCTGCGGGCCGCCGGGATTCGCGGGCCGGTGCTGTTGCTCGAAGGTTTTTTCGAAGCCGACGAGCTGCCGCTGATCATCGAGCATGATTTCTGGTGCGTGGTGCATTCGCTGTGGCAGCTGGACGCGATTGAACAGGCGCAACTCAGCAAGCCGCTGACCGTCTGGCTCAAGCTTGATTCGGGCATGCACCGCGTTGGCTTGCACCCCAAGGATTATCACGACGCTTACCAGCGCCTGCTGGCCAGCGGCAAAGTCGCGAAGATCGTGCTGATGAGCCACTTCGCCCGCGCCGATGAGCTGGACAGCACCAGCAGCGAAGAGCAAGTAGCGGTGTTTGAAGCGGCGCGCCAGGGCTTGTCGGCCCAGGTCAGCCTGCGCAACTCGCCGTCGGTGCTGGGCTGGCCGAACGTTTCCAGTGACTGGGTACGCCCGGGCATCATGCTCTACGGCGCCACGCCGTTTGGCGAAGGCCAGGCCATCGCCGCGCGTTTGCAGCCGGTGATGACCCTCGAATCGAAAGTCATCTGCGTACGTGAACTGCCGGCCGGCGAACCTGTGGGCTACGGCGCCAGGTTCATTACCCCGAAACCGATGCGCATCGGGGTAGTTGCCATGGGCTACGCCGACGGCTACCCGCGCCACGCACCCACCGGCACCCCGGTGCTGGTGGCCGGCCAGCGCAGCCAGTTGCTGGGCCGTGTGTCGATGGACATGCTGTGTGTCGACCTGACCGACGTGCCCCAGGCCGGGCTCGGTTCCACCGTCGAATTGTGGGGCAAAAACATCCTCGCCAGTGACGTTGCCACCGCCGCCGACACCATTCCGTACCAGATCTTCTGCAACCTGCGCCGAGTGCCACGGCTCTATTCCGGCGCTTGAGCGGCACCCACGAATGGCAGATCCCGGGATTTAGGCCAAAGTGTTGTAAATACTGAACGCTGTCGCCATGATAACGCTCAATTACAACAACGCCTGAATCCTAGGAGGCTCCTGCATTGGACGTCGGCGAACGACTGCAATCCATCCGTAAACTGAAAGGTCTTTCCCAGCGTGAGCTAGCCAAGCGCGCGGGCGTCACCAACAGCACCATTTCGATGATCGAAAAAAACAGTGTCAGCCCCTCCATCAGCTCCTTGCGCAAGGTGCTGGGCGGCATTCCCATGTCGATGGTGGAGTTCTTTTCCGAGGAGATCCTCCAGGAAAAACCGACCCAGATCGTCTATAAAGCCAATGAGCTGATCGATATCTCCGACGGCGCCGTCACCATGAAACTGGTGGGCCGCGCGCATCCGAGCCGGGCGATTGCGTTCCTCAACGAGATCTACCCGCCAGGTGCTGATACCGGCGAAGAGATGCTCACCCACGAGGGCGAGGAAACCGGGATCCTGGTGGAAGGTCGCCTGGAGCTGGTGGTCGGCCTTGAAACTTTTGTGCTCGAAGCCGGCGATAGCTACTACTTTGAAAGCACCAAGCCGCACCGTTTTCGCAATCCGTTCGAAGTGCCGGCGCGACTAATCAGCGCAGCCACACCCGCGAACTTTTAAGAAAAGAGGCGTCCTGCCTATGTCGCAGAGACGCCCGTAGCAGCATTCTGCCTTGCTGAATCTCCCCTTGGTTAATAGGGTTGTTTCGGCGGGGCGGGCTAACCGTTATACTTTCGCCGCCTGCGAAACCGTGGCCGCAGGCGTGAATAGCCACCATTGAGGGTGAACGCGTGAACCTAATTATGAAAATGCTGGCTGCACCAGCAACCGTACTGGCCCTATGGGCTGTCAGCGCTCAAGCTGCGACCAATGATGAAATTGCCAAGCGCCTGGAGCCTGTAGGCCAGGTGTGCGTCCAGGGGCAAGAGTGCAAGGGGATGGAAGTGGCAGTGGCTGCGGGCGGCGGCGGCGGTGCGAAATCGCCGGATGACGTAATCGCCAAGCACTGCAACGCTTGCCACGGTACCGGCCTGTTGGGCGCACCGAAAATCGGTGACACCGCCGCCTGGAAAGACCGCGCGGACCATCAGGGTGGCCTCGATGGCCTGCTGGCCAAGGCCATTACCGGTCTGAACGCCATGCCGCCAAAAGGCACCTGCGCCGATTGCTCGGATGCCGAGCTTAAAGGCGCGATCGAGAAGATGTCGGGGCTGAAATAAACCGATCTTCGCCAAAAGAGCCGCTGACCAGCGGCTTTTTTGTGCCCGCGATTTGCCTTTTGAGGCTGTTCTTTGCAGCAAAGACCCGGCAAGCTCGGTCCAACCCCAATTCATGGAATGTTCGGGAGAAGTCGGATGGTGCAGTTGTGTTCAATCGAGCAAGCAGTCGACGACGTACTGGCACGGCTGCCGGCGCATATTCACATGGGCATGCCCCTGGGCCTGGGCAAACCCAACCTGTTCGTCAACGCGCTGTACCGGCGTATCGCCAAGTTGCCGGACCGGGCGCTGACCATCTACACAGCCCTGGCCCTGGGTCGCCCTACCTTGGGCGATGGTTTGCAGAAGCGCTTTCTCGAGCCCTTTATCGAACGGGTCTTCGGTGACTATCCCGAGCTGGACTTCCTCGCCGCACTGCGCAAGGACAGCCTGCCGTCGAACATTCACGTGCAGCAGTTCTTCATGCAGCCCGGCAGTTTGCTTCACAGCCTTTCGGCGCAGCAGGATTACGTCAGCAGCAACTACAGCCACGCTGCCCGTGATATCAATGCCGCCGGCCTGAACCTCGTCGCGCAATTGGTGGCCAGCAGCGCCGAACATCCGGATCGCCTGAGCCTGAGCTGCAACCCCGACATCACCCTCGACCTGTTGCCGATGATCGCCAAGCGCCGCGAGGCCGGTGAAACCATCCTGGTGGTGGGCCAGGTTCACAGTGATTTGCCCTACATGCCCGGTGACGCCGAGCTGGGCATGGATGAGTTCGACTTCCTGATCGACGAGAAGGACAGCACCACGCTGTTCTCCACCCCGAACATGCCGGTGGGTTTCCAGGATCACTTTATCGGTTTGCACGCCAGCACCCTGGTGCGCGACGGCGGCACCCTGCAGATCGGCATCGGCTCCATGGGCGATGCACTGACTGCGGCCTTGCTGGCGCGCCAGGCCGATAACGAGGCGTATCGCCTGTTGCTTACCGACCTGGATGTGTACCAATGGGCACCGCTGATCAGCCACGAAGGCGGCGTCGCGCCTTTCGCCCGTGGGCTGTACGGTTGCAGCGAAATGTTCGTCAACGGCCTGCTGGTGCTGGCCGATGCCGGGATTGTGCGGCGCAAGGTATACCCGGACGTCGCGACCCAGGAGCGGGCCAACGCCGGCACCCTGGACGAAGCGGCACAGACCGACGGCATCTCGGTGCATGGCGGCTTCTTCCTCGGGCCTCGTAGCTTTTACGAGCGTTTGCGGGACTTGCCGCAGAGCAAGCGCCTGGAATTCAACATGACCCGCATCAGCTACATCAACGAGCTGTACGGCCAGGAAGAACTCAAGCGTTTGCAGCGCCTGGATGCGCGCTTCATCAACAGCGCGTTTACCGTGACCCTGTTGGGCGCGGGCGTGGCCGACCAGTTGGAAGACGGCCGCGTGCTCAGCGGTGTTGGCGGGCAATACAACTTTGTCGCCCAGGGCCATGCGCTGGAAGGCGCGCGCTCGATCCTGATCCTGCGCAGCTGGCGCGAATCGGGCGGCGAGGTCAGTTCCAATATCGTCTGGGAATACGGGCACTGCACGATTCCCCGGCACCTGCGAGACATCGTCATCACCGAATACGGCATCGCGGATTTACGCGGGCAGACTGATGCCAGGGTGATCGAGGCGCTGCTGAATATCACCGACTCACGGTTCCAGGAAGATTTGATCGAGCAGGCGCAAAAGGCCGGGAAGTTGCCGAAGGATTTCCAGCTGGATCCGCGGTTTGCCGACAACACGCCGGAGCGTCTGCAGGGGATTCAGGCGCGGCATCCACGGCTGTTCCCGGAGTATCCGCTGGGCAGTGACTTCACGGATGAAGAGCGGGATTTGTTGCGTGCGTTGAACTGGCTCAAGAGCAAATTCAAGCTGACGGAGATTCTGGAGCTGGGCAAGGCAGCGCTGGATGCACCGGAGCCGGAAGCGTTTCCCGAGCATTTGGTACGGATGCGACTGGATAAGCCGGAGGGGTTGAAGGAGGACTTGTATCAGCGCCTGTTGCTAGCGGGCCTACAAGCTACCGCGCACTAACAAACACAGGAGATCAAATGTGGGAGCGGGCTTGCTCGCGAAAGCGGTGGATCAGTCGACCTATCCGGTGACTGACACACCGCTTTCGCGAGCAAGCCCGCTCCCACATGTTTAACCGTGCCCGCACCGATTACTCGATAAAGGTCACAACCCCACCCGCCAACGACTGCACCCGCGCCAGCGACTCAACCCGGTAACCCTGGGCATCCAGCTCCGCACGGCCACCCTGGAACGACTTCTCGATCACAATCCCCAAACCTGCAACGGTCGCGCCGGCCTGTTTGATGATCGAGATCAGCGCCTGGGACGCCTTACCGTTGGCCAGGAAGTCGTCAATGATCAGCACGCGGTCGCTGCTGGTCAGGTGGCGCGGGGAAATCGCCACGGTGCTTTCGGTTTTCTTGGTGAAGGAATACACCGTCGCCGACAGCAGGTTTTCGGTCAGGGTCAGGGACTGTTGCTTGCGCGCGAAAATCACCGGTACGCCGAGGTTCAGGCCGGTCATGATCGCCGGTGCAATGCCCGAGGCTTCGATGGTGACGATCTTGGTGATCCCCGAATCCTTGAACAACGCAGCAAACTCGTCACCGATCAGTTTCATCAGCGCCGGGTCGATCTGGTGGTTCAGAAAGGCGTCGACCTTGAGTACCTGATCGGAAAGCACGATGCCTTCTTCGCGAATTTTCTTGTGCAGTGCTTCCACGAAAGCTTCCTCTGTTGGCGCAACACGCGCCGAAAGTAGATTAAAAAGTAGTCGATTCTAGCGCTTTAACATCGCGCGTATATCCGCCAGGGCGGTGTTGCCGCGAACGGCTTTGACTTCGGTCGGTGTGTCGTCGTTGCCTTCCCAGGCCAGGTCGTCCGGCGGCAGTTCGTCGAGGAACCGGCTGGGGGCACAATCGATGATCTCGCCGTACTGCTTGCGCTTGGCGGCAAAGGTGAAGGCCAATGTCTGACGCGCGCGGGTAATGCCCACGTAGGCCAGGCGCCGTTCTTCCTCGATGGTGTCGGCTTCGATGCTGGAGCGGTGCGGGAGGATTTCCTCTTCCATGCCCATGATGAACACGTAGGGGAATTCCAGGCCCTTGGACGCATGCAAGGTCATCATCTGCACGCCTTCGGCGCCGTCTTCCTCTTCCTGCTGGCGTTCAAGCATGTCCCGCAGCACAAGCTTGCCGATGGCGTCCTCGACGGTCATCTCGCCTTCTTCGTCCTTCTCCAGGGTGTTTTTCAACGCCTCGATCAGGAACCACACGTTGCCCATGCGGTAATCGGCAGCCTTGTCGCTGGAGCTGTTGGTGCGCAGCCAGTTCTCGTAGTCGATGTCCATGACCATGCTGCGCAGGGCGCTGATCGGGTCTTCGCCGGCGCACTGCTCGCGCACCTTGTCCATGAAGCGCTTGAAGCGCGCCAGGCGGTCGGTGAAACGAGTGTCGAGGTGCTCGCCCAGGCCGATTTCGTCGGTGGCGGCGTACATCGAGATCTTGCGTTCGGTGGCGTAGTTGCCGAGCTTTTCCAGGGTAGTCGAACCGATTTCCCGGCGTGGGACGTTGATCACCCGCAGGAAGGCGTTGTCGTCGTCCGGGTTCACGATCAGCCGGAAGTAGGCCATCAGGTCTTTCACTTCCTGGCGTCCGAAAAAGCTGTTGCCGCCCGACAGGCGATAAGGAATCTGGTGGTGCTGCAGCTTCAGCTCGATCAGCTTGGCCTGGTAGTTGCCGCGGTACAGGATCGCGAAATCGCTGTAGGGCCGGTCGGTGCGCAGGTGCAGCGTGAGCAGTTCGACGGCCACGCGCTCGGCTTCGGCGTCTTCGTTGCGGCAGCGGATCACGCGGATCTCGTCGCCGTGGCCCATCTCGCTCCACAGTTGCTTTTCAAACTCGTGGGGGTTGTTGGAGATCAGCACGTTGGCGCAACGCAGGATGCGGCTGGTGGAGCGGTAGTTCTGCTCCAGCATCACCACTTTCAGGGACGGGTAGTCGTCCTTGAGCAGCATCAGGTTTTCCGGGCGGGCGCCGCGCCAGGCGTAGATCGACTGGTCGTCATCGCCCACCACGGTGAACTGGTTGCGCTTGCCGATCAGCAGCTTCACCAGCAGGTATTGGCTGGCGTTGGTGTCCTGGTATTCGTCCACCAGCAGGTAGCGGACTTTGTTCTGCCACTTTTCGAGGATGTCGGCATGTTCCTGGAACAGCTTCACCGGCAGCAGGATCAGGTCGTCGAAGTCCACCGCGTTGAACGCCTTGAGCGTGCGCTGGTAGTGGGTGTAGACAATGGCGGCAGTCTGCTCCTTGGGGTTGCGCGCAGCTTCCAGGGCTTCGGCGGGCAGGATCAGGTCGTTTTTCCACGAGCCGATCATGTTCTTGATCTCGTCGACGCCGTCGTCGCCCGCGTATTCCTTCTGCATGATGTCGGTCATCAGCGCCTTGACGTCTGTCTCGTCAAAGATCGAGAAGCCCGGCTTGTAGCCCAACCGCACGTGTTCCTTGCGGATGATGTTCAGCCCCAGGTTGTGGAAGGTACACACGGTGAGGCCACGGCCTTCGCCACCCTTGAGCAGGGTGCCGACGCGCTCTTTCATTTCCCGCGCCGCCTTGTTGGTAAAGGTCATGGCGACGATGTACTGGGCACGGATGCCACAGCTCTGGATCAGGTGCGCGATCTTGCGGGTGATCACGCTGGTCTTGCCGGAACCGGCACCGGCGAGCACCAATAGAGGGCCGCCGACGTAGTTCACGGCTTCTTGCTGCCGGGGATTGAGTCGGGACATACGAAATTCAGGAGGTCATTGATCAAAAGGGCGGGCATTTTAACAGGCTGGCAAGATTCTGCTGCCTCTGAACGACAGTGTGACGTACCACTCGATCTAAATTTGCCGGTTTTGTTACTTTGCCGCAGGATGTGCAGGGTATTTAGGACTATTGTTCGGTCTAGAGCTGCACAGTGCGCATTTGATAACCCATATCATTGGTCATTATCGGGGCGCACGTCATAATGCCCGCCGCCAACGAAATTTTGCAGAGTCTAGGGAGCTAGCTTGTCTACGCCTGTCGAACCCTTGCGTTTGCTGCTACTGGCCGATGAGCCAGCGTGGGCAGCGTTATTGCGCGAGTGCCTGGCGCCGATGGGCGACGGAGCTGTGCTGATCAGCGCGCCAAACTGGGAGTCTGTGAGCAACCTGTTCGACGACGATCACAGCGCGGTGCTGTTGACCACGGCCAACCTTCAGCCCGGCCCCGGTCGCTGCAGCTTGCCAACGGTATTGCTGTTGGAAGAGGAACCCCTGGTTTCGCCCCTCGGCGTCAGCGACTGGCTGATCCTGAATGCATTGGATGTCGATACATTGCGCCGTTGCCTGCGGCATGTGCGCGAGCGCGGTGTGCTGGAAAACACCCTGCAACGCCTGGCCGAACAGGACCCGCTGACCGGTATCGCCAACCGCCAGGGCTTCCAGACCCTGCTGACCGCCCGCCTGGCGGAAAACGAAGGCCGTGGCGTTGCCCTCGGCCACCTCGACCTGGACAACTTCCGTCACGCCAACGACGCCCTCGGCCACCAGGCCGGCGACCGGCTGATCCTGCAAGTGGTCTCGCGGCTCAAGAGCCAGCTGGAGGCCGGCGATCAACTGGCGCGCCTGGGCAGCGACGAATTTGCCCTGCTGATCGACACCCGCCGTGCGCCCCAGCGCGCCGAATGGATGGCCGAGCGCATCGTCGAAGCCATGGCCGAACCCTATTGGGTCGATGGCGAAAGCCTGCTGATCGGTTGCAGCCTCGGCGTGGCCCATGCCCGCGCCAAGGCTGGCGCCGACCCGTTGATGTGGCACGCTCACATCGCCATGCAGCAAGCCAAAAGCACCCAGGGCTGCACCTTTCATATCTTCAACGAACGCATCAACCGCAATGCCCGCAGCCTCGCCGACCTTGAGAGCGAACTGCGCCGGGCGTTGCGCCGTGACGAACTGGAACTGCATTACCAGCCCCGCCTGGACCTCGACGATGGGCATATCGTCGGCCTGGAAGCACTGGTGCGCTGGCGCCACGGTGAGCGCGGCCTGTTGCCGCCGAGCGAGTTCGTGCCGCTGGCCGAGCAGAGCGGCTTGATCGTGCCGCTGGGCTACTGGGTGATTTCCCGGGCCCTGCGCGACATGCAGGACCTGCGCGAACGCGGGATTGCGCCGTTGCACATGGCGGTCAACCTGTCGTTCCGCCAGTTTCAGGACAGCCAACTGCTCAGCACCCTCAGCCGGCTGATTGCCGAGCGCGGCGTGGAAGCCCAGTGGCTGGAATTTGAGCTGACGGAAACCGCCGTGATGCGCCGCAGCGACCTGGTCAAGCAGACCATGGATGCGCTGGGCCGCCTGGGTGTGCGCTTTTCCCTGGATGACTTTGGCACCGGCTTTTCGTCGTTCGTGCACCTCAACAGCCTGCCGATTGCCTTGCTGAAGATCGACAAGAGCTTTGTCGGCGGCATGGAAGAGCGCGAAGAGAATCGCAAGCTGGTGCACGCCATGATCAACCTGGCTCATAACCTGAACCTGGAAGTGGTCGCCGAGGGCGTGGAAACCGCCGAGCAACTGGCGTTGCTGCGGTTGTTCGGCTGCGATCAGGCCCAGGGTTACCTGATCAGCAAGCCGTTGCCGTTGGCGGAACTGGTGGACTACCTGACGTTTGGTGACAGCCAGGAACTGGTGGGCGGCGTGATCTGATGTTGTGAACCCGATCAAAAATGTGGGAGCGGGCTTGCTCGCGAATGCGGTATTTCAGCCAACCAATTCATGGCTGACCCACCGCATTCGCGAGCAAGCCCGCTCCCACATTTGACCGAGTACAGCCGTTACTCCGGCTGCGCGGCTTGAAATCCTTGGTGGGTTTCAGGCTCCTGGCGAATCATCCGCTTCATCTTCCGTTCAAACGCCCAGGTCAGGCTGACTGCCGCGCACGCCAGGCCCAGGGCCAGGCCCCACCAAACGCCCGTCGGCCCCCAGCCGAGATTGAACGCCATCAACCATGCGGCCGGTGCGCCGATCAGCCAGTAGCAGCCCAGCCCGACCAGGAAGGTGGTCTTGGCATCCTTGAGTCCGCGAATGCAGCCCATGGCGATGGTCTGCACGCCGTCGAACAGCTCAAACCATGCGGCCACCGCCAGCAGGCTGACGGCGAGGTTGATCACGTCGCGAAACGCCGGGTCATGCTGGTCGAGGAACAGGCTGATCAGTTGGTGCGAGAACAACCACAGCACCGCTGCAAAGCCCAGCATCACCACTGCGCCAAAGCCTATGCCAACTCGCCCGGCCAGCCGCGCTTCCAGCAACTGCCCAGCACCATAATGCTGGCCGATACGCATGGTGATCGCGTACGACATGCCCGCCGGCACCATGAACGCCACCGACACGATCTGCAGGGCGATCTGGTGCGCAGCCAATTGCGTACTGCCCATGGTGCCCATGCACAGCGCGGCGAACGCAAACAGCCCGACTTCCACCGCATAGGTGCCACCAATCGGCAGGCCCAGGCGCCACAGTTCCCGCAGGTAATGCAGGTTGGGCCGCAGCAGACCCTTGCGCAGCGGATACGCGTCGTAGGCACGGTTGTATTTGATGTACCAGATCAGCGCCAGGGCCATGCAGTTGGCAACGATGGCGGTGACCAGGCCAATGCCCACCAGCCCGAGTTTCGGCAGGCCGAACATGCCTTCGATCAACGCGTGGTTGAGCAGGTAGTTGATCACCGTGCCGCCCAGGCTGATCACCATCACCGGCGTGGCCTTGCCGATAGCGCTGGTGAAGCCGCGTAGCGCCATGAACGTCAGGTAGCCGGGCAGGGCGAACGGCAGGATGGTCAGGAACTGGCCGGCGGACGCGACGTTGGTTTCGGTCTGGCCGAACATCAGCAGCACTGGCTTGAGGTTCCACAGCAGCAAACCAGCCACCAGCGCCATCAACCAGGCCAGCCACAGCCCGGCCTGGGTCAGGCGGGTGGCGCCTTCGATGTCGCCGGCGCCCTGGCGGATCGCGACCAGCGTGCCCACGGCAGCGATCACGCCGATGCAGAAAATCGACACGAACGAATAGCTCGCCGCCCCCAGGCCGCCGCCGGCCAGGGCCTCGGGGCTCAGGCGGGCCATCATCAGGGTGTCGGTCAGCACCATCAGCATGTGGGCCAACTGTGAGGCAATCAGCGGCCCTGACAGCCGCAGAATGGCCCAGAGTTCGGTACGTGCCGGATGCTGCATGATCATCACGCTCAAAAAGTCAGGGAAGGGTGGAAGGGTTGATTCTCGGCGCTCACAGCGCATTGCACAAAGGGATAAATCCGATGGTTCGCATGATTAAAACTCATGCCTGAATGATTCTGGTAGGGTTTCGATATTGCGCCGTCGGAGTTTTCGCCATGTCTCGTCGTCTTCCTCCTCTTTACGCCTTGCGCGCGTTTGAAGCTGCGTCCCGCTACAACTCGTTCACCCGGGCGGCGGAAGAGTTGTCGATCACCCAAAGTGCGGTGAGCCGGCACATTCGTACCCTGGAAGAGCATTTCGCCTGCCGCCTGTTCCAGCGCAGCGGCCGCACCTTGCAACTCACCGAGGCAGCGCGCCTGTTGCTGCCGGGCGTGCGTGAAGGCTTTGCGGCCCTGGAGCGCGCCTGCCATACCTTGAATGCCGAGGACGACATCCTGCGCATGAAGGCGCCGTCCACCCTGACCATGCGCTGGCTGCTGGCGCGGCTCAGTCGCTTCCGGCACCTGCAGCCGGGCAATGAAGTGCAACTGACCAGCGCCTGGATGAGCGTTGATGAGGTGGATTTCAACCAGGAACCATTCGATTGCGCGGTGTTGTTGAGCAACGGGCATTTCCCGCCGGACTGGGAAGCCAGCTACCTGTTTCCGGAGTTGCTGATTCCGGTGGGCGCGCCGAACCTGTTGAGCGACGGACCCTGGGACGTTGCACGCCTGGCCTCTGCCGAACTGCTGCACCCGACGCCGGACCGGCGTGACTGGCGCAACTGGCTGGAGCGCATGGGGCTGTCATCCCAGGTTTCGCTCAAGGGCGGGCAGGTGTTCGACACCTTGGAGTTGGGCATGATCGCCGCTGCCCGAGGGTACGGCGTGTCCATGGGCGACTTGCTGATGGTGGCCGAAGACGTGGCCCAGGGCCGCCTGAGCCTGCCATGGCCCACCGCTGTGGCCAGTGGGGAAAATTACTATCTGGTGTGGCCGAAGACCCGGCCGGGTGGCGAGCGTTTGCGACGGCTGGGTGACTTTCTCCAGGGCGAAGTGCAGGCCATGGAATTGCCCCAGGTCGAGCGCCTCGACTGAGTGGATTGCGCACCGGCCAGCAATCGTTTGCGCGATACCCCTGTGATTCGCTCAAGTATTGAGCCTGCCCGCCGAAGTAGGGTTGTTGGAACTACCGTTCTGCAACGTTTCCCCTATTAGAATTTTGCCGAGCAGCGCTATGAGATCAGGATGATCCTGGCCTCGGCCAGGAGCCTTCATGTCTCAACCTCGCGCCCGGATTGCCTCTCAACTGGGGCTTGCCCTCGCCGTGATACTGGCTGTCGTCATCAGCGGCAGCACGGTATTCGCGTTGCGTTCGCTGGATTCCGCCAACCTCGACACCCGCGAGGAGCACCTGGCCAGCGAGGCCCGCTTGCTGGCCGACCAACTCAATACCTTCCACAGCACCTTGCGCGAAAGTACCCAGCGTTTGAGCGGGCTGTTTGAAAAGCGCTTCAGCGCCGGCTTGAGTACGCGCCCTGAGCAACCGGTGACGGTGGCGGGCGTGCAGACGCCGGGCCTGTACCTGGGCGAGGAAGTGCTCAACAACAACTTCGGTGAAGTCGATGAGTTCAAGCAGATGTCCGGCGGCGTGGCGACCTTGTTCGTACGCAGCGGCGAGGACTTTATCCGCGTCAGCACCTCCCTGACCAAGCAGGATGGCAGCCGCGCCATCGGTACGGCGCTGGATCACCAGCATCCGGCCTATCAACGCTTGCTGGGCGGGCAGGGCTACGTTGGCCGTGCGGTATTGTTCGATCGCTCCTACATGACCCAGTACAGCCCGGTGCGGGACGCCAGCGGCAAAGTGATTGCGGTGCTGTTTGTCGGCTTCGACTACACCGATGCGCAGAACGCCCAGTTCGACAACCTCAAGCGTTTCCGCATCGGCCAGACCGGTTCCCTGGCGCTGCTGGACGAACAGAAGCACTGGCTGGTACCGCCCGCTGGCGTGCAGGCGCTGGATCAGTCGATTCCGGTGATGCTCGACCTGGCCGCCAAACCTGGAAAAGGCCGTTTCTGGAGCGACAAGAACGAAGACTTCTACAGCGTTGCCGTGCCGTTTGAAGGCGGCCCGTGGTCGGTGGTGGCGAGCATGCCGAAAGCCGAAATTCGCGCGGTGACCTGGTCGGTGGGGATTCGCCTGGCGATCGGCAGCTTGCTCGCGATGCTGCTGGCGGTGGGCGCGGCGGTCTGGTTGCTGCGCAGCAAGTTGCAGCCATTGGGCGACCTGGTGCGTCAGGCCGAAGCCCTGGGCGCCGGTGATTTGAGCGCACGGCTGAACGTTTCCAGCCATGATGAAATCGGCCAACTAGCCCGCAGTTTCAACCAGATGGGCGAAGCGCTGTCGACCATGGTGTCGCATATCCGCAAGGCGGCTGAAGACGTGAACAGCCGCGCCCAGGCACTGTCGGGGTTGTCCGGCGGTGCGTACGAAGGCATGGAGCAACAGTCCGGCGAGATCACCAGCATGGCCGGCGCGGTGGAAGAGTTCAGCGCCACCTCGCTGAATATTGCCGACAACATGGGCAACACCGAACGCCTGGCCCAGGACAACGCCCAGCAAACCAAGATTGGCCGCACCTCGATGCAGGAAGCGTCGTCGTCCCTGGAACACATCGCCACCGCGCTGAACAGCACGGCCACGGTGATCAATACCTTGGGCCAGCGCTCCCAGGAAATCGGCGGGATCGTCGGGGTGATCACCGCCATTGCCGAGCAGACCAACCTGTTGGCGCTCAACGCCGCCATCGAAGCCGCGCGGGCCGGTGAGCAAGGGCGTGGGTTTGCGGTGGTGGCGGATGAAGTGCGCAACCTCGCGTCGCGTACTCGTCAGGCCACGGATGAAATTTCCGGGATGATCCAGAGTATCCAGCAGGAAACCGGCAACGCCATCAGCACCATGGAGCAAGGCAACGTGCTGATGCAGGAAGGCCTGGCTCGCAACGCTGACGTCGCCTCTGCGCTGGCGCGGATCGACGAGCAAAGCCGCTCGGCGGGCCAGCAGTTTGCGGCCATTACCACGGCGACCCAGGAGCAGAGCAGCACGGCGACCCTGCTGAGCAGCAACTTGCAGAGCATCGCCCTGGCCAACAGCGAGCAGCGTGAAGTGGTGTCCAACCTTGCGATCACCGCCAAGGAACTGGAGACCCTGGCGGCGGGCTTGCGGCATGAGGTTGACCGGTTTCGTTGATTGACTGTTCGGGCCTCATCGCGGGCAAGCCCGCTCCCACAGTTGACCGTGTTGTTCTGGAGTACGCGGTCCACTGTGGGAGCCGGGCTTGCCCGCGATGACGGCCGACCCGACGCGTCAAACGTCGGATCGGTCGCCCAGCCCCGGGTCCACACGCTTGCCAATGTCCTTGAGTCGCGCCAGTTGGTCGACCATCCCTGGCGCTTCATCCAGGCTGCTGACAAAGGTCCACAGGTAAGTCATCACCGCATACACGTGGCCGGCCTTGACCGCTGGCGACAGCGCCAGCTGGCTGATGGCAACCACAAACAGCAGTGCCGCCAGCGTACCGATAAACAGGAACGCTGCGGCCTCGCGGTCCGACAGCCAGATGCGCAGGCGTGACAGCACCTGGTAGTGGCGCTGCAAGGTCTGTGCGCCGACCTTTTCCACCAGGCCGATTTCCTTTTCCAGGCGGTCATTCAAGCGCTCATGCAGTTCCTGATTGCGCCGGGCGAAACGTGGCAACAAAGTTGTGCACAGCACCAGCGCGGTCAGGCACGCCAGGCCTATCCACGGCTCGATCACCAACAGCATCACTGCCGCACCGACGATGGAAACCAGCGCCGTCGCGATGATCGGCACGTGTTTTTCGAAGAAGTCGACAAAGTCCCGCGCCAGCACCACCCGCGCTGCCGCCCGGGAAGTGCTGTGGTTTTGCAGACGCTGGTTGAGAATCACCGGCACCGCAAGGTCCGCGTAGATACGGGTGAAGGTGCGTGTATCCAGCGCCCGTCGCGCCGCCCCGACCACCCAGAACGCCAGCACCACGGCGGCGTAGAACAGCGCGCTGCCGGCATCGCCGCGGATGATCGAGTCCACCGCGAACCCCGCAAACAGTGGGTAGGCCAGCAGCAATGCGTTCTCCAGGGCCACCAGCGACAAGGTGCAGAACAACTTGCCGGGATAGGCCTTGGCGATCGCCTTAAGGGTTTGGCTGGCGGATTGTTGCCCGATCTTTTTGCTTTCTTCGATCAGGATCTGGGGTGTTACGGATGACATGGGGTGCACCGAGAGTGAGATAAACGCTATTATTGAGCGACTGCTCAAGTATCCTTGAGCGACCGCTCAAAAAGCAAGCGCCGTCGATCTGCCGGTGCCTGAAGGAAAAGCCTCATGTCGCGTATCGACCGTAAAGACCAGATCATCGCCGCCGCCCTGGAGCTGTTTCGCAGCAAAGGGTTTGCCGATGTTTCCACCCGCGACCTGGCGGAGCATGCCGGGCTGTCCCGCAGCCACGTCTATCACTACTTCAGCGACTGGAAAGAGCTGCGCCGCGAAGCGTTCGTGCGGTTCGCCAACGAGCAACTGGACGAGGTGAGGGCGCCGCTGGTGGATCTGCCACCATTGGAAGCCCTCGAAGGTTTCCTGCGTGACTGCCTGCCCTCCACGGCAGACGCCGGTTGGGCGCTATGGCTGGATGCCTGGGACGAAGCCATGCATGACGAGCCATTGGCCCAGGCCTACCTGGTGATCAACGCCCAATGGCAAGCCATGCTCGCCGAGATCATCGAGCAAGGTGTGGCGGCCAAAGTGTTCCGCTGTGAGTCGCCCAAGCGCGCTGCGCGACAACTCTTTGCCGTAGCGATGGGCTATGCCGATGACTTGTTGCTCAAACCCTCCGTTGAGTCAGCTGAAGCGGTGATGGATGAGGTGATGGAAGTGGCGGGGCTGCTTCTGGCGTTGCCTAGGACGCGCTAGCAGGGCGGTACTGCAAGGCCTCCGCCAGATGATGGCGTGCGATGGCTTCCACTTGTTCCAGGTCGGCCAGGGTGCGGGCGACCTTGAGCAGGCGATGGGCCGCCCGCAACGACAGCGTCAGCCGTTCGCAGGCGCTTTCCAGCCAGCCTTCATCAGCCTTTTCCAGTTTGCAGTGCTGGCGTAGCCCCGGCAGGTCGAGAAACGCATTGGCGCAGCCCTGGCGCCGTTGTTGGCGGTCCCGGGCATCGGCGACGAGGACGGAGGCGCTGGCGGTATCATCACCGGACTGTATGCCCGGGTTCAGCGCGGTGCTTTCCCGGGCGACGGTCACGTGCAGGTCAATCCGGTCCAGCAGCGGCCCCGAGAGTTTGTTGCGATAGCGCTGAATCTGCTCCGGCGTGCAGCGACAGCGCCCACTGGGCTCGCCCACATAGCCGCAAGGGCAGGGGTTCATTGCCGCCACCAACTGAAAGCGCGCCGGGAAACGCACCCGGTCGCGAGCGCGGGAAATCACGATATGCCCGGACTCCAGCGGCTCACGTAGCACCTCCAGGACCTTGCGATCAAACTCCGGCAACTCGTCGAGAAACAACACACCGTGATGGGCCAGGGTTATTTCCCCCGGCTGCGGTTTCGAGCCGCCGCCCACCAGCGCCGGGCCGGATGCCGAATGATGCGGCTGGCGAAATGGCCGGTGTGGCCAATGGCTCAGCGGCGCCAGGCTGACCACCGATTGAATCGCCGCCACCTCCAGCGCTTCCTGTTCACTCAAGGGCGGCAACAACCCTGGTAGACGGCTGGCGAGCAAGGTCTTGCCGGTGCCCGGTGGCCCGCTGAGCAACAGGTTGTGGGCGCCCGCCGCAGCGATCAACAGCGCACGCTTGGCTGCCAGTTGGCCCTGCACTTCACTCAGGTCCGGGTAGGGTTTGTTCAAGTACATCAGGCCACTGGAAACGAAGGGCTCGATCGGCACGTGACCGTTCAGGTGCGCCACCACTTGCAGCAGATGATCCACGGCAATCACCTTCAACCCCGAAGCCAGGCAGGCTTCCTCGGCATTGGCCCGCGGCACGATCAAGGTGCGCCCGACCTTGCGCGCCGCCAGGGCTGCCGGCAACACACCTTTCACCGGCCGCACCTCACCGGACAGCGCCAACTCGCCCAGGCATTCCACGTTATCGAGGGTCAGCGCGGGTACCTGCACGCTGGCGGCGAGAATCCCCAGGGCAATCGCCAAATCAAAACGCCCGCCGTCCTTGGGGAGGTCGGCGGGCGCGAGGTTGAGGGTGATGCGACGGGACGGGTATTGCAGCGCAGAATTGAGAATGGCGCTGCGCACGCGGTCTTTGCTTTCCTTGACGGCGGTTTCCGGCAGGCCCACCAGCGTCAGCGACGGCAAGCCGTTGGCCATGTGCACCTCGACAGTGACGGCGGGCGCTTCGACGCCTATCTGGGCGCGGCTGTGGACGATGGCGAGGGACATGCTGGTTCCTTGAAATGAGTGGCCGCTTCCTGCGGTTTTTCAAGGGTAGTTGAGTGATGGCGACGCGCGGCGGCGAGGTTTTACAGAACGTATCGCGCTAGCGGTCCGACGGCGGCACACACAGAAACTCTTTCGCCAGCGTCAACCACGCCTGCGCCGCAAACGACAACTTGCACTGCCGACGCCACGCCAGCATCAGCCTCCAGTTCAGGGCCGGCGACTGTATTTCCGCGATGCTGAACTGGCTCGCATCAAGGGTTTCGCAGAATGCCCGGGGCAGCAGGGTGATGCCCACGCCCAGTCGTACCAGGGAGGCGATAAAGTCCCATTGGCTGCTGCGGCCACTGATCCGCGGCTCAAAACCGGCTTGTGCACAGGCATCAAGTACGAATTGGTTCAGGGTGAAGGTGTCATCGTAAAAGATGAATTCGCAGGCTTGCAGTTCGCTCAACTCCACCGAGCTGCGGCCTTGCCAGGGCGAGTCATGGGGCGCGAGCAGGCACAGTGGCGATTCGAACAAGGGCATGGATTCGAATTCGGACCAGATATCCGCCACGCGCGGCGAGTCAAGGATGGTGCCGAACTCCAGCGTGCCCTGGCGCAGATCCTGGATGGTGATATTGCCGCCGCTTTCGAACAGTTTCAGTTCGATCTTCGGGTAACGGGCGTGATACTCCGCAAAAATCGGCGCCAGTGCGAGGTGGGTAGAGGGCGAAAGCCCCATGCGCAGGGCGCCGCGCCCGACATGCTGCAAGTCTTGCAGCTCTACCGTCATTTCATCGTGCAGCGCGATCATTTCCTTGGCGCGCTTGAGCACAATTTCCCCGGCGTCCGTCAGGGTGAAGCGTTTTCCCATGCGGTCGAGCAGCTTCAGGCCAAGGCTCGACTCCAATTGCTGCACCATCTTGCTGACTGTTGGCTGGGTCAGGTGCAGCTTCACAGCGGCTTTGGTAAAGCTCTGCTGGTCGACGACTTCTACGAAATAACGGAGCGCCCGAATGTCCATCTTGCATTCCAATTTTGCATGGTTTTCATAATATTAATTCATTATATCTTTAAAAAATGGCTGGATAAGATTTGTTACATCTGTTCCCAGCCAGCGCTTCCATGACGCCTTAAGGGCCTTGCCAGACGCTTCCATGGCCAGATTTCTCGCAGTGTATGAATCAAAGGCAACGCTATTTCTGGAGAGCAACTGTGCTTAACAAAACGCGTCATTCTTTTTCCGGTTCTGATGAGATGTCTCAGGGAGCGCGCTTCGTTAAGGAGTTGCTGGCGCAGGCGCAGATCGAGGTCAACGGGCCATCGGCTGCCGATATGCAACTGCACCACAGTGCCACATTTGATCTCGCCCTGGCCAAGGGCAATCTGGGCCTTGGCGAGGACTACATGGATGGCGGCTGGGACGCCGAGGCACTGGATGAGTTTTTTTACCGCCTCATGCGCTCCGGCGTGATCGACCAGGCCAACCCGGCCACCTTGTTGTTTCACGCGTTCAGCTCCCGCTGGCTGAACCTGCAAAACAAGAAACGCGCCTGGCAAGTCGGCGAAGCACATTACGACCTCGGCAATGACTTCTACGCACGCATGCTCGACTCGCGCATGACCTACACCTGTGGCTACTGGAAAGATGCCACCACCCTGGAGCAGGCGCAGTTCGCCAAGCTGGACCTGATCTGTAAAAAACTGGGGCTCAAGCCGGGCATGCGCGTGCTGGATATCGGCTGTGGCTGGGGCAGTTTCATGAGCCATGCGGCCGAGCACTATGGGGTCGAGTGTGTCGGCGTGACCATCTCCAAGGAGCAGGCGGAGTGGGGGCGGGCCAAGTATTCACATCTGCCGATCGAGTTTCGTCTGCAGGACTATCGGGATATCGACGAGCAGTTCGACCATATCGCCAGTGTCGGCATGTTCGAGCATGTGGGGCGCAAGAACCATCGGGCGTATATGGAGGTCGCCAACCGCTGCCTGAAAGACGATGGGTTGTTCCTGCTACACACTATCGGCAAGAACCAACGCAACAGCACGCCGGATCCGTGGATCGACAAATACATCTTTCCCAACGGTGATTTGCCCTCGATCGGGCAGATCGGCGACGCCATGGACGGGTTATTTGTTGCCGAGGATTTGCACAACTTTGGCGCCGACTACGACAAGACGCTGATGGCCTGGTGCGAAAACTTCGAACTGGCGTGGCCGGATTTCGCAGACACCTTCGGCCAGCGCTTCTACCGGATGTGGCGCTACTACCTGCTGTCGTGTGCAGGGGCGTTTCGCGCGCGGGATATCCAGCTGTGGCAGTGGGTATTGTCGAAGAAGGGGGTTGTCGGCGGGTATCAGCGGGTGAGCTGAGGGTTGCAACGGTTTAACGGGGACAGGCGAAACCTGCCCCGGTTGGGCCGGCTTATTCGGCGGCAGGCGTCAATCGCGCTTCCAGCTCCGCCACCTTGGCCTCAAGGCTTTCCAACCGCGCCCGAGTGCGCGCCAACACCACCATCTGGCTATCAAACTCTTCCCGGCTTACCAGGTCCAGCTTGCTGAAACCGCTTTGCAGCAGCGCCTTGAACTGGCTTTCAATTTCATTGCGTGGCAGCGGCGTGTCGCTGCTGAACAGGCGGGAGGCGTGGCCGCTCAGGGCGTCGAGGAGGTCTTTGGGCGCGAGCATGGGAAATAGTCCGGAAAATCTGTTGGCCGGCAGTGTATCACGCAGCGTCTATAGTCTTTTCCAGCCCCTGCGGCGCACGCTTTTCGCGCATGAGGACGGGCGGTCGCGCACCGTTTTCGTGCGTATCTTCGCTGTCGTGGCGCCCGGTAGGTGGGCACAGGCGAACAAAGGACTGATTTCAGTGATTTTTACGGAGCTGGCAAGCTTTCTGCTTAGACGATCATGACCCATGCACTGATGCAGTCGCTGTGACGATGCAGTGCGCCGACGGACCAGCGGTACATGTTTCGTCACCAGTGGTTAGCGAGCGTCGCAATGGCAAATGCCAGGGCGACGAAGCGTTACAAAGCCAGGCACTGCGCTTAGACTTGAGACGGGTTTGTTTTCCTGGGGCAAGTCCACCAATTCGGGAGAGAGTTTTCATGAAGCTAGTCACTGCCATCATCAAGCCGTTCAAGTTGGACGATGTACGCGAGTCACTGTCCGAGATCGGCGTGCAGGGCATTACCGTTACTGAGGTCAAAGGCTTCGGTCGGCAGAAGGGTCACACCGAGCTGTATCGCGGCGCGGAATACGTGGTCGATTTCCTGCCAAAGGTGAAGATTGATGTCGCCATTGACGACAAGGATCTTGACCGGGTTATCGAGGCGATAACCAAGGCCGCCAACACCGGCAAGATCGGTGACGGCAAGATCTTCGTGGTCAATCTGGAACAGGCTATTCGCATCCGTACCGGCGAAACCGATACCGACGCAATCTAAGCCGCCAAACCCCAACGCCCCAGGAGAAAACAATATGACTCTGCGTAAATTCGCAGGGCTAGGAGCCCTGTTGTCCCTCGTAATGCCGGCCCTGGCCATGGCGGCGGACCCAGTACCTGCTCCAGTCCTCAATTCCGGCGACACCGCGTGGATGCTCACGTCCACCGCGCTGGTGCTGTTCATGACCATTCCAGGCCTCGCGCTGTTCTACGGCGGCATGGTTCGCTCCAAAAACATTCTTTCCGTGATGATGCAGTGCTTTGCCATCACCGGCCTGATCACCATCCTGTGGTTCGTGTACGGCTACAGCATGGCGTTCGACACCACCGGTATGGAAGCAGGCGTCGTCAACCTCAACTCGTTTGTGGGAGGCTTGTCCAAACTGTTCCTCTCGGGTGTGACCCCGGCCAGCATCACCGGCCCGGCGGCGTTGTTCCCTGAGGCCGTGTTCGTGACCTTCCAGATGACCTTCGCGATCATCACCCCGGCGCTGATCGTCGGTGCATTCGCCGAGCGGATGAAGTTCTCCGCGATGCTGATCTTCATGGGCGTCTGGTTCACCCTGGTCTACGCACCGATTGCCCACATGGTGTGGGGCGGTCCGGGTTCGTTGCTGGGCGACTGGGGCGTGCTGGACTTCGCAGGCGGCACCGTGGTGCACATCAACGCCGGTGTGGCCGGCCTGGTAGCGTGCCTGGTACTCGGCAAGCGTAAAGGCTTCCCAACCACCCCAATGGCCCCGCACAACCTCGGTTACACCCTGGTGGGCGCGGCGATGCTGTGGGTCGGCTGGTTCGGCTTCAACGCGGGCTCCGCTGCTGCGGCCAACGGCACTGCCGGCATGGCGATGCTGGTGACCCAGATCGCTACCGCTGCTGCGGCCCTGGGCTGGATGTTCGCCGAGTGGGTCACCCACGGTAAGCCAAGCGCACTGGGCATCGCCTCGGGTGTGGTTGCGGGCCTGGTGGCAATCACCCCAGCCGCTGGCACCGTGGGCCCGATGGGCGCCCTGGTGATCGGCCTGGCTGCCGGTGTGGTGTGCTTCTTCTGCGCCACTACCCTGAAACGCAAACTGGGCTACGACGACTCCCTGGACGCCTTCGGCGTGCACGGTATCGGCGGTATCCTCGGCGCGATCCTGACCGGCGTGTTCGCCGCACCGTCGATGGGTGGCTTCAACGCCGCTACTACCGACATTGCCGCACAGGTCTGGGTTCAGGCCAAAGGCGTCGGCTTCACCGTCATCTACACCGCTATCGTGACGTACATCATCCTCAAGGTGCTGGACGTGGTGATGGGCCTGCGGGTGACCGAAGAAGAAGAGGCGGTTGGCCTCGATCTGGCGCAACACAACGAGCGCGGCTACAACTTGTAAGTACGCGAAAAAAAGATGCCCGGCTTGCCGGGCATTTTTTTGCCTTGGGTTTGTCTGTGGCTAAAGGTGTATGGGTTTTTTTGCGACTTTGTGATGGGATCCGCACTGCACTTTTCAGTGTGCGAATGTCTTACAGGCATGTAGGCGTATTCGGCACTTTGTTTTTTCCCTGAGCGCGCTAGAATGCGCGCCGATAGGCGGAGAACTGTATGTGGCAACAGACCCTGATAACCCTGCGGGCCAAGCCCCGGGGCTTTCATCTGGTGACGGACGAGTTGCTCGCCGGCCTGCCTGAATTGAAGGCCTGTCGGGTGGGACTGTTGCATTTGTGGCTGCAGCACACCTCGGCCTCGTTGACGGTCAACGAGAATGCCGACCCGGCGGTTCGCCGTGACTTCGAGCGTTTTTTCAATGCGCTGGTGCCGCAAGGCACGGCGGGATATGAACACAACGACGAGGGTCCGGATGATCTGCCGGCGCACTTCAAGGCCAGTCTGCTGGGCTGTCAGCTGAGTTTGCCGGTAAGGGCCGGCCGCTTGGCGATGGGGACCTGGCAAGGTGTTTATCTGGGCGAGCACCGTGATCATGGCGGTGCTCGTAAAGTCCTCGCCACCTTGCACGGTGATGGGGCATAAGCCACTGGTTAACCGGTGGATGTTGATTTTTTTCCGGCGGCCGTCGACAGGCGGCGAAGCTGGGCTATAACTAATCTGCTTTTCGCAAGTCATGAGGTAGAACATGAGCGACGATGATCTGGAAAACGACGACCTCGAAGTAGGCGACGACGACGAAACCGAAGAAGGTCTTGAGGCGGCTGCCGAAGACGTGGCTGACGACGACGGTGGCGACGATGCACCGGTCCCGGCAGCCAAGGGCAAGGCCAAGGCTGCAGTGTCGGTTGACGAGTTGCCGAGCGTAGAAGCCAAGAACAAAGAGCGCGATGCGCTGGCCCGGGCGATGGAAGAATTCCTCGCCAAAGGCGGCAAAGTGCAGGAAGTCGAGGCTAACGTGGTGGCAGATCCACCGAAGAAGCCGGATAACAAGTACGGCAGCCGGCCTATCTAAGGCCTGCTGTTTGCTTGCTGAAAAAGCCCGCCGTCGCTGCGGGCTTTTTCATGGGCGAAACAAAATGGTCAGGGCCAACACCCATCCAAGGATGAAGAGCGTGTGTGGCGAGGGAGCTTGCTCCCGTTGGGGCGCGAAGCGGCCCCTGGTTGGGTCGACGCGGTCTTTCAGAAAGGCCGTCGTGGCTGGTTCAGGGGCCGCTTCGCAGCCCAGCGGGAGCAAGCTCCCTCGCCACAAAAGCCCTTCATCATCAGGTTATGCGTTCCAGCGGGCTAGCACGTCGGGTAGCTCGGTCAGGCTGCGAATCTCGGCATCCGGCAATTTCTCGGCCTCCCAGGCCTTGCCTGCCGGGTTGAACCACACCGCCCGCAGCCCCGCCTGCTGCGCACCGGCAATGTCATCCCCTGGATGGTCACCCACATGCACTGCCGCGCCCGGCGCTACGCCACCGCGCTGCAAGGCTTCCTGAAACAACCGCGCATCCGGCTTGGCAATACCAATGTCTTCAGCCCGGAGTGCAAAGTGGAAGTAGTCCGCCAACCCCACACGTTGCACATCGGCATTACCGTTGGTAATCACCCCCAGCAGATAGTCGCGGCGCAGTGCTTGCAGCATCGGTTCCGCTTCGGGGAATACGGTGAGTTGATGCCGGGCATGGATGAACGCTTCAAAGCACACATCCGCCATCTGCGCCGCTTCCGGCAGCGTGTACCCGGCTTCCTCGAAGGCGTATTGCAGCACCTTGTGACGCAACACGCTGATGCGATATTTCAGCTCGGGATGACGCTCCAGCACCTGCTGGCGCAGGCTGGCAAACTTCTCCAGGGGCAAGTCGCCCACCTTGGTGGCGTGGGTCGCCAGCCACTCGCGCATCGATGCCTCGGCGCTGATGATGACCGGCACGTTATCCCAGAGCGTATCGTCCAGGTCGAAGGTGATCAGCTTGATGCTCATGAGTCACTGCCCTTAATGCGTTTGGCCCGCGGATGGGCGCTGTCGTACACCGTTGCCAGGTGCTGGAAGTCCAGGTGGGTGTAGATCTGGGTGGTCTTGATGTCGGAGTGGCCCAGCAGTTCCTGCACCGCACGCAGGTCCTGGGAGGACTCCAGCAAGTGGCTGGCAAAGGAGTGCCGGAGCATGTGCGGGTGCAGGTTCTGCCCCAGCTCGCGCTCGCCGGCGGCCTTGACCCGCACTTGTATGGCCCGGGGCCCGAGGCGCCGGCCTTGCTGGCTGATAAACACCGCGTCGTCCGCCGGGTTGGCCAGGGCGCGCAGCGGCAGCCATAGCAGCAAGGCTTCGCGGGCCTTCTTGCCCACCGGTAATACGCGGGTCTTGCTGCCTTTACCGAGCACCTGCACCAGGCCATCCGCCAGGTCCAGTTGATCGAGGTTAAGCCCGGTCAGCTCCGACAGGCGCAGGCCCGAGGAGTAGAAGAGTTCGAGGATTGCCTGGTCGCGATGGGCCAGGAAGTCGTCCTCCACGGCGCCATCGAGCAATTGCAGGGCGCGATCCGTGTCGAGGGTCTTGGGCAGGCGGCGTTCGCCCTTGGGCGGCGCCAGGCCGTTGGCCGGGTCGTGGTCGCACAGGCCTTCGCGGTTCAGGTACTGATAGAGGCCGCGTACCGCCGATAGCAGGCGCGCCAGGCTGCGGGAGGATTGGCCTTGCTGGTGCAGGCGGGCGATCAGGCTGCGCAGACCCTGGATGTCCAGGGCCTTCCAGCTGCCGATGTGTTGTTTCTCGCAGAACGCCAGGACCTTGTTCAAGTCCCGCCGGTAGGCTTCCAGGGTATGCGGCGACACCTGGCGCTCGCTGCGCAGGTGAGCGCAGTAGGCGTCCAGTTGTCGTTCCATGGCTAGCGCACCGCGCGCAATGCGCTGGTGAAGCGTGGCAGGACGCGGCCCAGCACTTCGGCGATGTAGCTCAGGAACAGCGTGCCCACCGAGCTTTTGTAATGCTGCGGATCACGGCTGGCGATGGCCAGCACGCCATGCAAACCTTGATGACTGAGGGCAACCACGGCGGTGGAGCCGATCTGCTGGCGCTGCTCGGCGCCAAACAGGAAGTCCAGCTCATGCTCGCGCAAGGTGCCGCTGATGGTCTTGCCTTCGGACAGCAGGCCGCCAATCGCGGTCTGGGCATCGCTGCCGCTGACCCAGCGACCCACCGGCATCGGGTTGTCGCTGAACAGGATCAGGCTGACAAAGGGCACCTGGAAATCCTGGCGCAGGCTGTCTTCGACGGCGATCACCGCTTCTTCCAGGCTGGCGGCGTCCATCAGGGTCAGGACCAGGCGGCGAGTCTTGTCGAACAGGCGGTCGTTGTCGCGGGCCACATCCATCAGCTGCGAGAGCCGATGGCGCATTTCGATATTGCGCTCGCGCAGGATCTTCATCTGCCGCTCCACCAGCGACACGGTATCGCCGCGCTGGTGGGGAATACGCAGGGCCGGCAGCAGTTCTTCGTGTTCAACGAAGAAGTCCGGGTTAGCCTCCAGATACGCCGCAACGGCTGCGGCCTCCAGACTTTCGCTTGGGGATGCTTGCGCGGGTACTTGAGGCTTATCAGTCATTAGATTTGCTCACTCATAGACGGACCTGTCCTTCGTAGACGCGGGTGGCCGGGCCGGTCATTTTCACCGGTTGGCCGGGGCCTGCCCATTCGATGGACAGGCGTCCACCAGGCAGGTCGATCAGCAGCGGCGAATCCATCCACCCCTGGCTGATCGCGGCTACGGCAGCGGCGCAGGCGCCGGTACCGCAAGCCTGGGTTTCGCCGGCCCCGCGTTCCCACACGCGCAACTGCGCACGGGAACGGTCGATGACCTGCAGGAAGCCCACATTGACCCGCGCGGGAAAGCGCGGATGGTTTTCGATCTTCGGCCCCAGTTCATGCACCGGCGCGTTGTTGATGTCATCCACCCGCAGCACGGCATGGGGGTTGCCCATGGACACGGCGGCCAGGTTGACGGTCTTGCCGTCCACGTCCACCGGGTAGCTCAGGGCTTGCTCGGTGGCCTGGAACGGAATGTCCGCAGGCACCAGCCGTGGCGCGCCCATGTTGACGCCGATCTGGCCGTCGCTGCGAATATCCAGCTCGATGATGCCGCTTTTGGTCTCGACGCGAATCTGCCGCTTGGCGGTCAGGCGCTTGTCCAGGACAAAACGGGCGAAACAGCGGGCACCATTGCCGCACTGTTCCACTTCGGAGCCATCGGAGTTGAAGATCCGGTAACGGAAATCCACTTCCGGGTTACTCGGCGCTTCCACCAGCAACAATTGGTCGAAGCCGACACCGGTGTGCCGGTCGCCCCACAGCTTGGCGTGCTTGGGCAGGATGTGCGCGTGCTGGCTGACCAGGTCGAGGACCATGAAGTCATTGCCCAGCCCGTGCATCTTGGTAAAACGCAGCAACATGACCTTACTCCGGCAGCAGGCTTTCGCCAGCAAACAACTCGGCTACCGTCTCGCGGCGACGCACTTCAAACGCTTGATCACCGTCCACCAGCACCTCGGCGGTACGCCCGCGGGTGTTGTAGTTGGAGCTCATGACAAACCCATAGGCACCGGCCGAATGCACGGCCAGCAGGTCGCCTTCTTCCAGGGCCAGCTGACGTTCCTTGGCCAGGAAGTCGCCGGTCTCGCAGATCGGGCCGACGATATCGTAGCTGCGGCCTTCGCCTGCGCGTGGCTTGACGGCCGTCACATTCATCCAGGCCTGGTACAGCGCCGGACGGATCAGGTCGTTCATCGCCGCGTCGACGATGGCGAAATCCTTGTGCTCGGTGTGCTTGAGGTACTCGACCTGGGTCAGCAGCAGGCCGGCGTTGGCGACGATGTAGCGGCCCGGCTCGAACATCAGCGTCAGGTCGCGGCCTTCGAGGCGCTCGCGCACGGCCTTGATGTAGTCGGACACCAGCGGCGGCTCTTCGTCGCGATAACGCACACCCACACCGCCACCGAGGTCGATGTGGTGCAGGTAGATGCCGCACTCGCCGAGGCGGTCGACCAGCGCCAGCAGGCGGTCGAGGGCGTCGAGGAACGGTGGCAGGCTGGTCAGTTGCGAGCCGATATGGCAGTCGACACCCAAGACTTCCAGGTTCGGCAACTGCGCGGCGCGGATGTACACGTCCTCGGCGTCGGCAATGGCGATGCCGAACTTGTTCTCTTTGAGACCGGTGGAAATGTACGGGTGAGTGCCGGCGTCGACGTCCGGGTTGACCCGCAGGGAGATCGGCGCGCGAACGCCCATCTCGGCGGCCACCACTTGCAGGCGCTCCAGCTCGTCGGTGGATTCGACGTTGAAGCAGTGCACGCCAACTTCCAGGGCGCGGCGCATGTCTTCGCGGCTCTTGCCGACACCGGAGAACACAATTTTGTCAGCCTTGCCGCCGGCGGCCAGTACACGCTCAAGCTCGCCCCGGGACACGATGTCGAAACCGGCGCCCAGGCGCGCCAGGACATTGAGTACACCCAGGTTGGAGTTGGCTTTTACGGCGAAGCACACCAGGCTCGGCGTGCCTTCCAGCGCATCGGCAAAGGAGCGGTATTGCGCTTCGATGTGGGCACGGGAGTACACGTAGGTCGGGGTACCAAAGCGCTCGGCGATGGCGGACAGCGCGACACCTTCCGCGAACAGCTCGCCGTCCCGGTAGTTAAAAGCGTCCATGATGTTCCCTTAGTAGGTGTCGTGCTTGTGCGCTTTGGTTTGCGACGATTGCGCCTGTTCATTCGGGTCTTTGCTGTCATCGGGCAGATACAGCGGGCCTTTTTGACCACAGGCACTAACGAGGCAAGCGACCGCGACGAGCGCAGCAAGGGAAGAGATCAGGCGCTTCATGGCGAAATCCTTGAATATGCATTAATTGCGCCCGAGTATACCGACCACCCGCCGGATTGCCTATGCGCCGAAATACCCGTCCGGCGGGGCTTTGCCGAGTTTGTCGCGATTGTGCTTACACCAATCAGGGATAATTCACGCAGCTGCGGGTAATGAAATCGGTATCCTTTGCAATCATGATGGCGCGTCCGTATTGTGCGGCGCTTGAGCGAGACCAGACACTTTTCGAGGTTCCCACAATGAGTTTGACCGAAGCCCGTTTTCACGACCTGGTGGATGCGACCCAGCAAGCGCTGGAGGATATTTTCGACGACAGCGGCCTGGATGTGGACCTGGAGAACTCGGCCGGTGTGCTCACCGTCAAGTTTGAAAATGGCACCCAATTGATTTTCAGCCGCCAGGAGCCCCTGCGTCAGCTATGGCTGGCGGCGCGCTCCGGTGGTTTTCACTTCGATTACGATGAAGAAGAAAAACGCTGGACCCACGACACCACCGATGAGCTGCTGAGCGAAATGCTCGCGCGCCTCACCCAGGAACAAGCCGGCGTCGAGCTGGACTTCGACGAGATCTGATCGTGACGCAGCCCGTTCCCGTACGCCCGCCCAAGCCGCTGTTCAGCAATGTCAGCCCGGCGGTGCCGTCACCTTGTATCAGTTTATGTCGGCTGGATGAGCACAAAGTCTGCCTCGGTTGCTTCCGTCATGTGGAAGACATCCGCGAATGGCGCTCTGCCGACGATGCGCGACGCCGCGTGATCGTCGCCCAGGCCGAGCAGCGCAGGGCCTGCGCCTGAGGCCGTCTTGTTTATTTATTGTGCTGTGGTAGTGTCCGGATACACCTCAACTCATCGAGGTCCGTGAGAACCCCGCCTTTTCCTGGCGGGGTTTTGCTTTTTTGTGCAGAAAAAAGGAGTCTGCCTGAATCATGACCGCACCTTCCATCATCCTCACCCGTCTTGACGTGCAGCGTCTTGAGCAACTGATCGACCGTGTCGGCGAGGCGTCGCCGGGCGTTGAAGCCCTGCAACACGAACTCGACCGCGCCGAAGAAGTGGTTGGCCACGATGAAGTGCCTGCATCTGTCGTGACCATGAACTCCAGCGTGCATTGCCGTGAACAAGGCAGTGGCAAGGACTATCACCTGACCCTGGTCTACCCCAAGGACGCGAACGCCGACGAAGGCAAAATCTCGATCCTGGCGCCGGTGGGCAGTGCATTGCTGGGCCTGCAAGTCGGCCAGCACATCGACTGGCCAGCACCGGGTGGCAAGACCCTCAAGCTTGAATTGCTCGGCGTCGAAGGCCAGCCGAAAGACGGTGGCGCCTTTCCTCTCTAAACCTGGTTCAGCGCTTCATTGAGCGCCAGTTCCAGATCAGCCTTGTAGCGCAGGTACAGATTGCTCGGGCTTTGAACATCACCGAGCAGGCCGGACAGGTCCAGATCGGTGATGTAGCAGCGGTAACGCTCGGCTTCCCGGCGTTGCCCGACGATTTGCTGGGCGACCACCGCAAACAGTTGGTCGCCAAATTCCAGCTCGGAAAACTCCCGTTGATTGCAGTACAAGGTGATCCCCACCTGGCCCGGTGCTGCCTTGCCGATAATCGCCTGCACGTCGTAGAACGGCTTGTTGGCCGGGGTTTGCGGCGCTGGGCGCGGTTCGGCCCGCCGTGCACGGCCGCTGCCTGACGGCAACAGCTGGTAATACAGGATTTGCACCGCGCCGAAGGGCTGTTGCGGGTCCAGCGGCAGCAGCGCGTCGCGGCGATAAATGATCGACTGCAGGAAGCGTTGCAATGGCACCAACAGGCTTTGCTCGTCGTGGAACGGCAGGCGCTGCTGCCAGAGCGCGTTGAACTCATCCAGCACGTACAGCTCGGCAACCCCGTCGTTGATCCGGTAGAACACCTGCACACAGTCGGGCAGGCCCATGGGCAGCAGCAGCGCCAGGTCGTGGTCTTCCAGGGCCATGGTGTCCAGGTGCAGCGGGCTGTAGCTGGCCAGTTCCTCACTGAGGTAGGCGATCAGCGCGTCCTGGGTCGCCAGTGACACATGGTTGGCCTGGCCGGGTGTCAGCTCCATCACGTGGTAGTGCTGTTGCACCTGCACCAGGTAGCGATGGTTTTCCTGGCCCAGCAGCAGGTTTTGCGCAGTGTCGAAGATTTCTTCCACGCGCTGGGCAATGAACTGCGCGCGGTTGTGGCAGAAACAGCGCACCCGCAAGCGCGGCAAGTGATTGGGCGGTAGCTGATTGAGGTAGTCGCGCAGGCAATCGAGCAGCGCGTGGGGGCCGTCATAGCGGCTGACCATCACCTCGTTCCAACTGTTGAGCGTGACCTGGTCCAGGGTCAGCACCAGGTTTTCCCGTACGCCCGCGTAACTCAGGGAGTCGGTGCGCTCGGTGGTCATCAGGATGTTCAAGTCCCGGTGATGCTTGAGCGGGTCGACGCCGACGTTGATCAGCAGCAGCACTTCCTCGGGCACTGCCGAGCGCAGCAGGCGGTCTTCATCGACGCTGGCCAGGGGCAGGACGACAGTTTGTTGCAGGCTGCCCAGCAGGTTGAACAGCTCGAATTCGGTCATGTCACTGCTGCCGGGATGCAGCGCCAGGCGGGTACTGCTGTCGATCACGCCGTTGCGGTGGCACCAGGTGAGCATTTCCAGCAAATCGCGGCTGCGCTTGATCGGCGCGAAGTGCTCCCATTCCAGGGCGGTCAGGCTGCCGTTGTACAAGCCCCAATGATGCTGGCCGGGCTCTTTGCGGTTGGGCGACTGCACCAGGGTCAGGGTGTCTTCGGCAAGGTCGGGCGCAATGCCGGGGTTGATGAACTCGACCTTGCCGGCCTTGCGCTCGAAGGCGGCGTACAGGCGCCGGCCCAGCACATTGAGGTCGCGCTTGTTGATCAGGCTGACGGTCTGTTCGGTGCGGGCAAACTGGGTCAGGAAGCGATAGCTGTAGTTCAGCTCGTTGACCAGCGCCCGGCGCTCGGAGGCCACCTGGCGGACTTTCCATTGGCTGCGGCTGTCCAGCAGGGCCAGTTGGCGCTGGTCCCAACCCCATTCGCTGGCCAGGCGCTCCAGCAGCAAACGCTGCCACCCGGTGCGCTGGCCCGCGCTGAGCTTGCGGTTGACCTTCAGGTACAGGCTGCGCCGCACCAGTTCCAGGCGTTCCGGCTCATTACGGGCCTTGAGGTACTCCTCGATCCGGCGGTAGACGACGATGTACGGGTCCAGTTCGTCCAGGTCCAGCTGATTGGCAAACACAGCGCGCTTGAAGCGCAGGCTCAGGCACTGCACCTTCGGGTGCTCGCTGGCGTAGACCTCGGTCAGCAGGAGTTTCAGTACTGATTTGTAGGGCGATTCGATGCCCTTGAACAACTGCCACAAGCCGGCACCGATAAATTCACCCGGCGGGATGTGCGCCAGGTGGCCCAGGTCGAGGGTTTCATCGGCGCGAATAAAGCGTTTGGAAATCAGCGCGTGGGTGAAGTCGGCATAGCGGGTTTCTTCGTACACCGGCACCAGCCACCAGATCGGCGTGCGCCCGGCCAGCCAGATGGCGGTGCGGTAGAACTCGTCCAGCAGCAGGTAATGCTGGCTGGTGCCGCAGTCTTCTGAACTCAGTTGGCTGTCGCGCTCGCCCTGGATAAACCGCGTCGGCTCGATCAGGAAGAAGTGCGCCTCGGCGCCCATGCTCAGGGCCCAGGTTTCGAGCAGTTGGCATTTCTTGCGCAACTCGGCCAGCTCGTTCTCGCTGAGATCGGCCGCATGGCAGACCCACACGTCCATATCACTTTGATCGGCCTGGGCCAGGGTGCCCAGGCTGCCCATCAGGAACAGGCCATGAATCGGCCGCGGTGGGTTGCCGTGGCGGGGCTTGTAGGAAAACGTGCGGGTCAGGCGCTGGGCCTCGGCCAAGGCTTGCGCGTCGGGTTCAAAATTCGACAGGCCGGCCGGCGTGCTGCCCGACACATAGCCCGGCAACAGCGGGTGATTCACGTGGAAAAACAGCGGCAGCAGGGTCAATACGCTTTGCTGGCGTGGTGTCAGTCCTTCGACGGCCCGGGCCATGCGGCCTTCGTTCAGGGCCAGAAACCGCGCGCGTAACTGGGCCAGCACCTTGCGGTCGATGCCTTCGTCCAGGTCGGGGCGGATTTCGTGGGTGCGGGTCATGTCGAACTCGGTGGCTCGCAGGGCCCGACGTGGGCGGCCGTGTGGGAGTTTACAGCCAGTAGCGTAGGAGATTTAGAGGGAATTTGTTTTTGACGCCGGAATTTTATCCCGGGCGCGGGAATGCCCGCGGAATCCGTGAAGAGAGGATCCCGTGGGCGATACGAGGTGTCAGGCGGCTTCTTTGGCGGTCGTCAGAATAGTCAGCAGGCTTTGTGCGTGTTCGGCAGCGTCCCGGCCGAGGCTGGTGAGGTAACCACCGTCTGGCTGGTCGATCAGGTCTTTATCAAACAGGCGCCGGGCGGCGGCAATGGCAGTGGGAGCGGCAGTCTGATGAACTTTCAGACCTTCCTGGGAGCTGCCCAGGTTGAAGAGTGCAAGGATTTCCAGTTCGGCAACCAACTCAGGGGTATACGACATAAGGACTCCAGACTTTCTAGGAATTTTTAGACGTTAGCAGCCATAAGGTGAACGCACTTGGGCGAGCTGTCCAGTCGGAACTCATGCGGTGTTGATGTGGGGCAGGATTGTGGCCAGCAAGAGTTTGCTGGCCAGCGCGGTGTGAGGCTTATTGCTTCTCGGGCGGCAGCTCCGGCAGCGCACGCAACGCAGTTTCATACCATTCGGTATTGAAGGCGCGATCTTCTTCGAGCAGCGCGTCAATTTCGATGGCGAGGACGTGGGCCATCATTTGCAGGATGTCTTCGCGCTCGTAGCCCACCAGGGTCAGCTTGTTGAACGTGGCCTTGGCGGCGGGCGGGTTGTCGCTTTCGATCTGGTTTTCGATCGCTTCAATCAAGGTGGTCTCGGCGAACTCTTCTTCGTCGTTGTCGATATCGGTTGGCTCGCTCATGGCAGGCTCCTGGAGGAAAGGGCGCCAGTCTACCCCCATTCACTCGGCTGATGCTGCTGGCCAGGCGCGGCCTCCCGATCTATAACCACTGCTGCCAACCCCGTACACGGCCTGGAGGCTTTGTGATGCTCAAGCTTTATGGATTTTCGGTCAGCAACTACTACAACATGGTCAAACTGGCGCTGCTGGAGAAAGGGCTGCCCTTCGAAGAGGTGCCGTTCTACGCAGGCCAGACCCCTGAAGCCTTGGCCGTGAGCCCCCGGGGCAAGGTGCCGGTGCTGGGTGTCGAGCAAGGGTTTATCAACGAAACCAGCGTGATCCTCGAATACCTCGAACAGACCCAGGGCGGGCGATCGCTGCTGCCCAGCGAGCCGTTCCAGCGCGCCCAGGTGCTGGCGTTGTGCAGGGAAATCGAGCTGTACATCGAGTTGCCGGCCCGGGCGTGTTTTGCCGAGGCGTTTTTCGGAATGCCGGTGCCGGAGGCGATCAAGGAAAAGTCCAGGGCGGAGTTATTGCTGGGGATCGCATCGCTGGGGCGGCACGGGAAGTTTGCGCCGTATGTGGCGGGGGACAGTTTCACGATTGCGGATTTGTATTTTGTGTACAGCGTGGACCTGGCCTGTGCCGTGGCCGGGAAGCTGTTCGGGCTGGATCTGTTGGCTGAGTTGCCGAAGGCCAAGGCGTTGCTGGAGCGCTTGCAGGCGCTGCCGAATGCCCAGCGGGTGGCGGCGGACAAGGAAGCGGCGATGCCGGCGTTTATGGCGATGATTGCTGCCAAGAAATAGATCTTGGGTGTTTGTGATGAGGCTTTCGCGAGCAAGCCCGCTCCCACATTTGACCGAGTTCCACCTTTGGAATGCAGTCGAATGTGGGAGCGGGCTTGCTCGCGAAGCTTTTAGCGGCTGGCGAGCAATGCCTGGCCGCGAACCACGGCAGCCTTCACCTGCGCCGGCGCAGTCCCGCCGATATGGTTACGGGCATTCACCGAGCCTTCCAGGGTCAGCACCGCAAACACGTCCTGCTCGATCTGGTCGCTGAACTGGCGCAGTTCTTCCAGGCTCATTTCCGCCAGGTCCTTGCCGGTGTCCACGCCGTACTTCACGGCATGCCCGACGATCTCGTGGCAGTCGCGGAACGGCAGGCCACGGCGTACCAGGTAGTCCGCCAGGTCGGTGGCGGTGGAGAAACCGCGCAGGGCCGCTTCACGCATGATGGCGTGCTTGGGCTTGATCGCCGGGATCATGTCGGCAAAGGCACGCAACGAGTCGCGCAGGGTATCGGCGGCGTCGAACAGCGGTTCCTTGTCTTCCTGGTTGTCCTTGTTGTAGGCCAGCGGCTGGCCTTTCATCAGGGTCAACAGGCCCATCAGCGCACCGAATACACGGCCGCTCTTGCCGCGTACCAGCTCCGGCACGTCGGGGTTTTTCTTTTGCGGCATGATCGAGCTGCCGGTGCAGAAGCGGTCCGGCAGGTCAATGAACTGGAATTGCGCGCTGGTCCACAGCACCAGCTCTTCGGAGAAGCGCGACAAGTGCATCATCGCAATGCTGGCCGCGGCGCAGAATTCGATGGCGAAGTCACGGTCCGACACGCCGTCCAGGGAGTTGCCGCCCACAGCGTCGAAACCCAGCAGCTGCGCGGTGTATTCGCGGTCGATCGGGTAGGTGGTGCCAGCCAGTGCAGCGCTGCCCAGAGGCATGCGGTTGGCGCGCTTGCGGCAGTCCACCAGGCGCTCGTAGTCGCGGCTGAGCATTTCGAACCAGGCCAGCAGGTGGTGGCCGAAGGTCACAGGCTGTGCGGTCTGCAGGTGGGTGAAGCCGGGCATGATGGTGCCGGACTCACGCTCTGCCTGCTCCAGCAGGCCTTTTTGCAGGCGGGTGATTTCTGCCAGGATCAGGTCGATCTCGTCCCGCAGCCACAGGCGGATATCGGTAGCCACCTGGTCGTTACGGCTGCGACCGGTGTGCAGTTTCTTGCCGGTCACACCGATGCGGTCGGTGAGGCGGGCCTCGATGTTCATGTGCACGTCTTCCAGGTCGACGCGCCAGTCGAAGGTGCCGGCTTCGATCTCGCCACGGATGGTGGTCAGGCCGTCGATGATGCTGTCGCGCTCGGCGTCGGTCAGCACGCCGACCTTGGCCAGCATCGTGGCGTGGGCGATCGAGCCCATGATGTCGTGGCGGTAGAGGCGCTGGTCGAAAGTGACGGAGGCGGTGAAGCGCGCGACGAAGGCGTCGACGGGTTCACTGAAGCGGCCGCCCCAGGACTGGTTGGTCTTGTCGGTGCTCATGGATTCGCTCGTGATCTGCTGGAAAGAGGGCATGAAAGTGTGGCGCCGATAATAACAGGGTTGCCCCCGGAGGCGACGATGCCGGGGCGGGGCATTTTTATTTGTTTCCAAGATGGCTAAGTGCCTTGCCCCCGGACTCGCGCAGGACGAGACTGGAGCCAGGACCGATCGGGGGGGAAACTTGCGGTCCTTGGTCAAACAAAGCGTGTTTATTGAAACGATATTTGACGATTGAGCAATATCGTCTTCGCCAGCGTCTACAGTTGCACTGATAGAGCTTCGCGCTGACGGAAGGTGCACTGCACCAATGCCGGGCGATGAGGTCGAACTCCAGGCTATCCATTAGAGAGGGGGTGTTCGTATTGTGTATCAGCAAACCCTACGACGATGCCCGAAGGCAGCAGGCTTTGGGCGCGATTGAACAGGTCCGGGTAAATATTGGTGCCACTCTCGGGGCACTTTTTGCCGCTCGCGCTAGTCTTAGCGTGGATCGCCGTGACGGAAGTCACCGCACCTGTCTACGCTATCCTTGTGCGAGACTCACGCAGGAATCCAGCGCAATATGAATGTCCTGATCGTTGATGACGAACCCCAAGCCCGCGAGCGACTGAGCCGTTTGGTCAGTGAACTCGAGGGTTACAATGTCCTTGAGCCGAGCGCCACCAGTGGCGAGGAAGCCTTGGCCCTTATTGACAGCCTCAAGCCGGACGTCGTGTTGCTCGACATCCGCATGCCGGGCCTTGATGGCTTGCAGGTGGCTGCCCGCCTGAGCGAGCGAGAATCGCCGCCTTCGGTGGTGCTGTGCGCCTCCCAGGATGAGTTCTCTTCCGAGGCCCTGGATGCCAGCGGCGCCAGTTTCCTGGTCAAGCCGATCAATGCCGATGCGTTGCTTCGCGCCTTGAAAAAGGCCGAGCGTCCCAATCGTGTCCAACTGGCAGCCTTGACCCAGCCCGCAGCCCAGGGCGGCAATGGGCCACGCAGCCATATCAGCGCCCGTACCCGCAAGGGCATCGAGTTGATTCCCCTGGACCAGGTGGTCTACTTCATCGCCGATCACAAGTACGTGACCTTGCGTCACGAGGCTGGTGAAGTGCTGCTCGATGAGCCACTCAAGGCGCTGGAAGACGAATTTGGCGACCGCTTTGTGCGCATCCACCGCAATGCGCTGGTGGCACGGGAGCGCATCGAGCGCCTGCAGCGCACGCCGCTTGGGCATTTTCAGCTGTTCCTGAAGGGCCTCAACGGTGACGCGTTGATCGTCAGCCGGCGCCATGTCGCCGGCGTGCGCAAGATGATGCAGCAGCTTTAGCCCGAGGGCTGACGCGAGCTTCACCGCCCATATCCCGGTGCGACGCGGCCAGGGAGGCCCCGCACTTGCTGATTCAAATCAAAGCGCATTTGCCTGAGCTGTTATTATCTGCCGTATCTATTCAGTACGGATTGATCCATGTCCTCTCGCGAAATCCGCATCGCCACCCGTAAAAGCGCCCTGGCCTTATGGCAGGCCGAATACGTCAAAGCACGCCTTGAGCAGGCTCATCCTGGCCTGAAGGTGTCCCTGGTGCCCATGGTCAGTCGCGGCGACAAGCTGCTTGATTCGCCATTGTCGAAAATCGGCGGCAAGGGCCTGTTCGTCAAGGAACTGGAAACCGCTCTGCTGGAGAACGAAGCCGACATCGCCGTGCATTCTATGAAAGATGTGCCCATGGACTTCCCCGAAGGCCTGGGCCTTTTTTGCATCTGCGAGCGCGAAGACCCCCGCGATGCCTTCGTTTCCAATACCTACGCCTCCCTGGATGAGCTGCCGCTGGGCAGCGTCGTCGGCACCTCCAGCCTGCGTCGCCAGGCGCAGTTGCTGACCCGCCGCCCGGACCTGCAAATCCGCTTCCTGCGGGGCAACGTCAATACTCGCCTGGCCAAGCTCGACGCCGGTGAATATGACGCGATCATTCTCGCGGCAGCCGGCTTGATCCGCTTGGGCTTTGAAGACCGCATCACCTCGGCCATCAGCGTCGAAGACAGCTTGCCGGCCGGCGGGCAGGGCGCTGTGGGCATTGAATGCCGCACCGCCGACAGCGAAATTCATGCGCTGCTCAAGCCGCTGGATCACCAGGACACCGAAATTCGCGTCACCGCCGAACGTGCCCTGAACAAGCACCTCAATGGTGGCTGCCAGGTACCGATCGCTTGTTACGCCGTGCTTGAGGGCGAGAACCTCTGGCTGCGTGGCCTGGTGGGCGACCCGAGTGGTGGGTTGTTGCTCACCGCAGAGATTCGCGGGCCGCAAAGCGAGGCCACCAGCCTGGGTATCAAGGTCGCCGAGGAACTGCTGGAAAAAGGCGCCGGTGCCATTCTGCAAGCGGTGTACGGCGAGGCCGGGCCGCAGTGATGCAATGGCGTGTGCTGCTGACGCGGCCTGCCGAGGAGTCGGCGGCCCTGGCGGCGACGTTATCCGAAGAAGGTGTTTTCAGCAGCAGCCTGCCGTTGCTGGAGGTTGAAGCGCTGCCTGTCACGCCTGAACAACAGACTGTTTTTCGCGAGCTGGACCGCTATTGCGCGGTGATCGTGGTGAGCAAGCCGGCCGCGCGCCTGGGCTTGCAGTTGTTGGCTCAACACTGGCCGCAACCGCCGGCGTTACCGTGGTTCAGTGTCGGCGCTGCTACGGCGCAGGTGTTGGCCGAGCATGGCCTTGATGTCAGTTATCCCCACGACGGCGACGACAGTGAAGCCTTGCTTGAACTGGTCGCCTTGCGCGAGGCTATCTCGAAGCCCGGCGCCCGGGTGCTGATCCTGCGGGGCGAGGGCGGGCGAGAGCTGCTGGCTGAGCGTTTACGCGAGCAAGGTGCTAGTGTCGACTATCTGGAGTTGTATCGCCGTTTCCTGCCGGACTACGACCGTGCAACGCTGACCCAGCGCATAAACGTGGAACGCTTGAACGGCGTGGTGGTCAGCAGTGGGCAGGGTTTTTTACACCTGCAAGCGCTGGCCGGTACAGATTGGCCCCAGGTGGCACAGCTGCCGTTGTTCGTGCCCAGCCCGCGAGTCGCCGAGATGGCGCGTGCCGCTGGCGCGAAAGAAGTTGTGGATTGTCGTGGCGCCAGTGCCGCGGCTTTGTTAGTGGCGTTACGGAGTGTTTCCGTTCCCACTCTCTAATACGCAAAGGATGGATACGTGAGCGAAACAGCCTTGCCTAAAGATGAAGCTCAGCCCGCGCTTGATGCGCCTGTTGAGACACCGGTCACCACCGCCCCGCGCCGTGGCAACGGCCTGGCCATCGTGGCCTTGTTGCTCGGCGCCGCCGGCGTTGCCGCCGGTGGCTGGGGGATCTGGCAGGTCCGCGCACTGCAGGCGAGCAGCCAGCAACAGCTGGGCCAAGTGCAAACCCTGGACGACCAATCCCAGAGCCTCAAGCAGAGCCAGCAGCAGCTGTCGGCCCGTCTGGGGCAACTGCCCGGCGCCGATGAGCTGGAAGAGCGTCGCCGGCTGGTGGCGCAATTGCAGGGTGATCAACAACGCCTGAGCCAGCGCCTGGAAACCGTGCTGGGGGCCAGCCGCCAGGACTGGCGCCTGGCCGAGGCCGAGCACTTGATCCGCCTGGCCAGCCTGCGTCTTTCCGCCTTGCAGGACATCAACAGTGCCCAGGCACTGGTCCAGGGCGCTGACGAAATCCTCCGCGAACAAAGTGACCCTGGCTCCTACGCCGCCCGTGAGCAGTTGGCCAAGAGCCTCGCCGCGTTGCGCAATATCGAACAGCCCGACCGTACCGGGCTGTACCTGCAACTGGCGGCATTGCGCGATCAGGTCGTGCAGTTGGCGGCCATCGCGCCGGAATACCAACTCCCTGAAGCGGCCAATGATGGGCGTCCGACCACCGACACGGACAGCCGTTGGAGTCAGTGGTGGGCGCAGATCTCGCGGTATTTCCGCATCGACTTCAATCCTGATGACAACATTCGCCCGCTCCTGGCAGGGCAAGGCCTGAACCAGGTGCGCCTGGCCCTGAGCCTTGCACTTGAGCAGGCGCAATGGGCGGCGCTCAACGGCGAGCCGGCGGTGTACAGCCGATCCCTGGGCGAGGCTCGCAGCGTGTTGCAGGACAACTTCAATCAAGACAACCCGCAAAGCAAAGCCATGCTGGCCCGTATTGCCGAGCTTGAGCCCAAGGCCGTCTCGGTGGTCACGCCGGACCTGGCCGCGAGCCTGGCTGCCGTGCAGGCTTACCTTGACCGTCGCCACCTGTCTGCCGAGGAAGCCAAGGCTTCCGCTGGCAAGCCGGCGACCCAGGAGTAAAGCCGATGAAGCGCTTCTATGTGATCCTGGTGCTGGCGATTGCGATCGCCCTGGCACTGGCCGTGGGCATTTCGAAACATACCGGCTACGTGCTGATTACTTATCCCCATGTGCTGCATTACGAGTCCGGGCTGTGGTCGACGCTGGTGGCGTTGTTTGCCATCGGCCTGGTGATCTATTTGGCCAGGGTGCTGCTGGGCCTGGTGCTGACCTCGGGTGGCGTGGTCAATCCGTGGTCGCGGCGCAACCGCAGCCGTCGGGTCCAGGTTGCCATCGAGCAGGGCCAGATGGACCTCGCCGAAGGGCGCTGGGCCAGTGCCGAGCGTCACTTGCACCGTGCGGCCGAAGCCGAACGCCAGCCATTGCTCTACTACCTCGGCGCCGCCCGTGCGGCCAACGAACAGGGCCGTTATGAGGAAGCGGATGGCCTGCTGGAACGCGCGCTTGAGCGCCAGCCCCAGGCCGAACTGGCGGTAGCCTTGAGTCATGCGCAGTTGCAGATGGACCGCGGTGACACCGATGGCGCCCTGGTCACCCTGCAGGCCATGCATGAGCGTCATCCGCATAACGTCCAGGTATTGCGCCAACTGCAGCGGCTGTATCAACAGCGTGGCGATTGGTCTTCGGTAATCCGGCTGTTGCCGGAGTTGCGCAAGGACAAGGTGTTGCCGCCTGCCGAGTTGGCCGACCTGGAGCGACGCGCCTGGGGCGAGAACCTGACCCTGGCTGCCCAGCGCGAAGAGCAGGGCGAGGCCGGGCAGCAATCCCTGGAGCTGGCCTGGCAACAACTGACTTCGGCCCAGCGCCAGGAGCCGCAACTGGTGCTGGCGTACGCCGAACAATTGCGCCAGTTGGGCGCGGACGCCAAGGCCGAAGAAGTGCTGCGCGGTGCCCTCAAGCGCGAGTACGACAGTCATCTGATCCGGCTCTACGGGCTGCTGCGTGGCAGCGATCCGGCGAAGCAGTTGAAGTTCGCCGAAGGCTGGCTCAAGGACCATCCAGGCGATGCCAGCCTGCTGCTGACCCTGGGGCGCCTGTGCCTGCAAAACAGCTTGTGGGGCAAGGCGCGGGACTACCTTGAAAGCAGCCTGCAGGTGCAGCGCAACCCTGAGGCCTGCGCCGAGCTGGCACGCCTGCTGGCGCAGTTGGGCGACACCGAGCGCAGCAACCAGTTGTTCCAGGAAGGCCTGGGCTTGCTGGACAAGCGTTTGCTGGCGTCACCGTTGCCGGTGCCGGCACGGGTTTGAAGTAGGAAACAGAGTAAGGGTTGCCTCAGAATTGTCTGGTGGCCAACCCTTCAATAACGCCCAATAGCTGTAGTCAATACGGCTTGTAGTAAACTCCTACGTAGACGCGCGTTTAATCGCTCGCCTTCTGACGGGATATCCCTACGCTCTCGCGGAATCGTCTGCTCTGGCGCGTATTGAAAGGGGTAAGGTCTTTCCTCTACCGTAACTACCTATCTCTTGCGTTGCGGATAAACAATGTCTTTGGCCCCCTCACGCTCCCTGTTCCTCCTGGCGTTCCTGGCTGGTGCGCTGACGCTGGGCGCGTCCTTTTACCTGGAATACGCCGCGCTTTTGCGGCCTTGTTTCCTGTGCCAGGTGCAACGAATTCTTGTGGCTGCCTTCACGCTGATCAATCTCGTGGCGGCGATTCATGGGCCGAAGCGGTCCGGGATCTACCTGTATTGGGCGGCGAGCATGGGGTGTGCAGTGCTGGGCGCCATTACCGCCGTACGCCAGGTGCTGCTGCAAAATACGCCGCCGGAACAGTTGCCTGCCTGTTGGCCCGGCCTTCAATCCATGATCGAGAACCTGTCGCTGAGAGAGACGTTGGCCTTGATCTTCAAGGGCACCGTCGACTGCGTGGAAATCAACTGGACGCTGTTCGACTTGAGTATTCCCGAGTGGAGCCTGCTGTTCTTCGTGGCGATGCTGATCCTTGGCATCGCGCAGTTCTCGCGGTTGCTGCTGAGCCAGCGTTTTGGCCTTGCACGGCACTGACAGGTAACCGCAGGTTGTAGGAAGGGATTAAACACTTGTATGAACTTTCTCTCCTGCGTACCTTGATGACATAGTCGTGCGGGCATAATCTGGCCCGCACGCGTTATTGAAACAGACTGTTCGATGCACCTTTGCCCGGTTGCCGCTTTAACCTTGAAGTGTTGCGCGGGCAGCGTGCGGCGCCCCTATAGGGAAGAGAGATCATCATGCTGGAACGTTGTCAGAATGCTCAGGAACGCTGGGGTGGGGTGCACAAACTGATCGATGGTTGGTTGAAAGCGCGTCACGAACTGGTTCGGGCCTTTGATGCTCTCGGTGCCAAGCCCGAAGCGCTCAGCGAGAACCGCAAGCCGTTGCAGGAATTCTGCGGCGTATTGGTGGACTACGTATCGGCGGGGCACTTCGGTATCTACGAGCAGTTGACCAGAGAGGCCGAGGCTTTCGACGATCAACGTGGCCTCGATTTGGCGGAGACGATTTACCCGCGCATCGATGTCATCACCGAGAAGCTGCTGGCGTTCAACGACCTGTGTGATGCCGGCCAGTGCGTTGCAGAAAAATTCAAAGAGCTGGGTGGTTTGCTTCACGAGCGTTTCGAGCTGGAAGATTGCCTGATCGAAGTGCTGCACAACGCTCACAAGGAAGAGTTGACGGCTAAGGCCTGACTCCCCCCGACACAAGAAAACGGTGCGCATTGCGCACCGTTTTTCGTTTGGGCTCAGGCGCCCGCCTTGAGCAATTCGATCTCGAATACCAGCGGCGTATAAGGCGGGATCAGTTCGCCTGCGCCATCAGCGCCATAGGCTTGGTCGGATGGAATCACCAGGCGCCACTTCGCGCCCACCGGCATCTGTTGCAACGCACTGCGCCAGCCACTGATCACACTGTCCAGGCGAAACCACTGAGGTTGTGTGCTCTTGTCGAAGACGGTCCCGTCGGGTAACCGCCCAACATAATTCACTTGCACGCGATCATCGGCCGCCGGTTTCTTCCCGCTGCCAGGGGTCAGTTCGGTCAGCAGGATGCCGTCTGCCAATTCACGCACACCACTTTTGGATTTTTCACTGGCTAAAAATTGTTGCTCGGCAGCGAGTGCCTTTTCACTTTGTGGTGCTCGATTGTCCGGCGCGTTTTGTGCTTCGTGCTGGGCAAGGATCTGTTCGATGCGTGTGTCGTCCAGGGCCAGTGGCTTACCTTGATAGGCCTGTTTGAGTCCGTCGATCAGCGCCTCTACCTGCAACCCAGGCATCTCCTGGCGCAGGCGCTCACCCAGGCTCGCGCCCAGGCTGTAGGCCAGGTCGTGGTCATCTTTGGAGGGGGATTTCTCGCTTGCGTTGGCCACGCAAAGCACCACGCTCAACACTAAAAAAAGGTAACGCGACATGGGCGTTCTCCAACCGAAAGTGCGATGGATTATGCCAGTGTGAATGCTTAAAAAGTGGCGTGGATTTTCGTTATATCAATAAGAATTTTCGTGCGGTGCAACGCAAGCCAATCGATACTGTCAACATGCCCTAGCGGCGGTAAGAGCAGAGGGCTAGTATGAGCCGCACCCACGTCAGCCAGGAGGTAAACCATGTCGGCCAAACAGAAGCCTGTAAATACCCCGTTGCATTTGCTCCAACAACTTTCGGGCAGCCTGCTCGAACATTTGGAAAGCGCCTGTTCACAAGCCTTGGCTGATGCTGAGAAGTTGCTCGCCAAGCTTGAAAAACAACGCGGCAAAGCTCAGGAAAAACTGCACAAATCCCGCACCAAACTGCAAGGCGCAGCGACCGCTGGCAAAGCCAAGGCACAAGCCAAGGCCAAGGACGCCGTCAAAGAACTTGAGGACTTGCTCGACGCCCTCAAGGATCGTCAATCCGAAACCCGCACCTACATTTCCCAACTCAAGCGTGATGCTTCCGAGAGCCTGAAATTGGCCCAGGGTGTTGGTCGTGTGAAGGAAGCTGTAGGCAAAGTGCTGAGCACCCGTGCTCCGGCTAAAGCTGTTGCAGCCAGCGCGGCGAAAAAACCAGCCAGCAAGGCCGTCGCTGCCAAGGCACCTGCAAAAGCTGCGGCCAAGCCTGCAGCAAAAGCACCGGCTAAATCGGCTGCCAAACCGGCGGCTAAAACTGCTGCTGCAAAACCAGCTGCCAAGCCAGCCGCTAAAACTGCTGCTGCGAAACCAGCCGCGAAGCCAGCTGCTAAAACTGCTGCTGCGAAACCAGCTACCAAGCCAGCCGCTAAACCTGCTGCTGCGAAACCAGCCGCGAAGCCAGCTGCTAAAACCGCTGCTGCGAAACCAGCTGCGAAGCCAGCCGCTAAACCTGCTGCTGCAAAACCTGCCGCGAAGCCAGCTGCTAAAACTGCTGCTGCAAAACCAGCTGCGAAGCCAGCCACTAAACCAGCTGCTGCAAAACCAGCTGCCAAGCCGGCCGCTAAACCTGCTGCTGCGAAACCAGCTGCCAAGCCGGCCGCTAAACCTGCTGCAGCAAAACCAGCTGCCAAGCCGGCCGCCAAACCTGCTGCTGCCAAACCAGCTGCCAAACCAGCCGCCGCCAAGCCAGCACCAGCCAAACCAGCTACTCCAGCTGCGAAGCCTGCGACCCCGGCTGCACCTGCTGCCAGCACCACAGCGCCAACCGCTCCGGCCAGCAGCACGCCTGCACCGGCAGCGCCAAGCGTCACCCCAACCAGCGCTTCCTAAGTGCCGGTAACCGCGGCGCGCAGCTGATGCAGCGCGTCGTGGTCAAGGTTGGCGGCTTCGGCCGCCAGTCCTTCAACCCATGCTTGATGATTCACCTCGGCCATCGGCCAACGCTGCGCCACACCTTCCAGGCGTGATAGCAGCAGCCTTTCTGCATCCAATTCCAAAGCCTTGACCCGCTCCCGTAACGCTCCCAGCTCAGCATCCTGCTGCGCCATGGCCCGCCATTGCGTGCGTACTTGCCGCAACGGCTCGACCACCTCCGCCTGCCACGGCCCGGCGATCTGCCGCAGTGCCTGCAAGCGCGACGTTTCCGGCGCCACACCCCGCTGCTCCAGCCACAACCCGCACAACACCAGGCACACATCAGCCCCTTGCGCCTGCAAGCGCAGGCACGCGTCCTCGACGCCCGAGCGGGCGTAGGTCGAGAGGGCAAAGCTCCACAGGTCAGCGCACATATTCACACCCAAGCCAGCGGCCAACGAAGCTGGTAGACTCCGCCGCCATTATGATCCGACTTCAAAGCCTAACATTACAGCGTGGCCCGCAACGTCTTCTCGAAGACGCCGAGCTGACCCTGCACGCCGGTCACAAAGCCGGCCTGATCGGTGCCAACGGCGCCGGCAAATCCACGTTGTTCGCCTTGCTGCTGGGTGAGCTGACTCCCGACTCCGGGGATTGTCTGCTGCCGGCCGACTGGCGCATCGCCCATATGCGCCAGGAGATCGACACCCTCGACCGCATTGCGATCGACTACGTGCTCGATGGCGACCTGCGCCTGCGCCAGGTGCAACACGACCTCGCCGAGGCCGAGAAAGCCCAGGACGGCGCCGCACAGGCCCGCCTGCACTCGGAACTGGACAGCGCCGACGGCTACACCGCCGACGCGCGTGCGCGCAAGATGCTTGCCGGCCTTGGCTTTACCAACGAACAGATGGACCGCCCGGTCGCCGACTTTTCCGGTGGCTGGCGCATGCGCCTGAACCTGGCCCAGGCGCTGATGTGCCCCTCGGACCTGTTGCTGCTCGATGAACCGACCAACCACCTGGACCTCGATGCGATCCTGTGGCTGGAAGACTTCCTGAAAAGCTACCCGGGCACCTTGCTGCTGATTTCCCACGACCGGGATTTCCTCGACGCCGTGGTGGACAACATTGCCCACGTCGACCAGAAGAAAATCACCCTGTACCGCGGCGGCTACAGCGCCTTCGAACGCGCCCGTGCCGAACGCCTGGCCCAGCAACAGCAGGCCTACGAGAAGCAGCAGGCGCAGCGCGCACACATGGAAAGCTACATCGCCCGGTTCAAGGCCCAGGCCACCAAGGCCCGTCAGGCCCAGAGCCGGATCAAGGCCCTGGAGCGCATGGAAGAACTGTCGGCGGCCCACGTCGATTCACCGTTCGACTTTGTGTTCCGCGAGTCGGTGAAAATCTCCAGCCCGTTGCTGGACCTTTCCGATGCCCGCCTGGGCTATGGCGACAAGACCATCCTCGAGAAGGTCAAGTTGCAGCTCACCCCTGGCGCGCGGATCGGCCTGCTCGGCCCCAACGGCGCGGGCAAGTCGACCTTGATCAAAAACCTCTCGGGCGAATTGCAGCCCCTGGCCGGCCGCCTGGTGCGCGGTGAGAACCTGGTGGTGGGCTACTTCGCCCAGCACCAGCTGGATTCCCTCGACGCCAAGGCCAGCCCGCTGCTGCACCTGCAGCGCCTGGCGCCGACCGAACGCGAACAGACCCTGCGGGACTTCCTCGGTGGTTTCGACTTCCGTGGTGCGCGCATCGACGAGCCGGTGCTGAATTTCTCCGGTGGCGAAAAGGCCCGCCTGGCCCTGGCCCTGATCGCCTGGGACCGGCCAAACCTGTTGCTGCTCGACGAACCGACCAACCACCTCGACCTGGAAATGCGCCTGGCGTTGACCATGGCCCTGCAGGAATTCAGCGGCGCGGTACTGGTGGTGTCTCACGATCGCCACCTGCTCAAGAGCACCACGGATAACTTCCTGCTGGTGGCTGACGGCAAGGTCGAGGAATTCGACGGCGACCTGGAAGACTATGCCCGTTGGCTGTCGGACTACCGCCTGCGCAACGCGCCGGTCAGCAACACGCCGGTCAACCCGGACAAGACCGACAAGAAGGCCCAGCGCCAGGCCGCGGCTGCATTGCGTCAGCAACTGGCCCCGCACAAGCGTGAAGCGGACAAGCTGGAAGCCGAATTGGGCAAGATCCACGAGAAGCTGGCGAAGATTGAAACCAGCCTGGGTGACAGCGCCGTCTACGAGCCGGCCCGCAAGGATGAATTGCGCGACCTGCTGGCCGAACAGGCCAAGCTCAAGGTACGTGAAGCGCAGTTGGAGGAGACCTGGATGGAAGCCCTCGAACTGCTGGAATCCTTGCAAGCGGAGCTGGAGGCGCTGTCCTGATGGAAGCGCTGCAACTGCCGCTGCCGGCCCAATGGATCGCGCCGATCTGGGTGGCCGTACAGATTCTGCTGATCCTGCTGGCCGGCTATCTCGCCCAGCGTTTCGTCGCCAAATGCCTGAACCGCCTGGGGGAACGTTATCCGTTCCCGCCGCAGTTGCTGATGCCGCTGCGCGGCGGCCTGCGCTGGCTGATCATGGGCAGCGCGCTGATCTTCGTGCTGGAGCGCCTGGGCGTCTCTGCCACGGTGTTGTGGACGGCGTTGTCGGGTTTTGTGGCGGTGGCCGCGGTGGCGTTCTTCGCCATGTGGTCGGTGTTGTCCAACCTGCTGTGCGCCATCCTGATCTTCACCGTCGGGCCGTTCCGCCTGGGCGATGTGGTCGAGTTGGTGGACACCGTCGACAAGCCCGGCGTCAAAGGCCGGGTGGTGGCGATCAACCTGCTCTACACCACGCTGATCGAAGTGGAAGAGGCCGGAACCGGCAGTGTCATGGTGCAAGTGCCCAACAGCCTGTTCTTCCAGCGCTCGGTGCGCCGTTGGCGCGGCAGCGACGTGCTGCCTTAACCTGTGGCGAGGGAGCTTGCTCCCGCTGGGCTGCGTAGCAGCCCCAAAAAAAGCCGGGAGCGCTACGCACTCCAGCGGGAGCAAGCTCCCTCGCCACAGCAAGCCCCCTCGCCACAAAGGCGCACCCCAAAATTTTTCTAGCCATTTCTCAGCCGGCAGCGTTAGTTTAGAAACATTCAGCAAACTAAGCTCTGAGGTGTGTAATGGCGCTCGACACATGGCTGGCCTTTTTCCTGGCCAGTTGGATCATCAGTCTTTCCCCTGGCGCCGGTGCCATTGCGTCGATGTCCAGCGGCCTGCAATACGGTTTCCTGCGCGGTTACTGGAACGCCCTGGGCCTGCAATTGGGCCTGGCGATGCAGATTGCCGTGGTCGCCGGTGGCCTGGGGGCGATTCTTGCCGCATCCTCCACCGCGTTTTATGCGATCAAATGGTTTGGCGTAGCGTACCTGGTGTACCTGGCCATCAAGCAATGGCGCGCGCTGCCAACCGACCTGAGCGATGACGCGGCGATTCGCCCGATCGGCAAGCCGATGGCGATGATGTTCCGCGGGTTCCTGGTCAACGCCAGCAACCCCAAGGCCCTGGTGTTCATGCTGGCGGTGCTGCCGCAGTTCGTGAACCCGCAGGCGCCGCTGCTGAACCAATACCTGATACTGGGCGCGACCATGATCTGCGTGGACATGATCGTGATGGCCGGCTACACCGGGCTGGCGTCGAAAGTGTTGCGCTTGCTGCGCACACCGAAGCAGCAGAAACGCATGAACCGTACGTTTGCCGGGTTGTTTGTTGGTGCGGCGGGCTTTCTCGCAAGTCTGCATCGCGCAACGGCGTAACTGACGAAACCGGATCAAAAATGTGGGAGCGGGCTTGCTCGCGAATGCGCAGTGTCAGTCACCAGATGTATTGACTGATCCACCGCATTCGCGAGCAAGCCCGCTCCCACATTGGTTTTATGTCGGTAGCGGGATTTTCGTTCAGCGCAGGATCTTCGGCGCTTCATCCCGTGGCAGGTTATTGCGCAATGCAGGCTGTCCAGGTGCTTCCTGATAACCACCGCCGAGTTGTTCGGCCAACTGCCGCGCCACATCCTCGCCCAACGCCTTCGACACTTCCCGCACCACGCGAGGCCGGTTCAGGCTCACGCGCACGTCACGGTTGTTCACCAGCTTGGTGTCCTGGCCTTCGCCCATGGCGGTAAACGCCGAGGTGATCTCAAAGGTGCGGGTGTTGATCAGGCTGAAATCCGCCACCAGCGTCAGGCCCAGCACCGCCGAGTAGCTGTTGGTGTGGTCCAGCGCGTTGATGTCCTGGGTGAAGTCGATGTCCGACAAGGTGCCGAACAGCACGTAGTCCGCACCCTTGAAGTTACCGGCCTTGATCCGCTTGATCACGTCATACACATCGCCCTTGGCGTCCGCGGTGTAAGGCGTGCCCTGCACCAGCTGGAACTGCCGCGACTTGAGGATTTCCCCCTTGATGTCGCCGCTGAACTTGCGCAGCTCGGTCTGCTCGATGTAGCTGGTACGGCTTTCATACTCGCTGTAGCTCGAGCCGCCGCTGGCGTTGTAGGCGCTGGCCTGGAAATTGTTGCTGGCCGCGACCTGGTGGATGTACTCCTCCACGCGAGCCTCGTAGGCCAGGTCGGTTACCGCGATCTTCGGTGCGGCCGAGGCGCCAAAGGCGCACAGCAGGCCGATCATGCCGATCCATGCACGCATTGCTTAGCGCTCCGTGGTCTTGCGGATTTCTTTTTCGTCCATCCATTCGGCCAGGCCGCTTTCGACGTCGACCAGTTGCAGGCTGAACTTGTAGAACACGTCCTTGTAGTCCGAGCTGCGCTTGACGATGGAGCTGATGGAGCCTTCCAGGCGGTACTTGGCGGCGACCATGTTGCCGGTCTTGCTGACGGTCGACTTCTTGTACAAGCCGCTCTGGTTCTGCAGCTTCAGCTGGTCGACCTGGCTTTGCATGTCAGTGTTGTCGCTGGCGAAGCGGGCGGTGCCGGTCTTCATCAGCTGGGTCTTGATCGACGTGGTGATCTCGCGGGTATCGATGTACTCGCTGGTCTTGTTCTTCACGTCATACACCTGCACCACCGGGCGGCCTTGCAGGATGCCGGACTGGGCCAGGGAGCGGGTCATGCTTTCGGCGATCATCTGCAGGTCGGTGGAGCCGAACTCGTTGGTCACCAGTTCCACGGCCTTGCTGTCGCCGTAGCTGATGTTTTTACCGCCCAGGACTGGCGAGGTGTTGGCGCAGCCGCTGGCCAGGACGGCCACCACGGCGAGGAACGAGAAGCGTGCAAACATGGGGATGTCTCTCTGAAACTGAATGAGTGGGTGGATCAAGGCGTCTTCACTTCAAGGCGGAAGTCGGCAGCCTGGGGCAGGTTGGCGATGGCCGGCAGGAAGGTCGCCTGGTTTGCGTAGAGGTTCAGCACCTTCCAGGTCTCTTCATCACCCACCGGGAAACCGTCGGCACCCAGCCAGGCGAAGCGGTAATACATCATCTGGTTGCTGCTGGTGATGTTGCTCAACTGCACCTTGGCGGTCAGGAAGCCGTTTTCCCGGGCGACCCGGATGGCGCCGACGGCGATGCCCTTGAACTTGCCCATCACCACGATCTTGCTCGCGGCGCTTCCGGGTTCCGGCGGTGGCGGGGTGGCGCAACCGGCCAGCAGGACCAGCGCCAGGGCGCCGAGGATGAAATGACGCATAGCGTGCTCCTTAAGGTTGTTTGAGAGTGGCGACGGCCTGGGGCGGATTGTTCTGCACCACGTGGGCTGCAAGACCGCCGGCGAAGACCTGGTTGCCGACCACGCGCAGGGTGATCACCTGGTAGCGCTGATCGGCCTTGACCGTCACCAGCGTGCCGCCCAGGGCGTTGGGCAGGCTGACCTGGTGCTCGCCATGCTTGAGGCGCAGGCGTGTCACCTGGGTCATGTCCGGCAGGGTGCGCCAGGTGCGGGTGTCGGCGCCTTCGGTGACGGCCGAGGCAATACCGAGTACCAGGCCCGCCATCGGGTTGGTCTTGTTCAGGTTGTTCTGGGTGATGCCGCGAGTGACGGCGCGCACGGTGGTGCGCAGGATGATCCCCGGCATGTCATCCCGCAGGGCGCGGCGGGACATGGCGGTGGTGCTGTTGAGGGCAGTGAGGTTCTGTTGCCGGCCGTCGACACCGATCTGGGCGAAGGGCGCGGTCGAGGTGTCGGGCTTGATCACCGGGAACGACAGTGGCGTGATCACCAGGTGGCCGTCGATGGGGATCGGCAACGGCAGGCGAATCGAGTCGCGGGCCGTCGCCAGGCCGCTTTGCACCACGATCAGCACGTCAGTCTCGTCCGCACCGACCTTGGATTTGTCCAGGTCGAGCAGGGCCTGTTCCAGCAGCGGTGTGTTGGGGCGCAGTTCGGCGGCCTTGCGATAACCCGGTGCGGCCAGGTCTTTTTCGCCCAGGGCTTCGTAGACGAAGCCGGCCAGGTAGTGGCTGAAAGCGCTCTGGTAGCTGTTCTTCAGGCCTACCACTTCCGGGGCGTTGAGGCTTTCCACCGGGTAGCCGCGCAGGTCCTTGAACTGGGTCGCGATGCCCTGGCGCTCGGCCTCGTTTTCGCTCTTGAGGTATTCCTTGTCCCGCAGGTCCGCAATCACCGCTTCGCGTTCGTGGGTCTTCTTGATCTCGGTGCGGGCACCGTCGAAGTCATTCAGCGCCAGCAGGTTGAGGGCCATCTGGGTGGTCAGCATGACCTTTTCGTAGTCGTAGCCTTCGTAACGGCGGACCTTGTCATTGACCAGGAAGGCGCCGAACTGCGCGAGGTACTTGTCGGTGTCGAACTTGACCGACTCTTCCCACTTGTAGACTTGCAGGTCGGCGCTGCGCCAGGCGACCTGGCTGCCGGTCAGGTCGCCCTTGGCGCGCAGCAACTCACCCTTTTCGAAGTAGTAGAGAAGGTCCTTGTCGTCGCCGGTGTTGTTCTTCTCAAGCAGCGTCAGCGCGGCGTCGACGTTGCCGGTGGCCAACTGCTGATTGGTGGCTTGCAGCTCGGTGTCGTAGCTGCGAAACATCGAACAACCGGACAGCAAGGTCACTGCCGCGAGCGCGAGCGAGGTAAAGGCGCGAGATGCCATCGAAGAGCTTCTTCCCTGAACGTAATCGGCCGAATGTGCTGGTCGGGCCGAATCACCAATGGCAGGAAGGCGTTGCATCCTGCCAATTCCTCATAAAAAGAGGAGCGAAAATGCCATTTCGCAATAACGAAGGCGCGGCATTATAAGCCCGATTACTGGCAAAACAATGGCCTTTTGGATCCATTTTCCGGTAACGAGGCCATCATCCGCCTCTTGGTAAACCCAGGCCCACATCACTTACAACTTGAGTCAAACCCCGTAAGGTTTGACAATGTGTTACTTCGTATTTCCATTTGAGATCCATTCATGATTGCCCCCTTCCGTTTTCTTGCCTGGCTGGTGCTGCCGGCGTTGATGTCGTGCAGTTTCAACCTGCTGGCTGCAACTGCCGAGAGCGCGCCCCAAGCCCTGCATTTACTGGATTACATCGGTGCGGACTACCCGCCGACGGTGGAGGCGGGCAAGGTTATCGATGATTCCGAATACCGTGAACAGGTAGAGTTTCTCGGGGTGTTGCAGGGGCTGGTGGCCGATCTACCGGAAAAGCCCGAGCGCGCCGAACTGATCAAAGGCGTGGATGAACTGTTGGCCGCCGTAACGGCCCATCAGGACGGCGCGGTGGTTGCGCACCAGGCCCGGCAATTGGGCGCCAAGTTGGCAGTGGCCTATGAAGTCAGCCAGGCCCCGGCCATTACCCCCGATCCGACGCGCGGTGCGCCGCTGTACGCGCAGAACTGCTCGGTGTGCCACGGCGCCACAGGCGCCGGCGATGGCCCCGCAAGCGTGGGCATGACGCCGCCGCCCGCCAACCTGCGGGACGCTGCACGCCTCGATCGCTTGAGCCTCTACGCGATCTACAACACCCTGGGTCTGGGCGTGGAAGGCACCGACATGCCGTCGTTTGCCGATCAACTGGACGACCGCCAGCGCTGGGACCTGGCGACCTATATCGCCGGCTTCACCGCCGACCCGGCTGCCGCGAACAGTGAAAAGTCCTTCAACCTCGCCGACCTCGCGCGCCAGACCCCCAACGAAGTGCTGGCTGCCGAAGGTCCCGGCGCAGTTGCCACCTTCCGCGCCCAGCGCGCCCAACCGCCGCAGGTCAAGCGTGGCCCGGCGCAGTTGCTTGATTACACCGCGGCCACCCTCGACAAAAGCCTCGCCGCGTTCCGCAATGGCGAGCACGAGCAGGCCTACGACCTGTCGGTAGCGGCTTACCTGGAAGGTTTCGAGCTGGTTGAAAGCTCCCTCGATAACGTTGATGCCAACGTGCGCAAGGACACCGAAAAGGCCCTGATGGCCTACCGGCAGTCATTGCAGGACGGCTTGCCGATCGAGCAAGTGCAGCAGCGCCTGGATGTGGCCAAGGGCAAGCTCACCGAGTCCGCCGGCCTGCTGGGCAGCGATGGCTTGAGCTGGTCCCTGAGCTACATCTCCGGTTTGCTGATCCTGCTGCGCGAAGGCCTGGAAGCGATCCTGGTGCTGGCGGCGATTCTCGCGTTCCTGCGTAACACCGGCCAGCAATCGGCGGTGCGCAGCGTCAACGTCGGCTGGGGCCTGGCGCTGTTGGCCGGCTTGGCGACGTGGGCGTTGGCGGCTTATGTGATCGACGTCAGCGGCGCCCAGCGCGAGTTGCTGGAAGGCTGCACGGCGCTGTTTGCCAGCGTGATGGTGCTGTGGCTCGGGGTGTGGATGCACGACCGCCGTCACGCGGCCGCCTGGCAGGACTACATCAAGAGCAGCCTGGTAGGCGGTGGCGGGCGCTTCGGTTTTGCGATGCTGGCGTTCTTCTCGGTGTACCGCGAGCTGTTCGAAGTGATCCTGTTCTACGAAACCCTGTGGTTGCAGGCCGGCCCTGCCGGGCACAACGCGGTATTGGCCGGTGGCGCCACGGCGCTGGTGCTGTTGGTGGGCCTGGCCTGGGTGATTCTGCGGGGCTCGGCGAAACTGCCGCTGGCGCTGTTCTTCGGCATAAACGCGGCGTTGCTGTGCGCGCTGTCGGTGGTATTCGCCGGGCATGGCGTCAAGGCGTTGCAGGAAGCCGGGATCTTCGGCACCCGGCCGGTCGCGTTCTTTGACTTCGACTGGCTGGGCATTCACGCCGATGCCTATTCCCTGAGCGCCCAGGCTGTGGCGATCCTGGCGATTGTGGTGCTGTACGGTCGCAGCCGGCTCGCTGAAAAGCGCCGGGTGGTGGCTTAACCATGCGCGTGTGGATCGATGCAGACGCCTGCCCCCGGGCGGCCAAGGATCAGGTGGTGAAGTTCGCCCTCAAGCGCCAGTTCGAAGTGGTGCTGGTGGCCGGGCAGAGCCAGATCAAGCCGAGCTTCTCGTGCGTGAAGTTGATCGTGGTGCCCAGCGGCCCGGACGCGGCCGATGACTACCTGGTGGAGCACGCCGTGCCCGGTGACCTGGTGATCTGCAGCGATGTGCCGTTGGCCGACCGCTTGGTGAAGAATGGCGTGGCTGCGCTCGACCCACGAGGCAAGGAGTTCAGCCCGCAGAACATGAGCGAGCGGCTGGCGGTGCGTAACCTGTTCACCGATTTGCGGGAGCAGGGGCAGATGGGCGGTGGCCCGCCGCCCCATGGGGACAAGGACAAGCAGGCGTTTGCCAATTCGCTGGATCGGATTCTGACCCGGCTGATGAAGGCCTAATCGTTCTCGTGGGTGAGTTCCAGCACCCGGTCCACCAGCTTGTTGATGCCTGACGCCACTTCGCTGATGCGTTTGCCCAGCATGTAGGCCGGGGTACTCACCAGCTTGCGCGCCTTGTCTTCGACGATGTCGTCGACCGCGCATTCCTGGTGGGTGGCGCCCATCTTGTCCATGGCGGCTGCGGTGTCGGCGTCATTGCCGATGGTGCAGGTCACGCCTGGGCCATAGATCTTCGCTGCCAGCGCCGGCGAGATGCAGATCAGCCCGACGGGCTTGCCCGCTTCGGCAAACGCCTCGGCCAGCTCCAGCACCTGCGGGTTGACGCTGCACCCGGCGCCTTCCACGGCAAAGTTCGACAGGTTCTTCGCCGCGCCAAACCCCCCGGGCACGATCAGTGCGTCGAAATCCTCGGCGTTGGCCTCACGAATGTCCTTCACCTCGCCACGGGCAATGCGCGCCGACTCCACCAGCACATTGCGCGACTCGGGCATCTCCTCGCCCGTCAGGTGGTTGATCACATGCAACTGGGCAATGTTCGGCGCAAAACACTGCACCTCGGCGCCGCGCTGGTCCAGGCGCAGCAGGGTGATCACGCTTTCATGAACCTCGGCACCGTCGTACACGCCACAGCCGGAAAGGATCACTGCAATCTTTTTGCTCATGGGCATTTCTCCTGATTCATGGCGTTAAATGTCTACTCATTTGTCACTCATTGCCAATGGGATATCCAGCCGCTACACCTACTCTAGATGTAACAATAATTGACCGGACTTGCCCATGGACTTCGTCCCTTACGCGGTACCGTTTTTCATTGCCTTGATCGTGGTCGAGCTGCTGGCCGACTACCGGCGCGGCCAACGCAACTACCGGGTGGCCGACGCCATCAACAGCCTCAGCACCGGCGTGCTGTCCACCACCACGGGGCTGCTGACCAAAGGGGTGGGCATCCTCACCTATGCCTTCGCCCTCAAGCACCTGGCGATCATCGAGCTGTCGGCCCAGAGCGTCTGGACCTGGGTGTTCGCCTTTGTGTTCTATGACTTCTGCTACTACTGGCTGCATCGCATGGGCCATGAGCGCAACATCCTCTGGGCCGCGCATTCCGTGCACCACCAGAGCGAGGACTACAACCTCAGCACCGCCTTGCGCCAGACCAGCACCGGCTTCCTGCTGAGCTGGATCTTTTACCTGCCGCTGGCCGTGCTCGGCGTGCCGCTGGTGGTGTTTATCAGCGTGGCGTCCCTCAACCTGTTGTATCAATTCTGGGTGCATACGCGGCATGTGCCGAAGCTCGGCTGGTACGAGTGGTTCTTCGTCACGCCATCCAATCATCGGGCCCACCATGCACAGAACGCTCTCTACATGGATCGCAACTACGGCGGGGTGTTCATTATTTGGGACCGCCTGTTTGGCTCCTTCCAGGAAGAAGACGATAACGAGCCGGTAATCTTTGGCGTGACCACGCCCTTGGCCAGTTGGAACCCGCTGTGGGCCAACCTGCAGTTTTATGCGCAGCTGTGGAGTGATGCACGGCGCACCGAAAGTGGGTGGGACAAGCTGCGGATCTGGTTCATGCGCACCGGTTGGCGCCCGGCGGATGTGGCGGCAAAGTACCCGATGGCCAAGCCGGACTTGAGCCAGTTCCGCAAGTTCGAGGTGCCGCTGGATGGGCGCCAACAGATTTACATCGCGCTGCAGTTTGCCGCGTACGTGGGTTTTGGCAGCTACCTGATGAATTTCGGCGAGGGCTTGCCGACCGCTGCCCTGGTGTTGGGCTGGAGCGCGATGGCATTGGGGTTGTTCACCCTGGGGGTGGCGCTGGAGAATCGCCCGTGGGCGTTGAAGGCTGAGCTGGTGCGCCTGGCACTGAATGTGCCGCTGGTTTGGCTGGCGCCGCTGGTGGGGCTGTGGCCGGCCAGCTCGTTGGGCTGGCTGGGCCTGGTCAGTTACAGCTTGCTCAGCGGCATCGGCCTCTACTGTTGCAGAGACCGGCTTACTCGACTGGCGTCGTAGGCTTTTCGGCTTTTTCAGGTTCGCCGGCCGCCAGGCGAACCTTCTCGGCGGCACAGGCTTCGCGGGTCAGGCGGGCGTTCTTGACGCGCCGGCGAATCCACAAGCCCAGGCCCAGCACCAGCAGTGCGCCCAGCACCCACAGCTCGTATTTCTTGACGCTGCCCAGCATGCCTTCCAGTACCGCGCCGAAATGGTAAGCCGCAGCGCCCAGCGCAGCGGCCCACACGGCGGCGCCAATCCCGTTGAGCAACAGGTAGCGGCCCGGCGGGTAGCCCGACAAACCAATGGCCACCGGCATCACCGTGCGCAAACCGTAGACAAACCGGAAGCTCAGCACCCAGATGTCCGGGTGCTTGCGAATATGCTCCAGGGCCTTGTCGCCCAGCAGTTGCCAGCGCGGCTTGCGCGCCAACAGTTTGCGGCCGTGCTTGCGTCCCAGGAAGTACCACAACTGGTCGCCGGCGTAGCTGCCGAAAAAGGCAACGACCACCACCAGGTTGATATCCATGTATCCACGGAACGCCAGGAAGCCTGCGAGAACCAGGATGGTTTCGCCTTCGAAGAAGGTGCCTAGGAACAGCGCAAAGTAGCCGAAGTCATGCAGAAATTGTTGAAGCATGGTCTGGGTGCTGGCGAAATGAACGCGCAGCCTACGCCTTCGTGAACATTCATGAAAGTATCGAGATGTGTCACGAAGTGAACAATTCCTACATAAACGACGAATGCGACTACAGGTCGCACGCCGGTTGCCTTACGGCGCATGAGCTAACCACAACTGTAATTCCTTCGTCATAATGGCCGCTTATAACTGTCACGCTCGCCCGTCAAGCCGGGCTCAGGAGTCTGCCGTGAGCTTTACCCCCGCCAACCGCCTGTTTCCCGCCACTCGTCTGCGTCGCAACCGTCGTGATGATTTTTCCCGGCGCCTGGTGCGTGAAAACGTGCTGACGGTGAATGATCTGATCCTGCCGGTGTTTGTGCTGGACGGTGAAAATCGTCGGGAAGCGGTGGCGTCGATGCCGGGCGTGGAGCGCTTGACCATTGATTTGCTGCTCGAAGAGGCCGCGAGCTGGGTTGAACTGGGGATTCCGGCGCTGGCGCTGTTCCCGGTCACGCCGTCTGAACTCAAGTCCCTGGACGCCGCCGAAGCCTGGAACCCGGACGGTATTGCCCAGCGCGCCACCCGCGCCTTGCGTGAGCGCTTTCCGGAACTGGGAGTGATCACCGACGTGGCGCTGGACCCGTTCACCACCCACGGGCAGGATGGCATTCTCGACGAAGAAGGCTATGTTCAGAACGACATCACTGTTGATGCGCTGGTAAAACAGGCCTTGTCCCACGCCGCAGCGGGCGCCCAGGTGGTGGCCCCCTCGGACATGATGGACGGTCGCATCCAGGCGATTCGCGAAGCCCTGGAGCTGGCCGGCCACGTCAACGTGCGCATCATGGCCTACTCGGCCAAGTACGCCAGCGCCTATTACGGCCCGTTCCGCGATGCGGTGGGTTCGGCGCTGAACCTGGGCAAGGCCAACAAGGCCTCGTACCAGATGGACCCGGCCAACAGCCACGAAGCCCTGCACGAAGTGGCCGCGGACCTGGCCGAAGGCGCCGACATGGTGATGGTCAAGCCCGGGATGCCGTACCTCGACATCCTTTATCGGGTCAAAGAGGAATTCAAGGTGCCGACCTTTGTCTATCAGGTCAGCGGTGAATACGCCATGCACATGGCCGCGATCCAGAATGGTTGGTTGAGTGAAGGGGTGATCCTTGAATCCCTGACTGCCTTTAAACGCGCGGGTGCCGATGGCATCCTGACTTACTTCGCCGCCCGCGCTGCCCAATTGCTTAGAGAGCAACACTAGCCCTCACAGGAACACTCGATGAATACCGAAGGACTCACAGAAGTTGCCGTAAAAGACGCTCACCCGGTGGTCGAACAAGCTACCGAGACCCCGCCGGAGCTGGAGCCGGCCCCGCCTGCCGTGGTGGCCGAAGCGCCCGCTGCCGCGCCGGTACCGGTGGTTGCGGTTACCAACCTGGATGACAGCAGCCTGTACATCCATCGCGAGCTGTCACAACTGCAATTCAACATCCGCGTGCTGGAACAGGCACTGGATGAGTCCTACCCATTGCTGGAGCGGTTGAAATTCCTGCTGATCTTCTCCAGCAACCTGGACGAGTTCTTCGAGATCCGTGTCGCCGGCCTGAAGAAGCAGATCACGTTCGCCCGTGAACAAGCCGGTGCCGACGGCCTGCAACCGCATCAGGCCCTGGCCCGCATCAGCGAGCTGGTACACGGCCACGTGGACCGCCAATACGCGATCCTCAATGACATCCTGCTGCCGGAACTGGAAAAGCATCACGTGCGCTTCATCCGGCGCCGGCACTGGACCACCAAGATCAAAACCTGGGTGCGCCGCTACTTCCGCGACGAAATCTCGCCGATCATCACCCCCATCGGCCTCGACCCGACGCACCCGTTCCCGTTGCTGGTGAACAAGAGCCTGAACTTCATCGTCGAGCTGGAAGGTATCGACGCCTTCGGTCGCGATTCCGGCCTTGCGATCATCCCGGCGCCGCGCTTGCTGCCACGGATCATCAAGGTACCGGAAGAGGTGGGGGGCGCTGGCGATAACTATGTATTCCTTTCGTCGATGATCCACGCCCACGCCGATGACCTGTTCCAGGGCATGAAGGTCAAGGGCTGCTACCAGTTCCGCCTGACCCGTAACGCCGACTTGGCGCTGGACTCCGAAGACGTCGAAGACTTGGCCCGCGCCCTGCGCGGCGAGCTGTTCTCCCGTCGCTACGGTGATGCGGTGCGCCTGGAAGTGGCGGACACCTGTCCGAAACACCTGTCAGACTACCTGCTCAAGCAGTTCAACCTGAGCGAGACCGAGCTGTACCAGGTCAATGGCCCGGTGAACCTGACGCGCCTGTTCAGCATTACTGGTCTGGACAGCCACCCGGAGCTGCAATACACGCCGTTCACCCCGCAGATCCCGAAACTGCTGCAAAACAGCGAGAACATCTTCAGTGTGGTGAGCAAGCAGGACATTCTGCTGCTGCACCCGTTCGAGTCCTTCACCCCGGTGGTCGACCTGCTGCGCCAGGCCGCCAAGGACCCGCACGTGCTGGCTGTGCGCCAAACCCTGTACCGCTCCGGCGCCAACTCCGAAATCGTCGATGCGCTGGTAGACGCCGCGCGTAACGGCAAGGAAGTGACGGCGGTGATCGAACTGCGGGCGCGGTTCGACGAAGAGTCCAACCTGCAACTGGCCAGCCGTCTGCAAGCCGCCGGTGCGGTGGTGATCTACGGCGTGGTCGGCTTCAAGACCCACGCCAAGATGATGCTGATCCTGCGCCGCGAAGCCGGTGAGATCGTGCGCTACGCCCACTTGGGCACCGGCAACTACCACGCCGGCAACGCCAAGCTCTACACCGACTACAGCCTCCTGACCTCCGACGACGCCTTGTGTGAAGACGTCGGCAAGCTGTTCAGCCAGTTGATCGGCATGGGCAAGACCTTGCGCATGAAGAAACTGCTGCACGCGCCGTTCACCCTGAAGAAGGGCATGCTCGACATGATTGCCCGCGAGACCCAGTTCGCCCTCGAAGGCAAGCCGGCGCACATCATCGCCAAGTTCAACTCGCTGACCGATCCGAAGATCATCCGTGCGCTGTACAAGGCCAGCCAGTCGGGTGTGCGTATCGATTTGGTGGTGCGTGGCATGTGCTGCCTGCGGCCGGGCATCGCCGGGGTATCCCATAACATCCACGTGCGTTCGATCATCGGGCGCTTCCTGGAGCACACGCGGGTGTTCTACTTCCTCAATGGCGGCGAGGAGCAGATGTTCCTCTCCAGTGCCGACTGGATGGAGCGCAACCTCGACAAACGCGTGGAGACCTGCTTCCCGGTGGAAGGCAAGAAACTGATCATGCGGGTCAAGAAGGAGCTGGAAAGTTATCTCACCGATAACACCCACAGCTGGAGCCTGCAGTCGGACGGGCGCTACGTGCGCAACACCCCGACCGGCAACCAGAACCCGCGCAGCGCCCAGGCGACGTTGCTGGAGAAGCTGGGCAGCCCGATTCTGACGGTGAACTAAAAACCGACGCGGTCAAAAATGTGGGAGCGGGCTTGCTCGCGAAAGCGGTGGATCAGTCGATGAATCTGTTGACTGACACTCCGCCTTCGCGAGCAAGCCCGCTCCCACATTTGTTTTGTGGCGTTGGATTGTTCCCACGCTCTGCGTGGGAATACATCCTGTGACGCTCCGCGTCACTCACTCATATCAGCGCACGTTCAGCGTGAACCCAACCCGCGTCAGCCACTCGGCTTCCTGGGCGAAATCCGCCTGGGTCAGCTGGTTTTCATCCAGCCAGTTCTTCGGGAATACCACGTCCAGGCTGTCGGCATTGGCCCGCAGGACCACTTGCGGCATTTCCTGGGTACCACGGATGTGGTGGAACAGGATCGCAAACCGCAGCAGCGCGCACAGGCGAATCAGCTTGATGCCCTCGGCACCGAACTCGGCAAACTTGTCCCGGGGGATGTTGCGGCGGTGGCCGCGTACCAGCAGCGCGAGCATCTGCTGGTCTTCACGGGAGAAACCCGCCAGGTCCGAGTGCTCGATCAGGTAGGCGCCGTGCTTGTGGTAATGGTAGTGGGCGATGTCCAGCCCCACTTCATGGACCTTGGCCGCCCAGCCCAGCAGTTCACGCCACACGCCGTCTTCCAGGTCCCAGTCCGCTGCGACCTGGTCGAAAGCATGCAGCGCCTTGCGTTCAACCCGCGCCGCCTGTTCCAGGTCGACGTGGTAACGCTCCATCAACGAGCTGAGGGTGCGCTCACGGACGTCTTCATGATGATGACGGCCCAGCAGGTCGTAGAGCACCCCTTCACGCAGGGCGCCATCGCAGTGGTCCATGCGTTGCAGTTCGAGGGCGTCGAAAATCGCTTCGAGAATCGCCAGGCCCGCCGGGAAAATGGTGCGGCGATCAGGCTTGATGCCTTCGAAGTCGATCTTCTCGGCATCCCCCAGCTTGAACAGCTTGCGCTTGAGCCAGGCCAGGCCTTCGGCGTTGACCTCGCCAGTGCCATGGCCGCCGGCCTTGAGGGCCAGGCCGATGGCGCGGATGGTGCCGGACGAACCGATGGCCTCATCCCAGGTCAGGCGGTGCAGGGCGTGCTCGATGCTCATGATCTCCAGCCGCGCCGCCGTATAAGCCTGGGCGTAGCGGGCCGGGGTGATCTTGCCGTCCTTGAAATAGCGCTGGGTGTAGCTGACGCAGCCCATTTGCAGGCTTTCGCGCAGCAGCGGCTCGAAGCGCTGGCCAATAATGAATTCGGTACTGCCACCGCCGATGTCGGCCACCAGGCGCTTGCCCGGAGTGTCGGCCAGGGTGTGGGACACGCCGAGGTAGATCAGGCGTGCTTCCTCGCGGCCGGAGATGACCTCTACCGGGTGCCCGAGGATCTCCTCGGCGCGACGGATGAACTCGCCCCGGTTGCGGGCTTCCCGCAGGGCGTTGGTGCCGACGATCCGCACGGCGCCCGGGGGCATGCCGTTGATCAGTTGGGCAAAGCGCTTCAGGCAATCGAGCCCGCGCTGCATGGATTCTTCATTGAGCTGACGCTCGTCGTCGATCCCGGCAGCCAGCTGCACTTTCTCGCCGAGCCGCTCAAGGATGCGGATTTCGCCGTTCTGGGCCTTGGCCACGACCATGTGAAAGCTGTTGGAGCCCAGGTCGATGGCGGCGATCAGGGACAGATTCTTGGCTTGGGATTGCGGCATGGTTAAGGGGTCTCGGTCGATAACCTCGCCATCGTGCCACGATCAACCGCTGACGCCAACGCGTAGTGCTTCCGGAATTCGCTCATCGGTGTCTTGGAGAAAAATCTGCAGGATATGTAGGGCGATTCTTGATGCGCCTGGCGATTGTTCCGTAGGGCAAGTGGAGTAACGGAAATCTCCAGCTTTAATAGGCTTCCTGAATATGCCTACATGGCTGGGTTATTTGTTCCAGTCGATAATTAAGTCAGGACTACTGCAAGGATGATCTAAGGGGACATTGTTTTTTTACCGCTCTGACACTAGTTCAGGCGTCGTCTCATTCTTTCTTCGGGTGTTTACGAGAGAGACTGTCACTCGGCAATTAAGCCGTGGTGTTAACTATTTGTAGTTTGCCTATCAAGGTTGATAGCAGTTGGGCATGGAATAGCCCGGCGAACCACATGCACCTGAGAACTTCAGTGACAGGATGAACATGAACAGAACATTTGGTTTGGCAATAGTGGTCGTTGGCCTGGCGGTAAGCATGGGTACTCAAGCAAATACAAGTGGTGCCGGGAACCTGAGAGTCACCGGAACCATTAAACCAGTTGCATGCACGGTAAACCTCGGCGCCACAGGCGGCACCGTTGATTACGGTACGATCAATGCGTCGAGCATTCCGCTGACCTCTTTCTATCCTCTGCCGGAAAAGTCGCTGCCGTTAAACGTCAACTGTGGTGCGGCGGCTGCCCAGATGGCACTGTCCGTTACTGACTCACAAACAAACAGTGTCGTAAGGGGGATCCTGGGAACCGGCTTCACCGACAACCACAACTTTGGTCTTGGCGCGGTCGGAACCAGGAATACCGGTGGCTATTCGATCAGGCTCGCCACCTTGACCACTGTCGGCGCTACGCTGTACCCGCTTAGAAGGACAAGCTCCGGCGGTGCCTGGAGCACCAGTGACGGCAAGGTCGAAAAATCTCCTTACCAGCACTCCTGGAGCCGTAATAACAACACAACTCCAGCCGCGGTCTCTTCCGTTACCGGCACTCTCGTAGTCAAGGCTGTGATCAATCGCGGCGATGCACTGGATCTCAGCAGGGATATTCAATTGAATGGAGCTGCTACTTTGGTAGTAACTCGAATCTAACTCTATAAACATGGCCAGCATTTAGCAGGCGGTCGCGCACCGTGGCTTCGTGCTGGCTCTTTATATGCGTATAGGTACTTCGTGATTGTCAACGGTGCGTTATCTGGTTGCGGGTAGAGTTCGATGAGTCGTCTTTTAAATGCAGTTAATGCTCTGTTCTGGTGTGCGAATCTTTATTTTTTAGTTTCTGGCAGTGTAAGAGCGGATGGGATGGAGCCGGAAACATCCGTTGTTATTCTTTATGAAGAGAACGGTGAAGCGACGATCAACGTAAAAAATACGGACGCTGGCCCTGCTTTACTTCACACAGTCATTCAAAACGTCCCGGAAGATCCGGAGACACTCTTGATCGTTACGCCTCCTATCGCCCGTGTCGAACCGGGCGAAACACAACTTGTGCGGTTTATCAGTACCTTGAAGCAGCCGCTCAAGACTCAGCGATTGAAGCGCGTCACCTTTGAAGGTATTCCGCAGGCGCGCGCCGAAGGGCGCTCGACTATTGGAGTGACCATTCGACAGGACTTACCGCTGATCCTGCATCCCCAGGGCTTGCCGCGGCATCAGGAGCCATGGAAGTTGCTGAAGTGGAAGCTGCGGGGAAATCGGCTGACGGTTCATAACGACAGTGCCTACGTGGTCCGGATGGGGCTGGAGGTACACCTGCTGCCGTCGAGGCACCCGGCGATATTGCCGCGCACCTATATCCTGCCTGGCGAAGTGTTATCGACCCGCATCGAAGAGGCGGTGGCCCAGGTCAGCGGTGTCGAGATTCAACCCGCGACGGTCTACGGGTATTCGGCAACCGCCTACGAAGCCTCCGTTGTTGTCGAGGCGGGTTGAGCGGTCTATGAGAAATGCTACCCATGCAAACGATTGGAGCCTCTCTGTACGACCCATTCGAACCTCGGTTTCCCGGACTTGTATCGGCCTGGCAACGCTGTGGAGCCTTCCCGCCTACGCGCTGGAGCTTGGATCGGGTTTTGATCTGGCGGTCTTGTCGGCGAACGGGATCGACCCGAAGGTTGCCCATTATTTTCGCAGTGCTGCGCGATTCCGCGAGGGCGTGCACGTGGTGGGGCTGCAGGTCAACGGCACCTCATTGGGCCTGGTGGAGGCGCGCTTCGACTACCAGGGGCAGTTGTGTTTTACCCCGGTCCTGCTGGACAAGGCCGGGTTGCGGTTGCCAGCCGCGATTATTCGGCCGGGCATTGCGCCCGATCAGGCGTGTCATGACTTTCTCGGTGCTTACCCCGCGACCATCGTCAAGTTGCGCCCCGGCAGCGATGAGGTATCGCTGGTGGTGCCTACTCAGTCAATGCGCGAGGCCGAATGGGATGTCGGCAGTTTCTCCCAGGGCGGCACGGCAGCCTTGTTCAATTACGATGTTCAGGGGTTCGAAGAGCGCTTCAACAGCGGCTCTTCCCGCTCGGTTTCGGCCTACACCGAGGCGGGATTCAATATCGGCAACTGGATCGTCCGAAGCCGCCAATTCTTTGTCTCCGATAACGGCAAGCGCAGCAGCGAGCATGTGAATGCCTACGCCCAGCGCGATTTCGCGCCCCTGAAGTCGACCTTCCAGGTCGGGCAGATTTCCAGCAACAACCCGGTGTTCGGTGGGTTACAGCTGTCGGGTTTCCAGCTCTCGCCGGATGGCCAATCGCGCAGTCCGGGTGGCAGCAGCGTGGTGGTCGAAGGTTTGGCCCAGAGCCCATCCCGGGTCGAGGTGCGCCAGGCCGGGGTGTTGATCCATACCACACTGGTACCGGAAGGCCCGTTCACGTTGACCGGATTACCCATACTCAATGGCACCAGCGATCTTGAGGTCAGTGTCATTGGCACTCGCGGTGGCAGGCATGGGTTCACCGTCCCTGCCGCGTCCTTTGCGGGGGCGGTACCGATAGAGCCCGGTTATTACTTCTCCCTGGGCAAGGTGCGTGGGGAAAATCCGGGTGCCGGGGAGCCTCCGGTCGTGGCGATGGGCAGTGGGACCTGGGGATTGGGGCGCAACTCGTCACTGGGATTCGGCCTGTTGAGTACCGACGAATACCAGGCGGCGGGTGGCGTGTGGAGCAGTGTTTTTTTCCAGCACCTTTCGGTTGGCGTGCGCCAGAACCTGTCTCGCGATGGCCGGGACGAAGTTACCGGGGCTCGCAGCTCAGTCACCGTGGGAAGTCCGCTGTTCGCCGGCATTGAAATGACGTCGAGTGCCACTACCCAGACGCGGGATTATCGCGAAGTACTGGAAGTGGGGCAGTCGACGCGGCGTGACCAGCGGGATGCCCGCTTCAAGGACCAATACACGGTAGGTTTGAGTTGGGTCGACCCGTCCCTGGGAGGCTTTTCCGTCAGTTATTCCCGCAGCTCGCAATTTGATGATCGCTCCGCCGAACACGTATTCGCCTCATGGAACCAGCAGTTCAATGGCACCCAGGTGGCTTTGATTGCGGATTCCCGGGTGGGCGGCTCTCGACCGCGCAAGGTCAAGAACACCGTTCGAGAAGAGCGCAGCGATGTGTCGGATAAGGGGCTTTCGCTTCGGTTGCAGGTCACCGTGCCGTTCGGTGGGGATCGCCGCGTCACCTCGTATGCCAGTCGGCGGGGCGACAGGTTCGATCTTGGGACCGCCTTCAGCGATCGGGTCAACGACTATGTGAACTATGAAGTGGGGGTTACGCGTGAGCAGGCGAGCCGTACACAGGCTGTTCACGCCCGCGTGAATGCCATGCCGCGTTACACCCAGATAGGGTTGGGTGTGCGACATGATTCATTGAGCACCGGGTATACCGGCCAATTGCAGGGCGGCGTGGTGGCCCACGACAGAGGCATGACGTTCTCGCCCTATGCCGTCCAGGACACCTTTGGAATTGTCTCGGTGGGTAATGTCGGGGCAGCCAAGGTTTCGACGCCGCAGGGGCCGGTCTGGACTGACTACCGCGGGCAGGCGGTGATCGCCAGCCTGCCTGCCTACCGCAGCAGCAATGTCGAGGTGCAAACCCAATCCCTGCCCAAGCGCATCGATCTGAAAAACGGCACCAAGGTCCTTGCGGCCGGACGCGGTTCTTTCAACACGATCGATTTCGAAGTAGTGAAAGTGCGCCGTGTATTGCTTGAGGTCCGTGACGCGCGGGGCCAACCCTTGCCCCAGGGAGCCTCGGTTCTCGACAGCAACAATGCTTTCCTGACCAGCGTCGTGGGCGAGGGCATGGTCTTCCTTAACAGCCTGGATGAGTCGCGAGCGCTGAACATCTCCTTGCCAGATTCAAGCACCTGCTTGTTGCAACTGAACCTTGAGCCAGAATCCAATGACGACAAATTCTATGAAACAGGTTCGGCGGTCTGCCGTACCCTCTGAGCCGGTGGGGCCTTTTGACGGTGTACGCCTGCGTCATGGGCTTATCCTTTACCTGCTGCTGTTTGTCGTGGTGTTGGCCAATGAGGCGCGGGCAGATAACTGCCAGGTGTCCTTGAGCCAGCCCCGGGTTGATTACGGTCTGGTTCGCCAAGCCGAGCGGGGCCACCCACAGATCGCGCTGGGCAAGCGCACGCTTCGCCTGAGCATGGCCTGTGAGGTGCCGGTATCCATGGCGCTGCGCTTTACGGGCGTACCCGCAGGCCTGGAGGGCTTTCGGTTTGGGCGCCAGGGGCATTTCACCCTGAGCCTGCAGTCCGCTCAAGTCGATGGAAAATCCGTTGAGCTGGTAATGCCGCACCTGTCTGAAGAGCCGGCGACCGGACGATTGCTGCCGGGCCATAGGCTTGTTGCACACGTAGCGGGTATGCCGGTGCATGGGCGCCGCTTCACCGCCCTGGTCAACGTCGAGACCTTCCTGCCTGCGGCTTTGCTGGCCGTCAGGGATGAAACGACATTTGAGGGGCAGGGCGGTTTTGAGTGGGCGCCCGGGGCCTGATGCCTCAGTCCGTGCGCTCCACCGAACCGATGAAGTTGGCCAGCTCGGCGGTCTGCGGATTGGCAAACAGGATTTTCGGGTCGCCCACTTCATGCACCTTGCCCTGGTGCATGAACACCAGCTTGTCACCCACTTCCCGGGCAAAACGCATCTCATGGGTGACCATGATCAGTGTCATGCCATCCTTGGCCAGTTGGCGCACTACGCTGAGCACTTCGTTGACCAGCTCCGGGTCCAGGGCCGAGGTGATTTCATCGCACAGCAGCACTTTGGGCGACATCGCCAGAGCCCGGGCGATTGCTACCCGCTGCTGCTGGCCGCCGGACAAACGATCGGGGAACGCGTCGAACTTCTCCCCCAGCCCAACGCGCTCGAGCATTTGTCGCGCCAATTGTGCGGCCTTGGCTTTCGGCACTTTCTGCACCACTTGCGGCGCAAGCATGACGTTTTCGCCCACCGTCAGGTGTGGGAACAGGTTGAACTGCTGGAACACCATGCCGACTTTCTGCCGCAGGGTGCGCAGGTCGGCGCGGGCGGCGTCGAGGTATTCTCCGTCGACTTCAATCACGCCGTCGTTGATCGACTCCAGGCCATTGAGGGTGCGCAGCAGGGTGGATTTGCCCGAGCCGCTGCGACCGATGATCGCCACCACCTGGCCTTCTTCGACACTCAGGTCAATGCCCTTGAGTACGTGGTGATCGCCGTAATATTTATGCAGGGCGGAAATTCTAAGCAGAGGCATGCAGTCTCCTTTCCAGGTAGCGCGCACTGAGGGACAAGGGGTAGCAGAGCAGGAAGTAACCCAGCGCCACCAGGCCATAGACCATGAAGGGTTCGAAAGTAGCGTTGGCGAGCATGCCGCCGGTCTTGGTCAGCTCGGTGAAGCCGATGATCGAGGTCACGGCGGTGCCCTTGACCACTTGCACCGAGAAACCCACGGTTGGCGCCACGGCAATGCGCAGGGCCTGGGGCAGGATCACATAGCGCAATTGCTCCAGCGGGTTCAGGGCCAGGCTCGCGGACGCCTCCCATTGGCCGTGGGCGATGGAGTCGACGCAGCCACGCCAGATTTCGGCCAGGTAGGCGCTGGTGAACAGGGTCAAGGCAATCGCCGCCGCCAGCCAGGGCGAAATGTCCACGCCGAGCAAGGCGATGCCGAAGAACACCAGGAACAGTTGCATCAACAGCGGCGTGCCCTGGAACAGCTCGATATAGGTGCGGGCGACATTGCGCGGGAACGCCTTGGTGCTGATGCGCATAGTCATCACCAGCAAGCCGATCACGCCGCCGCCGATGAACGCCACCAGCGACAGCAGCAAGGTCCACTGCAAACCGGTGAGCAGGTTGCGCACGATGTCCCAGAACGAAAAATCACTCATCGGGCGTTCCTCATGACATAGCGCCGGCCGATCCAGTTCAGCAATTGGCGGATCATCAACGCCATGCACAGGTAGACCAGGGTTGTCAGCGCATAGGTTTCAAAGGCGCGGAAGTTGCGCGACTGGATAAAATTGGCGGCAAAGCTCAGTTCCTCGGTGGCGATCTGCGAGCAGACCGCCGAGCCGAGCATCACGATGATGATCTGGCTGCTCAGGGCCGGCCAGACCTTGCCCAGCGCGGGCAGCAACACCACATGGCGGAACGCCTCGAAACGTGTCATCGCCAGCGCGGCCGCCGCTTCCAGTTGCCCGCGGGGGATCGCCTGGATCCCGGCGCGGATGATCTCGGTGGAGTACGCCCCCAGGTTGATCACCATCGCCAGCACTGCCGCCTGCCATTCGGTGATTTTCAGGCCGAGGGACGGCAGGCCGAAGAAGATGAAAAACAACTGCACCAGGAACGGCGTGTTGCGGATCAACTCGACGTACACGCCGAAGATCCAACTGAACGGCTGGATCTTCCACGCCCGCACCACGGCGCCGACGATTCCCAGCGCCACGCCCAGTACTGCACCGATGGCGGTCAGTTCAAGTGTGAACAGCGCGCCGCGCAGCAACAGATCGGTATTGGCCAGGACCGGCACAAAGTCGAATTGATAGGCCATAGGCTAATCCTCGTTACCGCGCTCAGAGATCAGCCGGCAGCGGCTCTTTGAGCCACTGCAATGCATTCTTTTCCAGGCTGCCGTCGGCCTTGGCCGCGACCAGGATCTGGTTCACCTTGTCCAGCAGCGCCGGCTCGTTCTTGTTCACGCCCACGTACACCGGCGAGTCCTTGAGCTTCACCTTCAGTGCCGGCACGCGCTTGGGGTTGCGTTCGCTGATGGCCACCATCACCACGTTGCCGCTGGCGATCAGGTCCACCTGGCCGGCGAGGTAGGCGGCGATGGTCGAGTTGTTGTCTTCAAAGCGCTTGATCGTCGCCTCTTTAGGCGCCACGGCGGTCAGCTCGATGTCTTCGATGGCGCCACGGGTCACGCTGATGGTTTTGCCCTTGAGGTCGTCAACGGTGCTGATCGGCGCATCGGGAGGGCCGAATACGGCGAGGTAGAAGGGCGCGTAGGCCTTGGAGAAGTCGATGACCTTCTCGCGCTCGGCGTTCTTGCCCAGGCTGGAAATCACCAGGTCGACCTTGCCGGTGGTGAGGAACGGGATGCGGTTGGTGCTGTTGACCGGGGTCAGTTCAAGCTTGACCTTGAGCTGGTCGGCCAAAAGCTTTGCGGTGTCGATGTCCAGGCCGCGGGGCTTCATGTCCGGGCCGACCGACCCGAACGGCGGGAAATCCTGGGGCACGGCCACCTTGAGGGTGCCACGGGCGACGATATCGTCCAGACCGTTGGCCTGGGCGGGCGCCTGGCTCAGCATCAGGCTGGCAAACAGGGCAGTGAGCAGGGCGCTGCAACGCTTGGTCATGGCGACTCTCCGAAAAGGACGAAAGGATTTTCCGGTTTTTGCCAGTGCACAGCCCATGCCAGCACCGCCGTATTTCGCGCCAGAGCCGGTGGCTGTTGAGTCTTGGCGGTCTTACTGGTCTGAACAGTTACTGGGTTTTCTGCACCCTTTTCGAGCGCCGTCAAAACCGCGCGAGCCCCTTTGGGGCGTGGCTTGCCGGGCGCTGCGAATAGCTTTACAACTAGCCGCTCAGTTGACTGGAAACCTGAGTTTCTTATGAATTCCATCGCCCAAGCCGTACCGGAAGTGGCGCTACAGGCCATCCGCAAATTGATCGCTGACGAGGGCTTCGGGCCGGGTGATGCGTTGCCCTCCCAGCGCGACCTGGCGCTGCAATTGGGCGTGAGCCGGGCCTCTTTGCGTGAAGCCTTGTCGTCACTCAGTGCCTTGGGCGTGGTAAGTGTGCAGCCGGGCAAAGGCGTGTTCGTGCAAGCAGTCGAAGAGCTGCCGGGGTTGGCCTGGCCGTTTACGGCGCAGGCGACGCCGCTGGATATCTTTCAACTGCGCTACGCCCTGGAAGGTTTTGCGGCGGGGCTGGCGGCGGTGACGCTGACCACCGGGGAGTTGGACATCCTGGAAGATAACGTCGAGGCGATGCGCAAGGAGCTGAAGGCCGGTGATTTCGAGGCAGCCGCCCGGCTGGACTTCGAATTCCACCGGCGCATCCTGCTGGCCAGCGGCAATCAGGCGATGGTGAGCATCCTCAGCGCCAGTGCCGAGGTGTTCCTGGAGAGCCAGAAACTACCGTTCATCCGGCCGGAGCGGGCCATGGAGACCTGGCAGGAGCACCGCAAGGTCCTCCGTGCCCTGGCCCGACGCGCCAGCGGGGCGGCGCAGAAAAGCATGCAGGAACATGTGCGTAACGCGGCGTTGCGTACAGGGATTGCCTTCATCACTCCCGTAACCCCATGAGTTGGGCTATACCCAAACTCATGCGCCATCATAGGAAGAGTCAATCAGCTGCAGCTTCCTGAACGCGGGAAGGGCGGCTATGATGGGCAACGTTTTTTTTGCTTACAACCCGGAGACATCCATGAGCAACGATCTTATCAAGCACGTCACCGACGCGACCTTCGAGGCCGAAGTACTGAAGGCCCAGGGCCCGGTGCTGGTTGACTACTGGGCTGAGTGGTGCGGTCCTTGCAAAATGATCGCTCCGGTCCTGGACGACATTGCCACCACTTACGAAGGCAAGTTGACCATTGCCAAGCTGAACATCGACGACAACCAGGAAACTCCGGCCAAGCACGGCGTGCGTGGTATCCCGACCCTGATGCTGTTCAAGAACGGCAACGTCGAGGCCACCAAGGTCGGCGCGCTGTCGAAGTCCCAGCTGCAGGCTTTCCTCGACGCCAATATCTAAGCGTCCTCAAAAAGCCCCGCAATTTGCGGGGCTTTTTCGTGAAACAGGGCTAGACGCTCTGAAACTCAGGTGGTACATTCGGCCCCGCACTGGTTTCTCCACTGCCCCCTGCAAGCCGTCGCCGACGCTCTCCTTTTCGATTAGTACGCGATCCTGTCGCCTTCTCTGCGGCGCGGCCTCATTAAGCCAAAAGCTTAATTTCCCCCCCTCCATAAATGATTACGTCATTCCTATATGAATCTGACTGAACTCAAGCAAAAGCCGATTACCGAACTGCTCGAATTGGCCGAACAGATGGGCATAGAAAATATGGCCCGTTCGCGCAAGCAGGACGTGATTTTCTCCCTGCTGAAAAAGCACGCGAAAAGCGGCGAGGAAATCTCCGGTGATGGCGTGCTGGAGATTCTCCAGGACGGCTTCGGCTTCCTCCGCTCTGCAGACGCTTCCTATCTCGCCGGCCCAGACGATATCTACGTCTCGCCGAGCCAGATCCGTCGCTTCAACTTGCGCACCGGTGACACCATCGTTGGCAAGATCCGCCCTCCAAAGGAAGGCGAGCGTTATTTCGCCCTGCTCAAGGTCGACACGATCAACTACGATCGTCCCGAGAACGCGAAAAACAAGATTCTCTTCGAGAACCTGACGCCGCTGTTCCCGACCGTGCGCATGAAGATGGAAGCCGGCAACGGTTCCACCGAAGACTTGACCGGTCGTGTCATCGACCTGTGTGCCCCGATCGGCAAAGGCCAGCGCGGCCTGATCGTGGCCCCGCCGAAAGCCGGCAAGACCATCATGCTGCAGAACATCGCAGCGAACATCGCCCGTAATAACCCTGAAGTTCACCTGATCGTGTTGCTGATCGATGAGCGTCCGGAAGAAGTAACCGAAATGCAGCGCACCGTGCGCGGCGAAGTGGTTGCCTCGACGTTCGATGAGCCGCCAACCCGCCACGTGCAGGTTGCCGAAATGGTGATCGAGAAGGCCAAGCGCCTGGTCGAACACAAGAAAGACGTGGTGATCCTGCTCGACTCCATCACCCGTCTGGCCCGTGCCTACAACACCGTGATCCCAAGCTCCGGCAAGGTGCTCACCGGTGGTGTCGATGCCCACGCCCTGGAGAAACCGAAACGTTTCTTCGGCGCTGCGCGGAACATCGAAGAAGGCGGCTCGCTGACCATCATCGCCACCGCACTGGTTGAAACCGGTTCGAAGATGGATGAAGTGATCTACGAAGAGTTTAAAGGTACCGGCAACATGGAACTGCCTTTGGACCGTCGTATCGCCGAGAAGCGGGTGTTCCCGGCCATCAACATCAACCGTTCCGGCACGCGCCGCGAAGAGTTGCTGACCGCCGATGACGAACTGCAGCGCATGTGGATCCTGCGCAAGCTGCTGCACCCGATGGACGAAGTTGCGGCCATCGAGTTCCTGATCGACAAGCTGAAAACCACCAAGACCAACGACGAGTTCTTCCTGTCGATGAAGCGCAAGTAACACGACGCTTCGGTCAAAAAGGATGGCGCCCCATGGGGCGCCATTTTTTTTGTTTCTGGAAAAGGAGGTTTGGCTTTAGTGTGTGTCTGTTTAGAAACAAACTCGCGTGTGTGACTACACTCGCTGTCCATCCGATCAGGCAAATTACAAGATTTTATGACCATTCTCGCTTATCGCAGGGACATTGACGGCCTGCGTGCCATAGCTGTGCTCGCTGTTGTGCTGTTTCATTTTGGTGTACCGGGCTTTACCGGCGGCTTTGTCGGCGTCGACGTGTTTTTCGTGATCTCCGGCTACTTGATCACCTCGATCATCTGGCGCGAGCGTGAGGCCGGCCGTTTCAGTTTTGTCAGCTTCTGGGCCAGGCGAGCGCGGCGTATCCTGCCGGCACTGTTCGTGATGATGCTCGGCGCGCTGGTGGTGGGCTGGTTCCTGCTGGCGCCCAAGGATTACAGCGAGTTGGGGCGCTCGATACATAACCAGGTGGTGTTTATCTCCAACCTGTTTTTCATGCGTCAGGACGGTTACTTTGATGTGGCCTCCGATATCAAACCGTTGCTGCATACCTGGTCATTGTCGGTTGAAGAACAGTTCTACATCCTCTTCCCACTGCTGCTGACACTGCTGTCGAGCCGGCTCAAATATTGGCGCACGGCGCTGTTCGTATTGTTGCTGGTGTCATTCGGCATGAGTACGTGGGCGGTGGCCCACGCCCCGGAACGAGCCTTTTTCCTGCTGCAGATGCGTGCCTGGGAGCTGTTGGCGGGCGCAATGCTGGCGGTAATGCCGGTACGCGAGTACCGCGCCAGCCCGGCGTTGGCGCAGGCCGTCAGCCTTGCCGGCCTCGGCCTGATCCTGCTGGCGGTCTTCGCGTATGACCCGAGCACGCCGTTTCCCGGCGCCGCAGCGCTGTTGCCGGTGGTGGGCGTGGTCTGCCTGATTTGGGCCAACGGCCAGCAAACTACCCTGACGAGCAAGCTGCTGGGTAGCCGCTTGCTGGTGGGGATTGGCCTGATCTCCTACTCCTGGTACCTGTGGCACTGGCCGGTGTACGTGTTTGGCAAGTACGCCAGTGTCGACGGGCTGGGCCCGTGGGAGCTTGGTGCACTGTTTGTGTTGAGCCTGGTGTTGGGTTATGCGTCCTGGCGGTTTGTCGAGGCGCCGTTCCGTGAACGTCGGCTGTTGGCAGGGCGCAAGCAAATCCTGGTGGCGGCGGGTATCGCGCTGCTTGGGGTGGGACTGCTCGGCAAAGGCCTGGTCTTGACGAAGGGGTTGCCTTGGCGCCTGTCGCCCGAGGCGCTGCAATTTGCCCAGGCGCGCGAGTGGAGCCCGGACCTCATGGCCTGCCTGGTGGATGGTGGGAAAAATCGCCACCATGGATTTTGTCATTTCGGGCCTCAGTCCACGCCGACGCGCGCGCTGGTCTGGGGCGATAGCCATGCCACGGCGCTGGTTCCGGCGTTGCGAGACGGCGCCAGCAAGTACGGTGTCAGCGTCACGCAGGCAGGTTATGCCGGTTGCCTGCCGTTTAATCGCAAGGAAAGCGTTCCGGGCTGCTTGACCTTTAACCAGCAGGTCACGCAACTGCTCGGCAAGGAAACCTTTAGCGACGTGGTGCTGGTGGCGCGCTGGAGCCTGTATGTCTATGGGCAGCGCGATGGTGATACCGAGGCTTCGTTGCTGGACCCGGCGACCGGAACCTATGACCGCGCCTTCGCCGAGCGGCGCTTCGCTGAAAGTCTGGGCGCCCTTGTGCAGCAATTGCGCGCCAGCGGTCATCGGGTGTGGCTGGTCAAGGAAGTCCCCCTGCAGGAATTCAGTCCGCCTTACCGCTTGAGTCGCCTGGCGATGCTCGGCCGGCCCACCGACAAAGAAGGCATGCCCCTGGATGAGCACCTCCAGCGCCAGGCCTATATCAGCAGCGTATTCGAGCGCATGGCGGCGGCTGATCCCGGGGTAAAGGTAATGGATCCGGCGCCCAAGTTATGCAGTGCGAATGACTGGTGCCGGGTGGAACTGGACGGTCAGTCGCTGTACACCGACGACAATCACCTCTCGGCGGTTGGTTCGCGGTATGTCGAGGCGTTTCTTGAACCCTTGTTCAAAGCCTTGCGCGATGAAACCCAGGCATCGGCTCTTTGAGTCTGTGTCGTCGGCAATGCTGCTCAATAAGCTGCCAGCGACCGTAAGAGCAGGTAGGATGTACGCCTATTTTACGGGTGGCATGGTTAATGAAATTCAAGGATCTTCGGGATTTCGTGCAGCAACTTGAGCAGCGCGGAGAGTTGAAACGTATCCAGGTGCCGATTTCCCCGGTCCTGGAGATGACTGAGATTTGCGACCGCACCTTGCGCAACAAGGGCCCGGCGCTGCTGTTCGAAAACCCGGTGGGCTTTGATATCCCGGTGCTCGGCAACCTGTTCGGCACTCCCGACCGCGTGGCGTTTGGCATGGGCGCCGAGTCGGTCAGCGAACTGCGCGAGATCGGCAAGCTGCTGGCCTTCCTCAAGGAACCCGAGCCACCCAAGGGGCTCAAGGACGCCTGGTCGAAGCTGCCCATCTTCCGCAAGATCATCGCCATGGCCCCCAAGGTCGTGAAAGACGCGGTTTGCCAGGAAGTGGTGATCGAAGGCGAGGATGTCGACCTCGGCATGCTCCCCGTGCAGACCTGCTGGCCTGGCGACGTCGGCCCGCTGATCACCTGGGGCCTGACCGTCACCAAGGGCCCGAACAAGGACCGCCAGAACCTCGGCATCTACCGTCAGCAAGTGATCGGCCGCAACAAGGTCATCATGCGCTGGCTGAGCCACCGTGGCGGCGCCCTGGATTTCCGTGAGTGGTGCGAAAAGCACCCCGGCCAGCCATTCCCTGTTTCCGTGGCCCTGGGCGCCGACCCGGCGACCATCCTCGGCGCCGTCACGCCGGTGCCCGACAGCCTGTCCGAGTACGCTTTCGCGGGCCTGTTGCGCGGCAATCGCACTGAGCTGGTGAAATGCCGCGGTAACGACCTGCAAGTGCCGGCCACCGCCGAAATCATCCTCGAAGGCGTGATTCACCCGGGCGAGATGGCCGATGAAGGCCCCTACGGCGACCACACCGGCTACTACAACGAAGTCGACAGCTTCCCGGTGTTCACCGTCGAGCGCATCACCCACCGGATCAAGCCGATCTACCACAGCACCTACACCGGCCGCCCGCCTGATGAGCCGGCGATCCTCGGCGTGGCGTTGAACGAAGTGTTTGTGCCGATCCTGCAAAAGCAGTTTCCGGAAATCACTGACTTCTACCTGCCGCCCGAAGGCTGCTCGTATCGCATGGCCATCGTGACGATGAAGAAGTCGTACCCCGGCCACGCCAAGCGGGTAATGCTGGGTGTGTGGTCGTTTTTGCGACAGTTCATGTACACCAAGTTCGTTATTGTCACCGACGACGACATCAACGCCCGGGACTGGAACGACGTGATCTGGGCCATCACCACGCGCATGGACCCCAAGCGCGACACGGTGATGATCGACAACACGCCGATCGACTACCTCGACTTTGCTTCCCCGGTATCGGGCCTCGGCTCGAAAATGGGCCTGGACGCCACCCATAAATGGCCGGGTGAAACCACCCGCGAATGGGGCCGCGTGATCGTCAAGGACGAAGCGGTCACTGCCCGTGTCGATGCGCTCTGGAAAGAATTAGGAATAGATTGATGCGTGTAACCCTGCAGCCTTCCGGTGCGGTACTTGAACTTACGCCTGGCGAGCGGATCCTCGAGGGCGCGCGCCGCCTGGGCTACGATTGCCCCCAGGCCTGCCGCAATGGCGTGTGCCACGTGTGCGCGGCGCTGCTGGTGGAAGGCCGGGTGCAGCAAGCCGGTGAGGTGCGTGACCATGGCGAGTTCTATACCTGCATTGCCGAACCGCTGGAAGATTGCATTGTGTTGTGGGATGGCGTGCTGGCGCCGGGAGAGTTGCCGGTGCGCAAACTGTCTTGCCAACTGAGTGAATGCGTCGAGGTGGGCGGTGACGTATGGCGCGTGCGCCTGCGGGCTCCGGCCGGCAAGGCGGTGCGCTACCACGCCGGGCAATACCTGATGATCGAGCGGGAAAACGGCGAGAAGTCGGCATTCTCCCTGGCCTCGGCGCCCCACGCCGGGCGCGAGCTGGAATTGCACGTGCTGGCCCGGGAAGACAGCGCCCGCAGCCTGCTGGAGCAGTTGCAGCGCAACCAGATGGCCCGCATCGAAATGCCGTTTGGCGACACCCACCTGGCGGAACTGCCCGACGGGCCGCTGGTGCTGATCGCCGCCGGCACCGGCATGGCCCAGATGCATAGCCTGATCGAACACTGTCGCGCCAGTGGCTTCAAGCACCCGGTGCATCTGTATTGGGGGGTACGTCGACCGGAAGACTTCTACGACATCGAGCACTGGGACCAGTGGCTGCAACTGCCCAACCTGTTCCTGCACAAAGTGGTCAGCGACCTGTGTGGCTGGGAAGGGCGCTGCGGGCTGTTGCATGAAGCGGTGTGCGAAGACATCAGCGACCTCAAGGCCGTGCATGTCTACGCCAGTGGTTCACCGGCGATGATCTACGGCACCCTGGATGCGCTGGTCGAGGCCGGCATGGATGCACACCAGATGCGTGCTGACGTATTTGCCTACGCACCTCGCCCGTAACATGTGGCGAGGGAGCTTGCTCCCGCTGGGCTGCGCAGCAGCCCCGAAACAGTCGCTGGGTTCTATCTTTAAGATCGCATGAACTTCAGGGCCGCTTCGCGACCCAGCGGGAGCAAGCTCCCTCGCCACAGAAGCCCTTCAGTGGCTTGATCAGAAACGAACGCCCGTGGTCACCATCGCCGCATTGAACCCGAGCAACACCAGCTCGGCGGCGACCGGCCCGTAGTGGGTGCCCACCGAGGGGATGATCACCGGCGCCACCCCCAGTCCATTCAGGGGAATCTTGTCGCGGTACTTGCCGCGATAGCCCTGGATCACACCCCCTGTCAGCTTCAAGTACACCGGGTAATCGGGCATGTCGTAGCGTTTGCCGGCATAGGCGTAGTACGAACGCTGGCTGAACGAGTTGCGAAACGTCGCCCCGCCATACACCAGGCCTGACGCTTCATTGCGCTCCAGGCCGATCAGGTCCTGGTTGTTGTTGTGGTCCTTGTCCGGCGCAAAATGCCGGGTGTAGACGCTCGTCTGGGCATACCAGAAGCCTTTTTCGTCCTGGGTCGGCACTTCCGCCGCCAGGGCGGTGGTGGCCTGTGCCAGGAACAACAGGCTGGGCAGTCGGTATTTCATGGAGTGACCTCGGTAGTCGATTCGGTTGGCGGCCAGGTGGGTCGTGACAGGCGCCTATTTTGAAGGCTCAGCGTGCCCCCAGGCTGAACCTGCGCTGAAACTACAGGGATTGAGGCAGCCAATCCTGATGAGCGGAGCGGCCTGGGCTTATGCATTCGCTTATTCTTTAAAGGTATTTAATTTGTTACATAAATATCATTAAGCTATATGCCAACGGACTACCGACTTTCTGCCAATAACCAATAAATGACCGCCACCGTCCGCCACACGGATCGATCGTACGAGCTCAGAGCATTGACGTTCTGGCTTTTGATTCCAAGGGGAGCGGTATGGGGAGCAACAAGCAGCACCTGCTGTACACGGCGATTTTGTCGGCTAATTTGCTGACCGCTGTGGGATTCAGTCCAGTGGCATCCGCCGAAACGGCCACTGCCGATGTACCCAAACTCGATACAGTCATTGTCACCGGCACCCGCGCCCAAGAGCGCACCGCCAGTGCCTCGTTGTCACCTATCGATGTGATTTCCGGCGACACCTTGCGCAGCACCGGCTCTGATGAGTTGGGCGCGGTGTTGGCCCGATTGATTCCTTCCATCAACTTTCCACGCCCGAGCCTGGTAGACGGTGCCGAACTGGTGCGCCCGGCGCAGCTGCGTGGCCTGTCACCGGACCAGGTGTTGGTGCTGGTCAACGGCAAGCGCCGCCACACCAGTGCCTTCGTCAATCTCGGCGGTGCGGTTGGGCGTGGCTCGGCGCCGGCGGATTTGAATGCGATCCCGTTGTCGGCGGTCGACCATATCGAGGTGCTGCGTGACGGCGCATCGGCCCGCTACGGCTCCGATGCGATTGCCGGGGTGATCAACGTGATCCTCAAGCATGACGACCACGGCGGCTCGATCACCAGCAAGTTTGGTGAGTACAAGAAGGGCGACGGTATCCAGCGCAACCTCAGCGGCAACACCGGTGTGGCGCTGGGCGATAACGGGTTTATCAACATCTCTGCCGAAGGCGCCGACAACGATTACACCAACCGCGCCGGCAAGGACCTGCGTCCGGGCAGCGTTGGTTCGACGACCTACGGCCAGCGGGTGTTCCGCCAGGGCGAGCCGGCCACTGACCAGGGCAAGCTGTTTCTCAACTCGGAATATTCCTTCAGCGATGCGGCCGAGTTCTATGCGTTTGGCGGCTACAGCAAGACCCGCGGCGAAACGGCGGCGTTCTACCGGGCCAGCAACGCGAGCAACAACATTCCTGCACTCAACCCCAATGGTTACCTGCCGTTGATTCGCGGTGACGTGGAAGACACGTCCCTGGCGGTCGGCCTGCGCGGCTTGTTGGCCTATGACTGGCACTACGATGTGTCGGTCAACTACGGCAAGAACCAGTACCAGATCGGTACCGAAACCATCAACACCTCGCTGGGCCTGGCCACGCCGCGCAAGTTCGACAACGGCACGTTGGTCAATGACCAGAAGCAACTCAGCCTGGACCTGTCGCGGGAATTCAGCCTGGGCTGGTTGCCGTATCCAGTGTCGGTGGCGTTTGGCGGCGAATACCTGGACCAGGGTTACCAGATCAAGGCGGGCGACCCGGCGTCCTACTACCAGACCGGCAGCTCGGGCCTGGGCGGCTTCCGTGATTCCGACGCCGGCACCAGCACGCGCCACAACTGGGCGCAGTACCTGGACCTGGAAACCAACTTCACCGAAAAACTCAGTGCCTCCGCCGCCGTGCGTCACGAGGACTACAGTGATTTTGGCTCCAACGTCAGCGGCTCGCTCTCGGCGCGCTACGACTTCACCCCGCAAGTGGCCTTGCGCGGCAGTGTTTCCAACGGTTTCCGTGCGCCGTCCCTGGCACAGCAAAACTTCGCCTACACCTCGTCGCAACTGATCGGCAACACCATCCAGGAAGCCGGCACCTTCCCGGCCAACAGCCAGGTGGCGCGCCTGCTCGGCGCTGAAGACCTGAAAGCCGAGAAGTCCCGCAACTACAGTCTCGGCCTGGTGCTGGAGCCGACCGACAACCTGACCGTGACCGCCGATGTCTACCGTATCGACATCAGCGACCGCATCAGCCTGTCCTCCAACCTGGACCTGAGCAAGAACCCGGCTGCGCTCGCGTATCTGCAGGCCAATGGCGTCGGCAACATCAACTACACCGCGGTGCGCTACTTCACCAACGCCACCGACACCACCACCAATGGCGTCGACCTGGTGGCCAACTATCGCTACCAACTGGACAACGGTGTGCGCTGGAACAGCACCGTGGGCTACAACTACAACCACACCAAGGTCACCGACGTAAAAGCCAACCCGTCCGTACTGGATAGCCTGGGCGCGAGCCTGGTTCGGGTGGATCGTCGCGAGCGCATCGGCCTGCTGGGCGATACCACGCCACAGCACAAGCTGAGCCTGGGCAACGACCTGAGTTTCGGCAACTGGGCGCTGCACAGTAATTTGGTGCGCTATGGTTCATTCACCAGCTACCAGGCCGACCCGACCAACGACCAGCGCTTCAAGGCCGCCTGGCTGTTGGATCTGTCAGCCGACTACAAGCTGAAAAACTGGACCTTCACCGTTGGCGGCGACAACGTCACCGACAAATACCCGGAAAAACTCAATGCCTACGCCAGCAGTGGTGGCAATCTGGCCTATAGCACTTTTTCGCCGTACGGTTACAGCGGCGCGTTCTATTACGGTAAAGTTGCTTACAACTGGTAACAGCTTCTCGTAACAACAAAGGAGACCTAAGCGATCTGCCATGACCGCCATTGAATCTGATCTTTTGCAATTGGCTTACCCTCCGCGGCTCGATCTGGGGCCGCAACTCACTCACGAACAGTTGATGAGCTCGATGCAAGCCACCATGGCGCTGCACAAGGGTGGGCCGGTCTGGCTATTCGCTTACGGTTCGCTGATCTGGCGGCCTGAATGTTCGTCGACACAGCGGATGCGGGCGCGGGTCCACGGTTATCACCGGGGCTTGTACCTGTGGTCTCATGAGCACCGGGGCACGCCGGAAATACCGGGGTTGGTGTTTGGCCTGGATCGCGGCGGCTCGTGCAGCGGGTTTGCCTACCGCTTGCCGGAAGATCAACTGGAGGCCTCGCTGTATGCCCTGTGGCAGCGCGAGATGCCGTATCCCTCGTACCGGCCGCACTGGCTCAGCTGTCGTCTGGAAGATGGCAGCCAGGTGCAGGCATTGGGATTTGTCCTGGAGCGGCACCTGCCCAGTTATGCCGGCAATTTGCCCGACATCGTGCTGAATCACGTGTTGCAAAGCGCTTGCGGGCGTTACGGCACTACGCGCGATTATGTCGAGCAGACCGTCAACGCCCTGCGTAGCCACGCCATGCCAGACAAGAATCTGGAGGCGCGGCTCAAGCGGTGTTCCAAAGGCTGTTCCGACGATTAACGTGCGGCACTGACGCTATTGGTATGCCACAAGGTGGGGATCAGGAACGCGATGGCCAGCAGGCACGCGCCGATCAGCAATACGAAACCACCGTCCCAGCCGAAATGGTCGACGGTGTAGCCCATGGCCGCACTCGCTGCCACTGAACCACCCAGGTAACCGAACAAGCCCGTAAAGCCCGCTGCGGTACCGGCGGCTTTTTTCGGTGCCAGTTCCAGCGCCTGCAGGCCGATCAGCATCACCGGGCCGTAGATCAGGAAGCCGATGGAGAACAGCGCGATCATGTCGATCATCGGGTTGCCCGGCGGGTTGAGCCAGTAAACCAGGGTCGCCACGGTGACCAGGCCCATGAACACAATGCCGGTCAGGCCACGGTTGCCACGGAAGATCTTGTCCGACATCCAGCCGCACAGCAGCGTGCCCGGAATGCCCGCCCACTCGTAGAAGAAGTACGCCCACGAGGTTTTATCCACGTCGAAGTGCTTGGCTTCCTTGAGGTACGTCGGTGCCCAGTCCAGCACGCCGTAGCGCAGCAGGTAGACGAAGACGTTGGCGAAGGCGATGTACCAGAGCATTTTGTTGCGCAGCACGTACTTGACGAAGATTTCCTTGGCGCTGAATTCGTCCTCGTGGCTGGCGTCGTAGCCTTCCGGGTAATCGTTCTTGTATTGCTCGATGGGCGGCAGGCCCACCGATTGCGGGGTGTCGCGCATGGTGATGAAGGCAAACGCCGCCACCAGCAGGGCCACGGTAGCCGGGACGTAGAACGCCGCGTGCCAGTCGTTGAACCAGGCCATGCCCAGCAGGAACAGCGGGCCGATCAAGCCGCCGCCGACGTTATGCGCCACGTTCCATACGGAAACCACACCGCCGCGTTCCTTCTGCGACCACCAGTGCACCATGGTCCGCCCACTTGGCGGCCAGCCCATGCCCTGGGCCCAACCGTTGATGAACAGCAGAATGAACATCATGGTCACGCTGGAGGTAGCCCAAGGTGCGAAACCGAAAATGAACATCACCCCGGCGGACACCAACAGGCCGAAGGGCAGGAAGTAGCGCGGGTTGGAGCGATCGGACACCAGGCCCATGAGGAACTTGGACAGGCCATAGGCAATTGCGATCGCCGACATTGCCAGGCCCAGCTGGCCACGGGTGTAACCCTCGTCGATCAGGTACGGCATGGCCAGGGAGAAGTTCTTGCGCAGCAGGTAGTACCCGGCGTAACCGAAGAAAATACCGGCGAAGATCTGCCAGCGCAGGCGTCGGTACGTGCTGTCTATTTTTTCTTCAGGCAGGGGCGCCTGATGTGCGGCAGGACGGAAGAAAGCAAACATTCAAGAGCTCCAGATTTCTTGTTTTGACTGCGGATGCGAATGTTACAGTTTCGTTACCGAAAATAGCACCGCCTCTTATCTGCGGGCATAGGAATTGAGTGCAATTGCATGTTCTTTTACGAACATGTCGCTTAGAGGCAAGTGAGGGACGTTTTCAGGAGGGGATGCCAAGAAGCTGTGGTGAGGGAGCAAGCTCCCTTACCACAGGCAGTGATTCGGTTCAGTTGCCGTTGGCGGCTGCGATATCACCTGGAAGCAGGTGTTCCTGGATCTTCTGGCTGCGGGACTCCACCAGTTGACCCTGGTCGTCGAAGCGCAACACGATCAGCCAGTCATACACATTTTCCGGCCATTTCTTCATCCCGGTCAGCGCCGCGCCGTCACCGCCGAAGGACTCGATCAACTTGTCGATATGCCCGTGATGCCAGGCGATCAACACGGTCTGCGCCTGGTTGGACTTGCGCAGGGACTTCACCAGCTTGCCGACTTGATCGTCTGAGTAGGGGGTTTCAAGCGGGAGCTGCAGGCGCTGGGCCAGGGGTGTCAGGGTCAGGCGCGGGCGAGAGCTTTCCTTGCTGTCGCTGGTAGCGATCAGCCGCTGGGGCACCACGGAGATGCCGTTCAACAGCAGCGGGTCGAAATAGCTGGCGTAGGCCGCCGCCCGCTGTTCGCCCTTGGGGCTCAGCAACGGACCTTCATCGGGTTTTTCCGCATGGCGCACGATCAGCACCGTCACGTTGTTCAGCCCGCGTACATCCTTGCCCTCTTTATGGGCAAAGGCGTGAGCCGACACCATCATCAACAACCCCAGAAACAGCGCGCGCAGCGGTGTGACCATTATTCATTCCTGCCAGTGAGTGAGTGCCTCGGCCGATCATGGGCCCAGGCACTCCGCGGACAAAATGAAACAATAGTCAGCGTAGCTGCACCACGACCTTGCCCACAGCCTTGCGCTGGCCGAGGTCGTTGATCGCCTGCGCCGCCTGCTCCAGCGGGTACACCTGGGACACCAGCGGCTTCAACTTGCCCTCGGCGAACCAGCCGAACAGTTGCTGGAAGTTGGCGGCATTGTCCTGCGGCTGGCGCTGGGCGAACGACCCCCAGAACACCCCGACCACCGCCGCGCCCTTGAGCAGCGCCAGGTTCACCGGCAGCTCGGGAATGCGCCCGCTGGCAAAGCCCACCACCAGCAGCCGGCCATTCCAGGCGATGCCGCGAATGGCCTGGTCAAACAGGTCGCCGCCCACCGGATCGTAGATCACGTCCACGCCGTTGCCGCCGGTAAGGCGTTTGATCTCGTCCTTGAGGCTGGCTTCGCTGTAGTTGATCAACTCATCGGCACCGGCAGCCTTGGCCACCGCCAGCTTGTCGGCGCTGCTGGCCGCGGCGATCACCCGGGCGCCCATGGCCTTGCCGATTTCCACCGCAGCCAGGCCGACGCCGCCGGAGGCACCGAGCACCAGCAGGGTTTCCCCGGGTTGCAGGTTGGCCCGTTGCTTCAGGGCGTGCATCGACGTGCCGTAGGTCATGCTGAAGGCGGCGGCGGTGTTGAAGTCCATGCTCGGCGGGATCGGCAGCACGTTGTAGCCCGGCACCGCGACCTGCTCGGCGAAGCTGCCCCAGCCGGTCAGGGCCATCACCCGGTCACCGACCTTCAGGTGGCTGACGTTCTCACCGACTTGGCTGATCACGCCTGCCGCTTCACCGCCCGGCGAAAACGGGAAGGGCGGCTTGAACTGGTACTTGCCCTCGATGATCAGGGTGTCCGGGAAATTGACCCCGGCCGCATGCACGTCCAACAGGATTTCGTTCTTCTTGATCGCCGGGCTTTCGACGTCTTCCAGCACCAGGGTTTCGGCGGGGCCGAAGGCTTTGCACAGCACAGCTTTCATCGGACTATTCCTTTTGGCGTGTTGGCCGATAAGTGTAGGTGGGCAGGGCGACGGGTCAACGAGCATGCCCCGGCCTGATAAGTCGCCATAAGCTTGTGCTCAGGGCTGCTAGCGTTATGCTACTGGGCAACCGAATTGAGGAATGAACTGTGAAAGCGTGGATCCTGTTGATGCTGGCCCTGACACTGCCGACGGCAGCCCTGGCCGAAGAAGCCAAAGAAGGCGAAGCGCCGAAGGTCAGCTATATCAGCCTGAGCCCGCCGTTTGTCGGTAACTACGGCCTGGATGGCACCGCGAAGCTGCGGGTGTTCAAGGCGGATATCGCCCTGCGGGTCACCGGTCCCGAGGCAGCCGCTGCCGTGAAAGCCAACGACGCGCTGATTCGCAACCAGTTGGTGGCGCTGTTTACCCAGCAGACCAACGACACCATGAGCAGCGTTGATGGGAAGGAAAAACTGCGCCAGGAAGCCCTGAAGCAGACCCAGCAAGTGATGAACGACGAAACCGGCAAGCCGCAGGTTGAGGATCTGTTGTTCAACAACCTGATCATCCAGTAAGCCGGTCGCTTCGCGCCCTTCGCGAGCAAGCCCGCTCCTACACTTGACCGAGTTCTAACATGAGAATGCGGTTGAATGTGGGAGCGGGCTTGCTCGCGAAGAGGTCCTGACAGGCACCTCAGGAAGCCAGGCTCTTCCTGAACCGCGCCAACGCCACCGCAAAGAACAGCAACCCAATCCCCGCCAGCGCCAGCAAGTCCGGCCACACCACATTCACACCCGCATCCCGGAACAGAATCGCCGCACTCAGGCTCACAAAGTGCGTCGACGGCGAGCCCTGCATCACCCATTGCAACCACTGCGGCATGCTGTCCAGCGGCGTGCTGCCGCCGGACAACAGCAGCATCGGGATAATCACCGGGATCGCCAGCAGGCCAAACTGCGGCGTCGAGCGGGCGAGGGTGGCGAGGAAGATGCCGAGGGCAGTACTGGCAAACAGGTACAGCGCCGTCACCAGCAAAAACAAAGTCAGCGACCCGGCCAGCGGCACGCCGAGCAAGCCTTTCACCACCACTTCCAGTGACAGCCAGGTGCACAGCACCACCACCAGCATGTTGCTCCAGATTTTCGCCAGCATGATTTCCAGCGCAGTCAGCGGCAGCACCAGCAAATGGTCGAGGGTGCCGTGTTCGCGCTCACGCAGCAGCGCGGTGCCGGTCAGCACGATGGCGAGGATGGTGATGTTGTTGACGATCTGGATCACCGCCAGAAACCAGCCGCCTTCCAGGTTGGTATTGAACAGCGCCCGGGTGGTCAGCAGCGCCGGCGCCTTTTGGGCGGCATCGGCCTGGTTGCCATAGGTCAGCAATTCCCGCTGGAAAATCCGTCCGATATACCCGGCACCCATGAATGCCTGGCTCATGGCCGTGGCATCGACGTTGACCTGCACCCCCGGCTGGCGCCCGGCCAACAGGTCGGCCTGGAAATTCGCCGGCACGTTGATCACGAAGGTGTACTGGCCGCTGTCCATCACCTTGTCCAGTTGGTCGTACGGCAACGGCACCGCCGCCTGGAATTCCGGCGGTTGCAGCGCTTCGGCCAGTTGCCGGGAAAGCGCGCTGTGGTCTTCATCCACAAAGGCCACGCTGGCGTTGTGCACGCCGATCACCGAGCCGGCGGCGGGCATATAGATGGCGACGGTAAAGGCGTAGAACAGGAACAGCAGCAACACGCTGTCGTGGCGCAGGCTGGTCAGTTCCTTGATGCCGAGGCGCAGGATATGGGCGAACTTGTGCATCTCAGGCCTCCTGCTTCTTGAGCATGATCAGGCTCAGCCCGGTGAACCCCAGGAAAAACCCGAACAGCGCCAGGCACTGTGGCCATAGCTGACGCAGGTCCAGGGCCTTGGTAAAGGTGCCCACCGCAATGTCGAGGAAGTAGCCCGCCGGGAACAACATGCCCATCAACGCGGCGGCGCCTTCCAGGGACGAGCGCGGCACGATCAGCCCGGAGAACTGGATGGTCGGCAGGCTGGTGATGATCATGGTGCCGAGGATCGCTGCGATCTGGGTGCGGGTGAACGCGGAAATCAGCAGGCCCATGCTGGTGGTGGCCAGCACATACAGCAGGCCGCCGAAAGCCAGGGTCACGCCGCTGCCCTTGAACGGCACGCCGAACAGCCAGCGGTTCATCGCCACCAGCAGGCCCAGGTTGATCAGGCTCACGGCCAGGTACGGCGCCTGCTTGCCCAACAGGAATTCCAGGCGGGTCAGGGGTGTGGCGTAGAAGTTGGTGATGGAGCCCAGTTCCTTCTCGCGCACGATCCCCAGGGCCGTGAGCATCGCCGGGATAAACGCGAGGATCAGCGCCATCACGCCGGGACCGATAGCGTTCACGCTGACCACGTCCTGGTTGTAGCGAAAGCGGGTTTCCAGTTTGGCGGCCGCTTGCTGATTCAGTGGTGTGCTGTTCAGTTCGGCCAGTTGTTGGAGGTTGGCCTGGTGCACGGCCTCGACATAATTGCGGCTGGTTTCCGCACGGAACGGCATGCCGCCATCGAGCCAGGCGGCCACGGCGGGTTGGCGGCCGGCGTAGAGATCGCGGCCGAATCCTGGCGGAATCTCCAGCGCCAGTTTGATCTCCGAGCGCTGCAGGCGTTTGTGCAGTTCGTTGGAGTCAGTGATCGGCGACTGTTCGGCGAAATAGCGCGAACTGCGAAAGGCTTCCAAGTAGGCCCGGCTTTGCGGCGTCTGATCCTGGTCGTAGACGGCGAAGGCGAGTTTCTCCACGTCCAGGGAAATGCCGTAGCCGAAGATCACCATCATGAAAATCGCCCCCAACAGGGCGAAGGCCATGCGCACTTTGTCCCGCAGCAGTTCCTTGCCTTCGCGGCTGGCGACGGCCAACAGGCGGGCGACGCTGAACCCGCGTTTGCTGACGGGTGGGGCCATGGGTTCGCTGACGGTTTCGGAGGGCGCGGTGGTCGCTTCGGGCGCGCCTTGGGCCTGTTCCAGGCAGGTGACGAACGCCGCTTCCAGGGTTTCGCCGTGGAACTGCTGTTGCAGCGCGTCCGGCGTGTCGCAGGCCAGCACCTTGCCCGCGTGCATCAGCGAGATGCGGTCGCAGCGCTGGGCTTCGTTCATGAAGTGGGTGGACAGGAAGATCGTCACGCCCTGTTCCCGGGACAGTTCGATCAGCAGCCGCCAGAAGTCATCCCGCGCGGCCGGGTCGACGCCCGAGGTCGGCTCATCGAGGATCAGCACTTCCGGGCGGTGCAGCACCGCCACCGCCAGGGACAAGCGCTGGCGCAGGCCCAGCGGCAACTCGCCGGACGGCTGCTCGGCAACGTCGCCCAGGTCAAAACGCTTGATCAACTCGTCGATGCGCTGGCCGCTCTCGGCCTTGGGCAGGTCGAACAACTGCGCATGCAGCACCAGGTTCTGGCGCACGCTGAGTTCGCCGTACAGCGAGAAGCTTTGCGACATGAAACCCACGCGCTTGCGGGTGGCCAGGTCCTTGGCGTTGACCGGGTTGCCCAGCAGCGTGGCGGTGCCCTCGGTGGCGGGCATCAACCCGGTGAGGACTTTCATGGTGGTGGTCTTGCCGCAGCCGTTGGAGCCGAGGAAACCAAAGATCTCGCCCCGGCCAATCGCGAAGCTGACCTTGTTGACTGCCGTGAAGTCGCCGAAGCGCAGGGTCAGGTCGTGGGCTTCGATGGCGATGTCGGTGTTGTCGCTTTGCCGTGGCGGAATCACCAGGGGGTCGTTGTTATGGGCGCTGTCGCCCTGGAAATGGGTGAAGGCTTCATCCAGTTTGCCGCTGGGCGTCGCGGCGGCCAGTTCGCTGCTCAGGCCGTCGGCGATCAGCTTGCCGCGGTCGAGCATCAGGCAATGCTCGAACTGCTGGGCTTCTTCCATGTAGGCGGTGGCCACCAGCAGTGTGAGCTGCGGGCGTTCGCTGCGTACGGTTTCCACCAGTTCCCAGAAGCGCCGACGGGACAATGGGTCGACCCCGGTGGTGGGTTCGTCGAGGATCAACAGGTCCGGGTCGTGGATCAGCGCACAGCACAGGCCGAGCTTCTGCTTCATGCCGCCGGAGAGCTTGCCGGCGGGGCGCTCGGCGAAGCGTGCGAGGTCGGTGGCCAGCAGCAGGTTGTGCATGCGCTGGTCGCAATCGGCTTTTGACAGGCCGAACAGCGTGGCAAAGAACCGGATGTTTTCGCTGATGGACAGCTCGGGGTACAGGTTGCCGCCCAGGCCCTGGGGCATAAAGGCGATGCGCGGGTACAGGCTGTTGCGGTGGCGGCGGTCTTCGATGGAGCCGCCGAGTACTTGCAGTTCGCCTTGTTGAATCTTTTTGACCCCGGCGATCAAGCCCAGCAGGCTCGACTTGCCGGCGCCGTCCGGGCCGATCAGGCCGCAGCGTGTGCCGGCAGGCAGGCTGAAGGCGATGTCGATCAGCGCCTGTTGCTTGCCGTAGCGATGGTTGATCCCCGTGGCGTGCAGCGCCAGGCCGCTCATTGCAGGTTGGCCGGCCAGTCCAGGTCAGCGGTGCTCACATAGCCGGCGCCGGGCATGCCCGGTTTGGCTTGGGGCACGGCGCTTGGTTGGGTCAGGCGCAGCTTGACCCGGAACACCAGCTTCTGGCGTTCATCGCGGGTTTCCACTTCCTTGGGGGTGAACTGCGATTTGGCGGCGACGAAGCTGATTTTCGCCGGCAGCGGTTGCTTCGGCAGGGCGTCGAGGACGATCCGCGCCTCACTGCCGACGGTCAGGGCGCCGGTTACCGAAGCGGGCAGATACAGGTTCATGTATTGGTCGTTGGGGTCGATCAGCAGCAACACGCGGCCACCCGCGCCGAGCACTTCGCCGGGTTCGGCCAGGCGCAGCTGGATGATGCCGTCGATAGGCGCCCGCAGGCTGCTGTCTTCGATTTCACTGGTGAGCTGGGCGACCTGAGCCTGGGCGGCGCCGATGGCGGCCTTTACCGAATTGACCTGGGCCTGGGCGGCGACCACGGCAGCGTTGCCGGTGTTTTGCCGGGCCTGCTGCTGGTCGATCAGCTGGCCGCTGGCGAAGCCGCGCTTGTACAGCTCCTGGGTGCGCTTGAGTTCCTGGCTGGCCAGCAGTTGTTCGCTCCGGCGCAGTTGCACATTGGCTTCGGCAGCAGCGAAATTCTCCCTGGCCCGCAGCACTTCGGCTTCGGCCTGGGCGCGTTGGGCTTCCAGGGTGCGGGTGTCCATGCGCGCCAGCAGTTGGCCCTTGAGCACCTTGTCGCCTTCGTCCACCCGCACTTCGGCGAGGCGCCCGGGGATCTTGGCGGCGATCTGCACTTCAGTCGATTCCAGCCGGCCATTGCCCATGCTCAAGCCTTCGGGCAGGCGGTCCTGGGTGGATTGCCAATAGCCGAAGCCGCCGGCGGCCAGCAGCAAGACAATCAATGGAATGGCGAAAAGATGGGAGGTACGGTGGTTCGTCGACATGGGTGCATCCTGCGGCGTTAGCGTCCTAGTTTGACCGATCCTGCCCGGAGGCCCTTGATGCGGGTCAAATGAAGCGCCAGCCTAACCCGGTTGGCGCGCAGATGCATGCGCCATGGGCGTGACCGCAGGGTTCTGCTGTTTCAGCGCAGGCCGAGTACGGCGGCCCATTGCTCGGCGGTGACCGGCATCACCGAAAGGCGGCTGCCTTTTTGCACCAGGGGCAACTCGGCGAGGGCGGTTTGCTGTTTCAGATAGCCCAGCCCCAGGACCTTCGCAAAGGTCTCGACGTGGGCAACATTGATCGCGCTCCACGGGTTTTTTTCAGGGCTGGCCTTGGCGTCGAAATAATGACTGTCGGGCTCCAGCGCGGTCGGGTCCGGGTAGGCTGCCTCGACGATTTTACCGATGCCGGCAATCCCCGGTTCCGGGCAGCTGGAGTGGTAGAAGAAGAACTGGTCACCCACCGCCATCGCCCGCAGGAAGTTCCGCGCCTGGTAGTTGCGCACCCCGTCCCACCGGGCCTCGCCGAGCTTTTCCAGGCCCTTGATGGACAGTTCATCAGGCTCGGATTTCATCAGCCAGTAGGCCATGTTTTCGCTCCTCAAAAGTCGATTGGGAAAGTTGTCCTGCAATTTTATGACAAACCGACAGTCGGTTGGCGTCAAGGTTTGCGTGTTGGTTCACGTTAACGCAGAATGCCGGGGTTTTGAGCTTGACGCAGCTGGCACGGACTACTAATGGAACGTTGCTGTCATCGTGTGCAAGATGCCTGAAGGGGGGCAATCGATGAAACGCAAACCGGATTTACTATGGATTTTGGTTATTTTGTTCGGCCTGGGCGTTGTGACCACCGGCTATGCGCAGAGCTTGTGGTCGAACAAGACTGACGCACCGATTGAACTCGCACAGCAACAGCCGCAACCGTTCAAACGCTGACCCGTCTTCAAGGCGCTGCTGATTCCAGTAGCGTCTCTGCTATATACCAATCCTTATCGGTGACTGTGCCCTCAAGCGGTACATCCCAGCTTGCCTGTGCCAATCGTTCGACCTTCTGGCATTCATGGGCCAGGCCCAACAGCGTCGGCTTGCGCCAGGATTTCCGGCGGGCCATGTAGGCCAGGCTGCGGTCATAAAACCCGCCGCCCATGCCCAACCGTCCGCCCACATCATCAAAGCCAACCAGTGGCAGCAGCACCAGGTCCAGCGCCCAGACCTTGCGTTGCCGGCTGGCATTTACCTGGGGCTCGAGGATGCGAAAACGGTTGGGCCTCAGCTTTTCGCCGGGGCGCACTCGCTGGAACACCATCTTGGTTCGCGGCCATGCACTGAGCACCGGCAGGTACGTCGCCTTGCCCTGGCGCTGTGCAGCGCGCAGCAGCAGGCGCGGGTCGATTTCACCGTCCGTCGGTAGATATAAGGATAGGTGTTTGGCCCGGCGAAACAGCGGGTGCTGTGCCAGTTGCCGATACAGGCCCAGGGCGGCCTGGCGTTGCTCGCTTGGCGTCAGGGCGCGGCGGGCTTTGCGCAGCATGCGTCGAAGTTGCGGGCGTGAAAGCGGCGCAGGTTCGGTCATGGTTTTCGGCTCATAAAACAATGCCAGTCCTGGGACTGGCATTGGATTTGGGAATCAGGCTCCCCGACAGAACCGCTGTCGACTTAGCCCTTGAACCCGAAAGTTCAAGGTGGAAGAAACAGTAGGCTTTAAGGCTTTCCGTCTAGCGGACATGCACACCAGCCCAACGTGTAACTTCCAGGGTAGTGCGAATCGGCTCAGGGACATCGCCGACTGGCAAGCACGCCAGGGAGTGGGGCGAGTATACCCGAAACCGACGCCGCAATCAGCCCTTGGGTGGCTCTGGATCGGTAGAAAGTACCAGATCGACCCGCTCCAGCAGGTCGCGCACCTGCTCGCGCGTCGAGCCGCTGGCCTGCACGTCAGGCCGTTCCTGCTTATGCAGCAGATCGTGGGTAATGTTCAGGGCGGCCATCACGGCGATGCGATCGGCGCCGATGACTTTGCCGCTGCTGCGGATTTCGCGCATCTTGCCGTCCAGGTAGCGGGCAGCGCTCACCAGGTTGCTGCGTTCTTCCTGGGGGCAGATGATCGAATATTCTTTGTCGAGAATCTGCACGGTGACGCTATTGCTTGAACTCATGAGTCTTGCTCCAGGGCCTTCAGGCGCGAAATCATCGATTCGACCTTACGCCGGGCGATTTCGTTTTTTTCAATGAGGTGAGCGCGTTCCTCGCGCCAGGTCTTTTCCTGAGCTAATAGGAGTCCGTTTTGGCTCTTAAGTTGCTCGACCCGGTTAATTAGCAGCTCGAGTCTGGCCATCAGCGCTTGCAGGTCGGTGTCTTCCATTGGGTTCCACTGGATTTTGTCTGATGAATGGCAACTGCTGGATAAACGATCTGACGCCCTCGATAGTCTTGGTACGTCTGCCGATGCTAGGATACAGCGCTTCATTCTAGACATTGCGCCGTCTGGCGCCTAGCTCACCATGCCCATTCAGAACTCCCCGTACGATGCTTTTTCCAAACTGCTGAGTTCCAGCGGTCATCCTTGCTCGCCTGCCGAACTGCACGGCGTGCTGCTGGGCCGCAGTTGCACCGGTGTCGGCTTTGATGCCGACAACTGGCTGGCCGACGTCGCCGAGCTGCTGGAAACCGAGCCTACCGAAAACGTGCGCAATGCGCTCATCGGCCTGCAAGAGATGGTTAAAGGCGAGCTGACCGGTGATGACGTCACCGTCGTCCTGCTGCTGCCTACCGATGACGCGCCGCTCACCGAGCGCGCCGCCGCGTTGGGTCAATGGTGCCAAGGCTTCCTCCACGGTTTCGGCGTGAACGCCGGCGGCCTCGACCTGAGCACCGATGCCCAGGAAGTGCTGCAGGACCTGGCCGCCATCTCCCAGGTGCAAGACGCCCTGGAAGAGTCCGAAGACGGCGAAAGCGACTACATGGAAGTCATGGAATACCTGCGCGTCGCGCCGCTGCTGCTGTTCACCGAGACCCGTAAATCGGCTGAGCCCGCTGCACCCAAGCCGTCGCTGCACTAAGAAAGGAAGCCCATCTGCCCATGATCCATATCCCCAAAGCGGAATACACCCGGCGCCGCAAGGCGCTCATGGCGCAGATGGAACCCAACAGCATCGCCATCCTGCCGGCGGCCGCGGTAGCCATCCGCAACCGTGACGTCGAGCACGTCTACCGCCAGGACAGCGACTTCCAGTACCTGAGCGGCTTCCCCGAACCGGAAGCGGTGATTGTGCTGATGCCCGGCCGCCAGCACGGCGAGTACGTGCTGTTCTGCCGCGAACGCAACGCCGAGCGCGAACTGTGGGACGGCCTGCGGGCCGGCACCGAAGGCGCGATTCGCGAGTTCGGCGCCGACGATGCGTTCCCGATTACCGATATCGACGACATCCTGCCCGGCCTGATCGAAGGCCGTGACCGGGTGTATTCGGCCATGGGCAGCAATGCCGAATTCGACCGGCACCTGATGGAGTGGATCAACGTGATCCGCTCCAAAGCGCACCTCGGCGCCCAGCCACCGAACGAATTTGTTGCCCTGGATCATCTGCTTCACGACATGCGCCTGTATAAATCGGCGGCAGAAGTGAAGGTGATGCGCGAGGCGGCACGGATTTCCTGCGCGGCCCATGTACGGGCGATGCAGGCCAGCCGCGCCGGGTTGCATGAGTTCAGCCTGGAAGCGGAGCTCGACTACGAGTTTCGCAAGGGCGGGGCGAAGATGCCGGCCTATGGTTCCATCGTCGCCTCGGGGCGCAACAGCTGCATCCTGCATTACCAGCAGAATGACGCGCTGCTCAAGGATGGTGACCTGGTGCTGATCGACGCCGGTTGCGAGATCGACTGCTACGCCAGCGACATCACCCGCACCTGGCCGGTGAGCGGCAAGTTTTCCGCCGAGCAGAAGGCGATTTATGAAATCGTGCTGGCTTCCCAGGAGGCCGCCTTTGCTGAAATCGCCCCGAACAAGCATTGGAACCAGGCCCACGAGGCGACGGTGCAAGTGATCACTGCCGGGCTGGTGAAGCTGGGATTGTTGCAGGGTGATGTCGACGAACTGATCGCCAGTGAAGCCTATAAAGCCTTCTACATGCACCGCGCCGGCCACTGGCTGGGGATGGATGTGCACGATGTCGGCGAATACAAGGTCGGCGGCGAGTGGCGGGTGCTGGAAGTCGGCATGGCACTGACCGTGGAGCCGGGGATTTACATCTCGCCGGACAACCAGAACGTGGCGAAGAAATGGCGTGGCATTGGCGTACGCATCGAGGACGACGTGGTGGTGACCAAGCAAGGCTGTGAAATTCTGACCGGTGGCGTGCCCAAGTCCGTCGCCGAGATCGAAGCATTGATGGCGAGCGCCCGATGAGCCGGGTCAACCTGGCGATTATCGGCGGCGGCCTGGTGGGTGCCAGCCTCGCATTGGCCTTGCAGGCCGGAGCCAAGGCCCGGGGCTGGAAGATCGTGCTGATCGAGCCGTTTGCCCCCGGCGACAGCTACCAGCCGAGCTATGACGCGCGTTCTTCAGCGCTGTCCTTTGGCGCGCGGCAGATCTATCAACGGTTGGGCGTGTGGCAGGAAATCTCTCGCCGCGCCGAGCCGATCAAACAGATTCATGTGTCGGACCGTGGCCGCTTCTCTACCGCGCGCCTATCCGCCATGGAAGAGGGTGTGCCGGCGCTTGGCTATGTGGTGGAAAACGCCTGGCTGGGCCAATGCCTGTGGCAAGGGCTGGACAAGGACGTGGTCAGTTGGCGTTGCCCGGCGGAAGTTACGCGCATGGAGCCGCTTGCCGATGGCTATCGCCTGACCCTCAATGACGAAACCGTGCTGGAGTGCGACCTCGCGGTGCTGGCCGATGGCGGTCGCTCAGGTTTGCGCGAGCAACTGGGCATCGGCGTTAAAAAGCGGCCGTACAACCAGAGCGCGCTGATCGCCAACATCACCCCAAGCGAGGCCCACAACGGCGAGGCGTTCGAGCGGTTCACCGACGAAGGCCCGATGGCCTTGCTGCCGTTGCCGGACAACCGTTGCGCGCTGGTCTGGACCCGCATCGGCATGGACGCCAAGCGCCTGGCCGAGCTGGACGAACGCAGCTTCCTGAGTGAACTGCAGGGCGTGTTCGGCTACCGCCTGGGCACCCTCAAGCAAGTCGGTGCGCGCCACCTGTACCCGCTGACGCTCGTGGAAGCGGAAGAACAAGTGCGCTCTCATCTGGCCGTACTTGGCAATGCCGCCCACAGCCTGCACCCGATTGCCGGTCAGGGCTTCAACCTGTCCCTGCGGGATGCCTACGCGTTGGCCGAGGCGCTGCTGGCCGGGCCGGCGATTCCGGGCGACCTGGCGACACTGCAGGCGTACCGCGAGCGTCAGCGCATGGACCAGAAACTCACCGTCGGCTTCTCCGATCAGGTCACCCGCCTGTTTGGCAGTGCGCAACCGTTGGTCGCGCTGGGCCGCAACATGGGCTTGCTGGGCCTCGACTTGCTGCCGCCGGCCAAGCGCTGGTTCGCGCGCCAGGCCATGGGCCTGGGTACCCGTCCCGATGCGTGAGTGGCTGACCCGACGCCTGGGCAAGGCGCGGCTGTTGCGCTGGATCATGACCCTGTACCCGCCGTACCTCGGGGCCGGAGTTCGGGTGTTGCACATCGGCAGCGATTTCCGCGAGGTCAAGGTGCGCATGGGCCTGGGCTGGTACAACCGCAACTACGTCGGCACGCAGTTTGGCGGCAGCCTGTATTCGATGGTCGACCCGTTCTACATGCTGATGCTGATGGAGAACCTGGGCCGCGACTACATTGTCTGGGACAAGGCTGCCGCTATCGACTTTATCTCGCCGGGCAAAGGCCCGGTGTTCGCCGAATTTTCCATCGACCAAGCGTTGCTGGACGAGATTCGCCAGCACACCGCCAGCGGCGACAAGTATTTACCGCAGCTCAAGGTACAGATTCATGACGGCTCCGGCACCCTGGTGGCGCGGGTCGACAAAACCCTTTACGTGCGGCGCAAGCTGCAATCGAGACAGGCTTAAAGCATGGACATGCGCGCAGATGTGCTGATTGTCGGGGCCGGAATGGTCGGAAGCGCCCTGGCGCTGGCGTTGCAGGGCAGTGGCCTGCAGGTGCTGCTGCTCGACGGCAGCCCGCTGAGCGTCAAGCCGTTCGACCCTCATGCTGCGTTCGAACCGCGGGTGAGCGCCTTGTCGGCCGCCAGCCAGCGCATCCTCGAGCGCCTTGGCGTGTGGGACGGGATTGTCGAACGACGTGCCAGCCCGTACGGCGAGATGCAGGTGTGGGACGGCAGCGGCACCGGGCAGATCCACTTCTCGGCGGCCAGCGTGCATGCCGAGGTGCTGGGGCATATCGTCGAAAACCGTGTGGTCCAGGACGCCTTGCTCGACCGCCTGCACGACTGCGACCTCGGCCTGCTGGCCAATGCTCGCCTGGAACAGATGCGCCGCTCCGGCGATGACTGGCTGCTGACCCTCGCCGATGGCCGCACCTTGCGCGCGCCACTGGTGGTCGCGGCGGACGGCGCCAACTCGGCAGTACGTCGCCTGACCGGCACCGCTACCCGTGAGTGGGATTATTTGCACAACGCCATCGTCACCAGTGTGCGCAGCAGCCAGGTGCATCAAAAGACGGCCTGGCAGCGTTTTACCGACAATGGCCCGCTGGCGTTCCTGCCGCTGGTGCGGGACGGGCAGGAAGACTGGTGTTCGATTGTCTGGTCGACCACCCCGAGTGAGTCCGAGCGCTTGATGGCGCTGGACGATGAAAGCTTCTGCCGTGAACTGGAAAATGCCTTCGAAGGCCGCCTGGGCAGCGTGATAAGCGCCGATCCACGGCTGTGCGTGCCGTTGCGTCAGCGCCACGCCAAACGTTACGTGGCCGAAGGCCTGGCATTGATTGGCGACGCGGCCCACGTCATTCATCCGCTGGCGGGGCAGGGTGTGAACCTGGGCTTCCTCGATGCGGCCGTGCTGGCCGAGGTCCTGCTGGCGGCCAACGAGCGCGGCGAGCGCCTGGCGGATGTGAAGGTGCTCAGCCGTTACGAGCGTCGGCGCATGCCGCACAACCTGGCGCTGATGGCGGCGATGGAAGGCTTTGAGCGGTTGTTCCAGGCCGATCAACTGCCGTTGCGCTGGCTGCGTAATGCAGGGCTGAAGGTGGTTGAGCAGATGCCGGAGGCCAAGGCGTTGTTTGTGCGTCAGGCATTGGGTTTGACCGGGGATTTGCCGGAGCTGGCCAAGGCCTGAGGGTGCTGTGCAACATCTGGTAACGGCTCCGTTGAGCGTTACCAAATGTGAGTCCTTATCATTTGCGCTCTTTTTGCAAATGAGAGACCGCACCCATGTTGGCACCCAAGCGCCTCCTGACTGCCCTGGCACTCACTCTTATCGGCAGCACCACCGTGCAGGCGGCCGATGAGGTCGTGGTCTACTCCTCGCGCATCGACGAACTGATCAAGCCGGTGTTCGACGCCTACACCAGGAAGACCGGCGTGCAGGTGAAGTTCATCACCGACAAGGAAGCGCCGCTGATGCAGCGCATCAAGGCCGAAGGTGAAAACGCCACCGCCGACCTGCTGCTCACCGTCGACGCCGGCAACCTCTGGCAGGCCGAGCAGATGGGCATCCTGCAGCCGTTCACCTCTGCGGTGATCGACAAGAATATTCCCCTTCAATACCGTTCTTCGGCCCATGCCTGGACCGGCCTGAGCCTGCGAGCGCGGACCATCGCCTACTCCACCGATCGCGTGAAACCGGGCGACCTGACCACCTACGAAGCCCTGGCCGACAAACAGTGGGAAGGCCGCCTGTGCCTGCGCACCGCGAAGAAGGTCTACAACCAGTCGCTGACCGCCACCCTGATCGAAACCCACGGCGCGGCCAAGACCGAGGAAATCGTCAAGGGCTGGGTCAACAACCTGTCCACCGACGTGTTCTCCGATGACATTGCCGTGCTGGAAGCGATCAACGCCGGGCAGTGTGACGTGGGCATCGTGAACACCTACTACTACGGCCGCCTGCACAAGCAGAAGCCGGACCTGGCGGTGAAGTTGTTCTGGCCGAACCAGGGCGACCGCGGGGTGCACGTCAACCTGTCGGGCATCGGCCTGACCAAGCATGCGCCGCACCCGGAAGCAGCCAAGGCGCTGGTGGAGTGGATGACCACGCCGGAAGCGCAGAAGATCTTTGCGGATGTGAACCAGGAATTCCCGGCCAACCCGGCGGTGCCGCCGTCGGCTGAAGTCGCGACCTGGGGCAAGTTTGTAGCTGACACATTGCCGGTGGAAGTGGCGGGCAAGCGTCAGGCTGAGGCTATTCGCTTGATGGATCGCGCGGGCTGGAACTAGATACAATTTGCAAGGCGCCGCCGATCTAAATGTGGGGGCGGGCTTGTGTGGGAGCGGGCTTGCTCGCGAAGAGGGTGTATCAGTCACATATGCGTTGACTGACACGCCGCTTTCGCGAGCAAGCCCGCTCCCACACAAGCCCGCTCCCACATTGGTTAGCGCTGGCTTCAAGCTATTCATTCTCTGAGAATTAACCTTTGGCCCATCCCGCCCAACGCCGCTGGTACCTGCCGGTCTTCACCGTCGCCGCCCTGGTGCTGCTGCCGTTGAGCGTGCTGTTGCTGTCGTGGCAGACCATCGACCATCAAATCTGGTCCCACCTGTGGGAAACCCAGATGCCACGTCTGCTGGGCAACACCTTGACCCTGGTGCTGGGCGTCGGTGTGGGCGTTACGCTGCTGGGCGTCAGCCTGGCCTGGCTGACCAGCCTCTGCGAATTCCCCGGCCGGCGCTGGCTGGACTGGGCGTTGATGCTGCCCTTCGCGATTCCCGCCTATGTGCTCGCCTTCGTCTTCGTCGGCCTGCTGGATTTCTCCGGCCCGGTGCAAACCCTGCTGCGCGAATGGTTTGGTACAGGCCTGCGCCTGCCGCGTGTGCGCTCGACCAGCGGTGTGATCATCGTGCTGGTGCTGGTGTTCTACCCCTACGTTTATCTGCTGGCGCGCACCGCGTTTCTCGCCCAGGGCAAAGGCCTGATGGAAGCGGCGCGTGTCTTGGGGCAGTCGCCGTGGCAAGCGTTCTGGCGGGTGGCCCTGCCCATGGCGCGTCCCGCCATCGGTGCGGGCGTGGCCCTCGCGTTGATGGAAACCCTGGCGGATTTCGGTGCCGTCTCGGTGTTCAACTTCGACACCTTTACCACCGCCATCTACAAGACCTGGTACGGCTTTTTCAGCCTCTCCAGTGCCGCGCAACTGGCCAGCCTGTTGCTGTTGGTGGTGATGCTGGTGCTGTACGGCGAACGCCGTGCCCGGGGCGCCAGCCGGCCGAGCAACGAGCGACCTCGCGGCAAGGCGCTTTACCATCTGCGCGGGTTCAAGGCGGCGTTGGCCAGCGGTTGGTGCGGATTGGTGTTCGCCTGCGCGTTCGTGATCCCGATGCTGCAACTGGTGGCCTGGTTCTGGCAGCGTGGCCGTTTCGACCTGGACGAGCGCTACGCCGGTTTGATCGTCCATACCCTGTACCTGGGCGGTATGGCTGCCCTGATCACCGTCAGCGTGGCCCTGGTGCTGGCGTTCGCCCATCGCCTGGCGCCCACCCGGGCCATCCGCTCCGGCATCAGCCTGGCCAACGTAGGCTACGCGCTGCCCGGCTCGGTACTGGCGGTGTCGATCATGCTGGCGTTCAGCTACCTGGATCGTGAACTGGTGATCCCGGTCTCCGGCTGGCTGGGGGGCGCCGGCAAACCGCTGTTACTGGGCAGTTTGTCGGCCTTGCTGCTGGCGTATCTGGTGCGCTTCATTGCGGTGGCCTACGGGCCGCTGGAAAACAGCCTGGCGCGAATCCGTCCGTCCTTGCCGGAAGCCGCCCGCAGTCTTGGGGTCAGCGGGCCGCGACTGTTTTGCAAAGTGTATCTGCCACTTTTGCTGCCGGGCACCCTGAGCGCGGCGCTGCTGGTGTTTGTCGATGTGCTCAAGGAAATGCCGGCGACCCTGCTGATGCGCCCGTTCGGCTGGGACACGCTGGCGGTGCGGATTTTCGAGATGACCAGCGAAGGGGAGTGGGCGCGGGCTTCGCTGCCGGCCCTGACCCTGGTATTGGTGGGGCTGTTACCGGTCATCGGGTTGATCCGACGTTCGGCGCGACGAATCGGTTAGGTGCCAGTCCTACGGCTTGAGGCTACAATGCGCGGCATTCGGTGCGGTCGATCTTTCAGATCGGGTTGCTGAACGCGGCTACAGGCCTTGTATTTCAAGGCGTGCGGCCCGAACGGCGACCGTCCGCACCTTCGCCACGCCCGGAAGGAGAAACCCATGGGACAGCGCACGCCTCTGTATGACCTGCATCTCGCCCTTGGCGCGAAAATGGTCGATTTTGGCGGTTGGGATATGCCTTTGCACTACGGCTCGCAGGTTGAGGAGCACCATCAGGTGCGACGCGACTGCGGGGTGTTCGATGTATCCCATATGACCGTGATCGATATCACAGGCCCCCAGGCCAAGGAATGGCTCCAGCATTTGCTGGCCAATGATGTTGACCGATTGCACGGCTGCGGCCGCGCGTTATACAGCGCCATGCTCAACGAGCAGGGCGGTGTGGTGGACGACATGATCGTCTACCGTACCGAGGGCGGTTACCGGCTGGTGGTCAACGCTGCCACCCGTGACCAGGACATGGCCTGGATGCAGGCTCGGCTCGGCAGCTATCAGGCCCAGCTCCGCGAGCGGCCCGAATTGGCCATGCTCGCCATTCAAGGCCCCCATGCCCGGCAAAAGATCGCTGAACTGGTGACCCAGTCCCGCGCCACCCTGATCCATCAGCTCAAGCCCTTTGAAGGCCTGGCTGACGGCGACTGGTTTATCGCGCGCACCGGTTACACCGGCGAAGACGGTCTTGAAATTGTCCTGCCGGCCGATCAGGCCCCGGCGTTCTTCAACGACCTGGTAGGCGCAGGCATTTCGCCTATCGGCCTCGGCGCCCGCGACACGCTGCGCCTTGAGGCCGGCATGAACCTCTACGGTCAGGATATTCATCAGGACGTTTCGCCCCTGGCAGCCAACATGGCCTGGAGCATCGCCTGGGAGCCGGCCGAGCGGGATTTCATCGGCCGCGCCGCCCTGGAAGCCGAAAAGGCTGCGGGTGTGAAGTCCAAGCTGGTCGGCCTGGTGCTGGAAGAGCGCGGGGTTTTACGCGCTCACCAGGTGGTTCGTATCGCCAATGTTGGCGAAGGAGAGATCACCAGTGGTAGTTTCTCTCCTACGCTAAGCAAATCCATTGCCCTGGCGCGTGTGCCGTCGGCGACTGCTGACCGGGCCGAGGTGGAAATCCGCGGCAAGTGGTACCCGGTTCGGGTGGTCAAACCGACGTTCGTGCGCCATGGCAAAACATTGATCTAACTTTTCCGGCGGGCCAATGGCCGCTGACATTTTTCCTTGAGGACACAGACTATGAGCGATATCCCTGCCGACCTGCGTTTTGCCGAAAGTCACGAATGGGCCCGTCTGGAAGCTGACGGCACCGTGACCGTCGGGATCTCGGACCATGCCCAGGAAGCATTGGGGGATGTAGTGTTCGTTGAGTTGACCGAAGTCGGCAACGTGTTCAAGGCGGCTGACCAGGCCGGCGTGGTTGAATCGGTGAAGGCCGCTTCGGATATCTACTCGCCAATTGCTGGCGAAGTGATCGCGGTGAACGACGCCTTGAGCGGTGAGCCAGAGCTGTTGAACTCCGACCCTTACAGCGCCTGGATCTTCAAGCTCAAGCCAAGCAACCCGGATGAACTGAAAAAATTGCTGGACGCTGCCGGCTACAAGGCTGCCATCGGCGAGTGATCCCGCTGCGGGAGCCGGCAACCGGCTCCCGCAAAGGTTTTGTCAGCGCTTCAACACCGCTTTTACCGCCGCTACCGAACGCTCTACGTCCGCTTTCGTCATCGCCGTGAACATCGGCAACGACACAATCAAACGCCCCACTTTTTCCGCTACCGGGAACATGCCTTCCTTGAATCCCTGTGCCTTGTACAAGCTCAGCAGGTGGATCGGTGGGTAGTGATAGCCAATGCCGACGCCATGGGCCTGCATCTGCTCCATGAACGTGGCGCGTGCGGGCAGGCCGTCCTGACGCTCCGGCAGTACCAGCTGGAACAGGTGCCAGTTGCTGTTTTCGAAGTCTGCCGGTGGCAATTGCGCACCGTACTGCGCTTCAAAATCACTGCCGAAGCATTCGAAATAGTGCCGTGCCAGTTCCTGGCGGTGGGCAGTGATCTTCTCGATATGGGCAAACTGGCCCAGGCCGATGGCTGCTGCGATGTCGGTCATGTTGAACTTGCCGCCCAACACATCCACGTCCAGGCCATCGAAGCCGGTGCGGGTCACGCCCTGCAGGCGATATTTTTCCGCCAGGCGCGCTTCTTCAGCGTTGTTCAATACCAGGCAGCCGCCTTCGGACGAGGTGATGTTCTTGTTCGCCTGGAAGCTGAACGATACGAAATCGCCGGTAGCGCCAATGCGTTGGCCATCCCAGCTGGAACCCAGGGCCTGGGCTGCATCTTCGACGATGCGCAGGTTGTACTTGTTGGCCAGCGCGTAGAGCAATGGCATGTCCAACGGCAGGCCCGCCAGGTATACCGGGATGATTGCCTTGGTCCGCGGTGTGATCGCGGCTTCCACCTTGGCCAGGTCGATATTGCGGGTCACCGGGTCGATGTCGGCGAACACCGGCGTGGCACCGACTTCCAGAATCACGTTGGCCGTGGCTACCCACGAAATCGGGGTGGTGATGACTTCGTCACCAGGCCCGATACCGGCGATGCGCAAGGCAATCTCCATGGTGCAGGTGCCCGAGTTGAAGGTACGCACCGGGCGCCCCCCAAAATATTCCGACAACTGCGCCTCGAACGCCTGCACTTTCGGCCCGCTGGTGATCCAGCCGGAGCGCAGTACGTCGCCTACCGCCGAGATGGTGGCTTCATCAATGGTGGGCTTGGAGAACGGCAGAAAGGGCAGTTGGCTCATGACGTTGAAGGCATCCGTTTCAGAAGGCGATGAGAAAAAAGCATATCAATGCCGGGCATGGTTGCACGGCTCGACTGAATATAGCCTGTCGTCTGTGAATGAATCGTCCCGCCTGAAACAAAAAATGCCGCCTCGGGAGCGGCATTTCAGCATCGGTGTCAGAAGGCAACGCGTGCCTCAAGAAACACGTTCTGCTCTTTGAGCTTGCCTTTGAGCTGTTCGTCCCGGGCGTTTATCCGATTGGCGAACGTGTTGTAGCCGGTCTCGATCCCGCCCATGTCCACGTAACGCCAGCCGGTACCCAGGGTCAGGGTTTCGCTGACCTTGGCATCCAGCCCCAGGCCAACGCTGTAGGCGAAGTTGTATTGGCGATTGCTGGCGAAACGGCGGGTGTCGTTGGTCTGGTAACCCTCGGCGTCAACCTGGGCCACGCCGACTCCCGCCATACCGTAGAACGACAGCCATTCATTGATCGGGATGTTTTTATAACCGTTGAGCATCAGGCGCTGGCTGTCGGTGCGCAGGCTGTTGACGTTGGCATTGAACGGTGCCCAATGGGATTTGAAGGTCGAGTGGCTGGGCATCGTGTATTCCCCCTCCAGGCGCCAGCCATCGGCAAAGGCATAGCCCACGGCGAATGAGCCGGTGAACGTCTTGCTGCTGTCGGGGGCTTCTACCCGGTGGGTTACGCGTGGGCTGGTCAGCAGTGAGCTTGAGAGATTCTGCCGGGCGCTGTTGAGCTTTGCCGACCCGTACCAGCTTTCTGCCTGGGCATAAGGCGTGGCAACCGCGGCGAGCAGCAGGGCGTAGGAGAGTTTTTGCATGGTCATCGATTCACTCAGTCTGAAGGGAATCGATAGCTTGTTGCCGGGCGCGCCTGCAACTCGACAGGACTTTTCCTGTTCAGATGCGGAATCGCCAGCGTCTGGCGTAGGAAATCAGGGCAAAAAAATGCCGCTCTCGAGGAACGGCATTTTTTATGCGGCGGTATTACTCGGAAGCAATGGCGTTTTTTGCCAGGATTGCGTTCGCCAGGTCCATATCCGTGGCCTTGAGGCCAGGGTTATCGGCGCGGACTTTCTGCATCGCAGCTTCCAGGTATGGGCCACGGATGTTGCCGTCACTGGCGACGAAGCTACCGGCGTCGTCCTGGGCGGCGACTACCATTTTGTGGTCCTTGAAGGTCAGGTACGTCGAGCCGGTCGTGGCACCCGATGAGATGACATTACGCCAGAAGCTGTCGGCCATGGCTGAACCGACAGGAAGGGAAAGCACAGCGAGGGTTGCGACAGCATATTTTAGACGCATGATGGGTGACTCCGACTGGGTTATCTGAACAGTTTGATTGTAGATAGCCCAGCCGAGTTCCATGGATGACTAAACAGTTTCAACCTGCAAAATCACGCCTTCCTGACCAATGACACGTACGTGTGCCCCAGCCGGCGCGTCCGGCCCGGATGCCATCCACACACCGTCACCCACCTTGATCTTGCCACGGCCCTCGACGATGGCCTGATGCACCACAAAGGTGCGACCAATCAACTCGGAGCCGCGCATGTTCAGCCCCGGCTGGTCGCTGACCTTGGCGCTGCTGCGCTGGCGTCGCCACCAGTACACCGCCGTGAGGATCGACAACACGGCGAACAGCAGCAGTTGCCACTCCAGCCCCAGGCTCGGCACCAGGAACTTGATCACGCCCACGGCTGCCGCGGCGATGCCCATCCACAGCAGATAACCACCGGCACCGAACACTTCAAGGATCAACAGCACCGTGCCCAGTGCCAGCCAGTCCCAAAACGACAGGTGCTGCAGGAATTCCCACATGGTGCGTGCCTCAGGCTTTCTTGTTGTCGAAGGTTGCCTTGACGATTTCGCCGATGCCGCCGACTGCGCCAATCACCTGGCTGGCTTCCAGCGGCATCAGGATCACCTTGCTGTTGTTGGCCGAGGCCAGCTTGCCCAGTGCGTCGATGTATTTCTGGGCGACGAAGTAGTTGATGGCCTGCACGTTACCGGTGGCGATGGCTTCCGATACCACTTGAGTGGCGCGGGCTTCGGCCTCGGCCTGACGTTCGCGGGCTTCGGATTCCAGGAAGGCGGCCTGACGACCACCTTCGGCCTCCAGGATCTGCGCCTGCTTCTTGCCTTCGGCGGTCAGGATCGCGGAGGCTCGCAGGCCTTCGGCCTCGAGGATCTGCGCACGCTTGATCCGCTCGGCCTTCATCTGGCCGGACATGGCGGCCATCAGGTCGGCAGGCGGGCTGATGTCCTTGATCTCGATCCGGGTGATCTTGATGCCCCACGGTGCGGTGGCTTCGTCGACGGTGCGCAGCAGTTTTTCGTTGATGCCGTCACGCTGGCTGAGCATCGCATCCAGCTCCATGGAGCCGAGCACGGTACGGATGTTGGTTTGCAACAGGTTGCGGATGGCGTGTTCGAGGTTGTTCACCTCGTAGGCAGCCTGGGCGGTATTGACCACCTGGAAGAAGCACACGGCGTCGATCTGCACCGTGGCGTTGTCAGCAGTGATGACTTCCTGGGGTGGGATATCCAGCACGCTTTCCATCACGTTGATCTTGCGACCGATGCGGTCCATGACCGGAATGATGATGTTCAGGCCGGGCTTGAGGGTGTTGGTGTAGCGGCCGAAGCGCTCGACTGTCCACTGGTAACCCTGCGGGACCACCTTGAAACCCATGAAGAGGATGGCGACGGCCAAGCCTACAAAAAGAAGCAGTACGGTTCCGATCTGCATAACGATTCCTTGTCTGGTGACGGTGAAGCGAGGTTTTTCCGATTGTAACGGTGTTGTCACGGATAAGGACGGATTACCGCGCCATCGATCAAAGGATTTGTTTCTGAATCCCCAGGCGTCACTCGCAGTACCTCTTCAAGTGTTGTCAGTCCTGCCATTACCTTGCGCATACCGGCGGACCGCAAGCTGCACATTCCCTGGTCAAGGGCCGCCAGACGCAGGGCCTGGAGGTCGGTGCCCGGGCTGACCAGGGCCTTGAGGCGATCGTTCATCAGCATGATCTCGTAGACCCCGGCTCGACCCCGATAGCCACTTTCCCGGCACTCGCCGCAACCCACTGCCTGATGGACCTGCCCGGCTTGCCGCTTGCAGTGCGGGCACAACAGCCTGACCAGGCGCTGGGCCATCACCCCCAGCAGCGTGGCATTGATCAGGTAATGGGGAATGCCCAGTTCCAGCAAGCGGCTGATGGCGCCGGGCGCATCGTTGGTGTGCAACGTCGACAGCACCAGATGCCCGGTCAGGGCGGCCTGGATCGCCATTTCTGCGGTTTCCAGGTCGCGAATCTCGCCGATCATGATGATGTCCGGGTCCTGGCGCATCAGGGCGCGGATGCCGCTGGCGAAGGTCAGGTCGATGTTGTGCTGCACCTGCATCTGGTTAAAGGCCGGCTCCACCATCTCGATCGGGTCTTCGACGGTGCACAGGTTGACCTCGCGAGTGGCCAATTGCTTGAGCGTGGTGTACAGCGTGCTGGTCTTGCCGGAACCGGTAGGGCCGGTGACCAGGATGATGCCGTTGGCCTGGCCGGTCATGGATTGCCAGCGTTGCAGGTCGTCGCTGGAAAGTCCCAGTTGCTGGAAATCCTTGTGCAGCACCTGCGGGTCAAAAATTCGCATCACCAGCTTTTCGCCGAAGGCTATGGGCAAGGTCGACAGGCGCAGCTCCACTTCCCCGCCCGTGGGGCTTTTGGTCTTCACCCGGCCGTCCTGGGGTTTGCGTTTTTCCGCCACGTTCATCCGGCCCAGGCTTTTCAGGCGGCTGACCACCGCCATCGTCACCTGGGATGGGAATTGATAGACGTCATGCAGCAGCCCGTCGATGCGAAAACGCACGCGCCCCTGATCGCGTCCGGGTTCGATATGGATATCACTGGCCCGCTGGCCAAAGGCGTACTGCAACAGCCAGTCGACGATGTTGACGATGTGCGCGTCGTTGGCGTCGGGCTCCTGGTCGCTGGCGCCGAGATTGAGCAGTTGTTCGATATTCGGCGCGCCGGAGGTTTTTTGATCAATGGCGCCGCTGACCGATTTCGCCAGTCGGTAAAACTCCACGGTGCAGCGCTGGATCTCCTGGGGATTGGCCAGCACCCGCTTGATGGAGCGCTTCAACACCTGAGCCAGGCCGGCTTCCCAACTGCACACGTAAGGCTGGGCACTGGCGACGGTAACGCTGTGGGCGTCGACCGCAACGGCCAGGATCTTGTGGCGCTGGGCAAAGGCATAGGACATCAGCGGCACCACCGCCGCGACGTCGATTTTCAACGGGTCGATACGCAGGTAGGGCTGGCCGCAGTGGCGGGCGAGCCATTCGGTCAGCATTTCCAGAGACGGCCCCTGGCTGGCAATGCATTCCAGGGGATGCAGCCCACTGTTCGCCGGTAGAGCCAGGTCGGCGGGCACCAGGCCCTGGTCGATCAGGGCAGGCAACAACTGATGGATTTCCAGCCAGCGATCCTGCGGATTTGGCGCAACGGACATGGTGACGTTCCTGGGCAACGATTAGGCGTAGTCCTCAGGCTAGTCACGCTTTGCGCTTCGGCCTCCGGGGTTTATTGCAGGCTTTTACTGAGCGGCCGCCTGAACCGCCAGAGGCCGCGCAGCATCTGCCGGGCGCAGCTCCAGCGAGCACACACTGATCAGGTTACGAAGTTTTTCGCCGATCACCTGGGCCCGGTGCCAGCTCAGGCCATCCATCACGATATCGATCGCCAGCAGGTCGTCTTCACGCTGCACGCTCACCTGACGTGGCACCAGGAACTGCAGGGCAAAATAGTTGAGCACCCGGCACAACACGTCGGGTTCAGCCTCGGCGAGGATTTGATAGTGCGCCTGGCAGTGGGCATTGCTGACGGCCCAGGCGTCAACGCGTTGGGCGGGGTGGGAGGCTTCGACGACGTGCATGATGATTCTCCGGATTCGACTGGAGAAATTTTTGCATTCGTCGCGGGAGATTTCTTATCTAAAACAGCCTGTATTGGCTTATAAGAGAATCATGTAATTCTTTAAATCATGATTAATGGGTATTTTTATGCACACTGAATTGGACGTGTACGACCGGCGCATTCTCGCGCTGTTGCAGGAAGACGCTTCGCTCTCCAGCGCGCAGATCGCCGAACAGGTCGGCCTGTCGCAGTCGCCGTGCTGGCGCCGGATTCAGCGGCTGAAAGAGGAGGGTGTGATTCGCGGCCAGGTCACCCTGCTGGATCGCAAGAAAATCGGCCTTAATACGCAGATTTTTGCCGAGGTGAAACTCAACGCCCACGGCCGTTCCAACTTCACTGAGTTCACCGAGGCGATTCGCGGTTTTCCGCAAGTGCTGGAATGTTATGTGCTGATGGGCGCGGTGGACTTTTTACTGCGGATCGTCACGTCGGACATCGAGGCGTATGAGCGGTTTTTCTTTGAGAAGCTGTCGATGGTGCCGGGGATTCAGGAGGTCAACTCGATAGTGGCCTTGTCGGAGATCAAGTCCACCACGAGTTTGCCGGTGTTGCGCTGATAGTTGTCTTTGCCTGATTTTAGTGAAGAGGGAGCAAGCTCCCTCGCCACAAGGTTTTACAGGCGCAGCAGGGTTTTCCAGGCGCGATTCTGATACACCGCAATCGCCTGATGCATCCGCGCATCCAGCGACTCATCGGTGATCGGCTGGTTGGCCAGGTGCGCCAGCTTGTTCAGCTCGCCATACAAACGGTCCAGCTCGGCGATATCCAGCACCTGGCGTGCATGGTGCAGCCAGGCCAGGATGCGTTCGATACGCGGCAGTTGCTCGGCCAGGTCTTCCGGCTGTTGCTGGTAGCGCGGCAGTTGCAGGGCAACGGCGTCATCGGCCAGCAGGCGCGGCAGCCAGTTGGCCAGCTGTGCAGCGCCCTGGCGATTGCCACGCACGTTGCGATCCGCGGCCCAGGTGCGGGCCAGCAGCCAGCGGGAAGTGGTCAGGGAGAACAAACCCCAGCGCACGTCTTCCAGCTCTTCGGCGAACTGCTCCGGCGCGGCCTTGCGGATGTCTTCATCGTCGTCACCGGCCTGGACCAGCGGACGCCAGTCTTCCAGCAAGGCGTCCAGGGCGGCGCGCAATTCGCTGGTGGACTGACGCGGTGCGGCCTGGCCGAGGCTGCCGAGCAGGGCCCGCAGTTCGCCGAGGTTTTCCACCCAGTCCTGCAGCAGACGCCAGTGGCCGTTGAAGCGGTATTGCTCGGCCAGGCGCTGGCTGCTGCCCAACAGATGCCACATGACGGCAGCAAATGCGTCGTCCAGCGGCATTTCGGCGTGCAGCACCGGTGCCGGCAGGCTCAGGGAGTAGCTGTTGGCGTCGAACAGGCGATAGCCACGCTCGGCCTTGCTGATATCGCACGGCATCAGCGCCAGGGTCGCGGCCAGTTCAGCGGCCAGCTCCAGCAGGGCGGCCGGGTCGCCTTCGCGCAGTTCCAGTTCCAGCTCGCAGATTTCTTCTTTCTGCTTGCCGGCAACCACGTGGCCCAGGTCCAGGGCGGCTTCGATCACCACCTTGGCCTTGCCGCGGCCCCAGGCGATTTCAGCGCGTTCGCGGACGAAATCGGTGGTGAAGATCGGCTTGAGGGTCTTTTTGTCCAGCTCGGCCAGTTGCTCGGGCCAGCATTCGCCGTCGAGTTTCTTCACGTCGAGCTTGGCTTTGGCCAGGTCCCAGTTGTACTCATTGCGTTCCGACAAGCCGGCGACGCTCTGGCCACGGGTCTTGAGGGTCTGGATCACTTCGTCGCCGTCTTTGCGCAGGCGCAGGGCCACTTTGGCCTGGGCCAGGTCGCGTTCCGGGGTGTCGAAGTACTGGTTCATCAGCTCACGGCGTTCCCAGCCACTTTTGTTGCGTTTTTTCAGTAACGGGTGCTCACGCAGCGCGGCGAGGGTTTCGCGGCTGACACGGAGCTTGATTTCGGTTTCTTTCTGCATGGCCGGAAAATCCAGGATCGGGAGCGCAGCCGGGGAAAAGAGTGGCTGCCAAGGTCGTGCAGTGTACAGGACTGAGCCCTGCAACGTGCCGCAACGGTTTATTGTGTCACTCAGATAGCTCTATGATGGGGTTCGTCCGGGAAGTTGAGAGACAGCGCATGCCTTTACCGTCCATGAAAGAACAGTTCGCCGCGCTGATTGCCGCGCCTTCGGTCAGTTGTACCCAGGCCTCTCTCGACCAATCCAACCGCCCGGTCATCGATTTGCTCGCCACCTGGCTGGCAGACCTGGGCTTTGCCTGCGACATCCAGCAGGTCAGCCCAGGCAAATTCAACCTGTTGGCCAGTTTCGGCACCGGCCCTGGCGGCCTGGTGCTGGCGGGCCACAGTGACACCGTGCCGTACGACGGCGCCCTATGGCAGACCGATCCGCTCAAGCTGACGGAAGTCGACGGCCGCTGGGTAGGACTGGGCAGCTGTGACATGAAGGGCTTTTTCGCCCTGGTGATCGAAGCCGTCCAGCCGTTGCTCGACCAGCCTTTCAAACAGCCGCTGCTGATTCTTGCTACCTGCGATGAAGAAAGCTCCATGGCCGGTGCTCGTGCACTGGCCGAGGCGGGTCGTCCCTTGGGCCGTGCGGCGGTGATCGGTGAACCCACCGGCCTCAAGCCCATCCGCCTGCACAAGGGCGTAATGATGGAGCGCATCGATATTCTCGGGCGCAGCGGCCATTCGTCGGACCCAAGCCTGGGCCACAGCGCCCTCGAAGCCATGCATGACGCCATTGGCGAACTGCGTGGCCTGCGCCTGGCCTGGCAGCGCGAATACCGCAATCCGCAGTTCAGCGTGCCACAGCCGACCATGAACTTCGGCTGCATCCATGGTGGCGACAACCCCAACCGCATCTGCGGCCAATGCTCCCTGGAATTCGACCTGCGGCCCCTGCCGGGCATGGATCCCCAGGTGCTGCGCGCTGCCATCCGGCAGAAGCTCGAACCCTTGGCCGAGCGCCATCAGGTGAAGATCGACTATGCGCCGCTGTTCCCCGAAGTGCCGCCCTTCGAGCAGGCCGAGGATGCAGAGTTGGTGCGGGTAGCTGAACGACTTACCGGTCATCGCGCCGAAGCAGTGGCGTTCGGCACCGAAGCGCCTTATCTTCAGCGCCTTGGTTGCGAGACCCTGGTGCTTGGCCCTGGCGATATCGCCTGCGCCCACCAGCCAGGCGAGTACCTTGAAATGTCACGCTTGACGCCTACAGTGCGTCTATTGCGTGAACTGATTCAACATTACTGCCTGACACCTGCATAAATTAACCCCTGCCCATCCGTACATAGAAGGAGAGCGAGCGTGTCGCCAAGCCTGTTCCGACGATAACCAACAGCCCGCTGTGCGTTTTTGCGATTCATCCATTTTTGGCTGCTTTTTATTACAGGCCCAGGTTTTTATGCCCGAATACGTCAATTGGCTTCGTCACGCTTCGCCTTACATCAATGCCCACCGGGATTGCACTTTTGTCGTCATGCTGCCGGGCGATGGTGTAGAGCACCCGAACTTCGGCAATATCGTCCACGACCTGGTGCTGCTCCACAGCCTGGGCGTGCGACTGGTGCTGGTCCACGGTTCGCGCCCGCAAATTGAAACCCGCCTCGCCGCCCGCGGCCTGACCCCGGCTTACCACGAAGGCTTGCGCATCACCGATGCCGCAACCCTGGAGTGCGTGATCGATGCGGTCGGCCATCTGCGCATTGCTATCGAAGCGCGTTTGTCGATGGACATGGCCTCTTCGCCGATGCAGGGCTCGCGCCTGCGGGTGGCCAGCGGCAACCTGGTGACGGCGCGCCCGATCGGTGTGCTTGAAGGCGTCGACTATCACCACACCGGCGAAGTGCGCCGGGTCGACCGCAAGGGCATCAACCGCCTGCTGGACGAGCGCTCCATCGTGCTGCTGTCGCCGCTGGGCTACTCGCCTACCGGCGAAATCTTCAACCTCGCCTGTGAAGACGTCGCCACCCGCGCGGCCATCGACCTGGGCGCGGACAAGTTGCTGCTGTTCGGTGCCGATCTCGGCCTGATCGACGAGCACGGCCGCCTGGTGCGTGAATTGCGGCCGCAACAGGTGCCCGCGCACCTGCAACGCCTGGGCAACAACTACCAGGCCGAATTGCTGGACGCGGCCGCCGAGGCTTGCCGGGGCGGCGTAGGCCGCAGCCACATTGTCAGTTATGCCGAAGACGGCGCCTTGCTGACCGAGCTGTTCACCCGGGATGGCGGCGGTACGCTGGTGGCCCAGGAGCAGTTTGAACTGGTGCGCGAAGCGGCGATTGAAGACGTCGGCGGGTTGCTGGACCTGATCAGCCCGCTGGAAGAGCAGGGGATTCTGGTGCGTCGTTCCCGGGAAGTGCTGGAGCGGGAAATCGAGCAGTTCAGCGTGGTGGAACGTGAAGGCATGATCATCGCCTGTGCGGCGCTGTATCAGATCGCCGACTCCGACGCAGGCGAGCTGGCGTGCCTGGCCGTGAACCCGGAATACCGCCATGGCGGTCGCGGTGACGAACTGCTGGAGCGCATCGAGACCCGTGCCCGGGCCCAGGGTTTGAAGACACTGTTCGTGCTGACGACCCGTACCGCCCACTGGTTCCGCGAGCGTGGTTTTGTGCCGAGCACGGTGGATCGCCTGCCGTCGGCGCGGGCGTCGTTATACAACTATCAGCGTAATTCGAAGATTTTCGAAAAGGCGTTGTAAGCCTGAAGGGGCGAGGGGGCAATCCTCTCGCCTGTCACTTTGGCGAGTCATGCTCCTCGGCGGATGCATCGGCCCTGAACACAGGGTTTGCCAATTTATACATATAACTGACATCAAAGTGACATTATCACCGGGTACGGTGAGGTGGATTGCTGGGACGGCAGAAAAGTTTCATCGATACAAAAACTGTAACAAATTGACGGAATGATGTGCGTTTGGCCATGATGGCGTCGCGTTTTTGATCGTGAGTGACGTATGACCCCGTTTGGTCAACACAAAACGATCTAAAAAAGCGCAAAGACATACTCTTTCGGAAAACGCTTATGGAGCGGCATCGCCTGTCGGCTTGACCGTCCCATGGAAAGCGTTATTCCTGAATGGTATGAAAAAGGACGAAACAATTCTTTTTGGGTGTATGAAAAACTCATTACCCTGCAAGGACCAAATTAACTGCGGTTAGACGAAAGTAGTAGACACACAAGGTTACGATTGACTTGTCAGTCACTATCCGGTGCTAATCGCGCATCTGTGGATCGAGGGCGTCAGACCCGAGACCTAAGAAATACAAAAATTAGAAATGAGAGGAGCGGTACATGAAGAAGTCAACATTGGCGTTGGCCGTAGCTTTGGGGGCAATCGCCCAACAAGCAGGCGCCGCTGGTTTTATCGATGACAGCAAGATCACGCTGGGCGTACGTAACTTTTACATCAACACCGACAACCGCGATCTGAAGCCATCGGCTACCTCGAACACCCGCAGCAAAAACGCTGAATGGGGTCAGGGTTTCGACCTGCGTTTCATCTCGGGTTTTACCCAAGGTACTGTGGGCTTCGGTCTTGACGCCATCGGCCTGTACGGCGTGCGTCTGGATTCCAGCCGCGCTGATCACGGCAACTACACTGGTACTGCTTCCGGCGGCACCGTGTTCCCAAGTGATGGCAACAAGGCCGTTCACGATTTCGCCAGCCTGGGCGTGACCGGTAAGGTCAAGATCTCCCAAACCGTGCTGAAGATCGGTACCTTGCAGCCGAACAACCCGGTGATCAAGACCAACGACGGTCGTCTGTTGCCACAAACCTTCCAGGGCGGCGAGATCTCTTCGAACGAGTTCAAGGACCTGACCCTGACTGCTGGTCAGATCGAGCACTCCAAAGGCCGTAACTCCAGCAACAATGAAGGTCTGTCCCTGGCCGGTGCCAACGGCAGCTCGAACTACGACGCTGGTAACTTCGTCAACAAGTTCTACTACGCCGGTGCTGACTACAAAATCAACAAAGACCTGACCGCTTCGTACTACTTCGGCGAGCTGAAGGATTTCTACTCTCAGAACTTCCTGGGCCTGGTCCACAACTGGGCGATCGGTCCTGGCGTCCTGAAAAGTGACCTGCGCTACTACCGCAGCCGTGACAACGGTGCCAACGGTGATACTGCCGGTTACTACACCTCCGGCTACTACTCGGATCATCCGACCAACGCCACCAAGGTCAAAGGTAAGGTCGACAACGACCTGTACAGCTACCTGGCGCTGTACTCGGTTGCCGGTCACACCTTCGGTGCTGGCTACCAGTACACCAAGGGCGACAGCGACTTCCCTTGGCTGAACCAAGGTGACGGCTCGTCTAACAGCACCATCACCGACATGCAAATCCAGAAGTTTGCCCGTGCTGGCGAACGTACCTGGCAAGCTCGCTACGCCTATGACTTCGCCAAGATCGGCGTACCTGGCCTGACTGCCGGTGTGGTTTACCTCAAAGGTAGCAACATCGACACCACCGTCGGCGAGCGTAACGAGTGGGAACGCGACCTGACCCTGGCTTACGTTGTTCCAGAAGGTCCGCTGAAAAACCTGGGCGTTGCCTGGAAAAACGCGATGTGGCGTACCGACCTGGCGAACACCCGTTCCCAGGACGAAAACCGCGTAATCCTCAGCTACACCTACGCGTTCAAGTAAGAGCGTAAAACCTTGCCCGGCGCAATGCCGGGCAGGGTGCTTTACTTTTCAAGCCGGGCTCAACCCCCGCAAGCCCGTCCTGAACCCCTCTTTGTACAGCGTCTCAAGGCCTTCTCGAACCTTGAAGCGGATGTTGATCCACGCCCGTTGCCAAGTCCAATGAACAGATTTTTAATATTCCTTTATCGTCTAGATAAATCGATATTTATTCTTTTTAAATAATCCGCGACACAGGCACAGTGGGCTCCATAAGCACTCATCAGGAGCCACACCATGAGCCTCAGACTGGGCGACATCGCCCCCGACTTTGAACAGGATTCCAGCGCCGGCAAGATTCGCTTCCACGAGTGGCTGGGCGATAGCTGGGGCGTGCTGTTTTCCCACCCGGCGGACTTTACCCCGGTGTGCACCACCGAGCTGGGTTTCACCGCCAAGCTCAAGGATGAATTCGCCAAGCGGGGCGTCAAGGCCATTGCGCTGTCGGTGGACCCGGTGGACTCCCACCACAAGTGGATCGAAGACATCAACGAAACCCAGAACACCATCGTCAACTTCCCGATCCTGGCCGACGCTGACCGCAAGGTCTCCGACCTGTACGACCTGATCCACCCGAATGCCAGTGACACCCTTACCGTGCGTTCGCTGTTCGTGATTGATCCGAACAAAAAGATTCGCCTGACCATCACCTACCCGGCCAGCACCGGTCGCAACTTCCACGAAATCCTGCGGGTAATCGACTCGCTGCAACTGACCGACAACCACAAAGTCGCGACCCCGGCCAACTGGCAGGACGGTGACGAAGTGGTGATAGTCCCGTCGCTCAAGGACGAGGAAGAGATCAAGAAACGCTTTCCGAAGGGTTACCGGGCGGTGAAGCCGTACCTGCGGCTCACCCCTCAACCGAATCGCTGACACACAACCACATGTGGGAGCGGGCTTGCTCGCGAATGCGCACTGTCAGTTGATGCATCTTTGAATGACACACCGCTTTCGCGAGCAAGCCCGCTCCCACACTTGCGCGCATTTCAAGTCTCACATAGCAGGGGTTTTAAGGCCGTTTCGACGGCCTTTTTTTATGCCTGCGATTTAGTCGGCAGCATATGCATTTAAAGAATAAACAAATGAAAAAATAAGATTTATAGATATATAAATTGGCTGATATGGTCTGTCCCATCTTGGCGCCATCGCCACATAGCGAACCGCCGACACTTTCCAAAGGAATTTCCTACATGCTGGTCGTAACACTTGGTGGTAGCCCCAGCCAACGTTCCCGGTCCGGGGTCTTGCTGGATCACACCCGCAACTGGTTGCAGCAACAAGGCGTGGAAGTGGTGAGTTATCAGATACGGGACTTCCCGGCCGAAGACTTGCTGCACGCGCGGTTCGATAGCCCGAAAATCATCGACCTGTTGCAGCAAGTGGCGAACGCCGATGGCCTGGTGATCGCCACGCCGGTGTACAAGGCTTCGTTTTCCGGCGCGCTGAAAACCATCCTCGACTTGCTGCCTGAACGCGCCCTGGCCCACAAAATAGTGTTGCCGATGGCCACCGGCGGCAGCATCGCCCACATGCTCGCGGTGGACTACGCGCTGAAGCCGGTGCTGTCGGCATTGAAAGCCCAGGAATTGCTCCACGGGATTTTCGCCGAAGACAGCCAGATCGCCTACGGCGAAGGCAGCGCCCAGGCGCAACTGGTGCCGGTGCTGGAACAACGCTTGAGCGAGGCCCTGGAGACGTTCTACAGCGCCATGGCCCGCCGCCCGAAACCCCTTGACCCCAATGTGTTGAATGAACGTTTGTTGAGTGCTCGCTGGAGCATTTAAGCCTTACCCAGCTTTACCTGAATTCGACAAGTACTACTCACCTTACTCAGCCGCCAACGGCCAAGCAGGTGCAGCCAACCCCCTAATCGTATATTTGGAGAGAGCGCCATGCGCACTGTCATCTTGCGTCGTGGTCTGGTCGCACTGTTTGCTGCGGCTGTGTCCTTCGGCGCCATTGTTCAAGCCCAGGCCGCCGAAACCTTGCGGATCGGCTATCAGAAATACGGCACCCTGGTGCTGCTCAAGGCCAAGGGCTCGCTGGAAAAGCGCCTGGCCGAGCAGGGCGTGCAAGTGCAGTGGACCGAGTTTCCCGGCGGCCCGCAGCTGCTGGAAGGATTGAACGTAGGCTCCATCGACTTCGGCGTGACGGGTGAAACCCCGCCAGTGTTCGCCCAGGCTGCCGGTGCCGATCTGCTCTACGTCGCCTATGAACCGCCGGCGCCTACCAGCGAAGCGATCCTGGTACCGAAAGACTCGCCAATCAAATCGGTGCAAGACCTCAAGGGCAAGAAAGTCGTCCTCAATAAAGGCTCCAACGTGCACTACCTGCTGGTACGTGCCCTGGAAGATGCCGGCCTGAAATACACCGACGTGCAGACCGTGTTCCTGCCGCCCGCCGATGCCCGCGCCGCGTTCGAGCGTGGCAGCGTCGATGCCTGGGTGATCTGGGACCCGTACCAGGCAGCCGCCGAGAAGCAACTGCAAGCCCGCACCCTGCGTGACGGCACCGGCATTGCCGACAACCATCAGTTCTACCTGGCCACCAAGCCGTACGCCGAAAAACACCCTGAAGTGATCAAGACGCTGGTGGAAGAAGTCCGCGCCGTGGGCGAATGGTCCAAGGCCAACCCGGAACAAGTCACCGAACAAGTTGCTCCGCTGCTGGGCCTGCCGGCTGACATCACCCTGACCTCGGTAAAACGCCAGGGCTACGGTGCGCAGTTCCTGACGCCTGAAGTGATCGCGGCGCAGCAGAAAATCGCCGACAGCTTCTACCAACTCAAATTGATCCCCAAACCCTTGAGCATCAAGGACGTGATCTGGACACCACCTGCCGCCGTTGCCAAAGCGCCGTAATCCGACTTCTTCAGGAGACAACTCCATGAGCCTCAATATTTTCTGGTTTCTGCCTACCCACGGCGACGGCCATTACCTTGGCACCGCCGAAGGCGCTCGCGCCGTAGACCACGGTTATCTGCAGCAAGTGGCCCAGGCGGCCGACCGCCTTGGCTTCGGCGGGGTACTGATCCCCACCGGCCGCTCCTGCGAGGATTCGTGGCTGGTGGCGGCGTCGCTGATCCCGGTGACCCAACGCTTGAAATTCCTTGTCGCGCTGCGCCCCGGGATCATTTCCCCGACGGTGGCTGCGCGTCAGGCCGCGACCCTGGATCGTCTGTCCGGCGGCCGCGCGTTGTTCAACCTGGTGACCGGTGGAGACCCGGATGAATTGGCCGGCGACGGTTTGTTCCTGAGCCATGAAGAGCGTTACCAGGCGTCGGTGGAGTTCACCCGCATCTGGCGCCGCGTACTGGAAGGCGAGACCGTCGATTACGACGGCCAGCACATCAGCGTCAAAGGCGCCAAGTTGCTCTATCCGCCGATCCAGCAACCGCGCCCGCCGCTGTATTTCGGTGGCTCCTCCGAAGCGGCCCAGGACCTGGCAGCCGAACAAGTGGAAATGGTCCTGACCTGGGGCGAGCCTCCGGCTGCGGTGGCGGAAAAGATTGCACAGGTTCGCGCCAAGGCCGCCAAGCTCGGGCGTACCCTGCGCTTCGGCATTCGCCTGCATGTGATCGTGCGTGAAACCAACGCCGAAGCCTGGCAGGCCGCCGACAAACTGATCTCCCATGTGGACGATGAAACCATCGCCCGCGCCCAGGCGTCGTTGTCGCGCTTTGATTCCGTAGGCCAGCAACGCATGGCCGCCTTGCACGGCGGCAGCCGCGACAACCTGGAAGTCAGCCCCAACCTGTGGGCGGGCGTAGGCCTGGTACGCGGTGGCGCCGGCACGGCACTGGTGGGCGATGGCCCGACCGTGGCCGCGCGGGTGAAGGAATACGCGGACCTCGGTATCGACACCTTTATCTTCTCCGGGTACCCACACCTGGAAGAGTCGTATCGCGTAGCGGAGTTGCTGTTCCCGCATCTGGACATCGAGCGTCCCGAGTTGCCGAAAGGCGCCGGCTACGTCAGCCCGTTCGGCGAAATGGTCGCCAACGACATTCTTCCCAAAGCTGCGTCCCAGAGCTGAGGCGCCGCCATGAACCTTGAAAAGTTAAGTCATCGATTGGCGCCCTGGGCGCTGCCGATCCTGTTGCTGGCGGTATGGCAGCTGTCCGTCTCGGCCGGCTGGTTGTCGACGCGCATTCTGCCGGCACCCAGCGCGGTGATCGAAGCGGGTGTCAGCCTGGTGCGTAGCGGCGAAATCTGGACCCACCTGGCCATCAGCGGCTGGCGTGCGGGCCTGGGCTTTGTGATCGGCGGCAGCATCGGCCTGACCCTGGGGTTTATCACCGGCCTGTCGACCTGGGGTGAACGCCTGCTGGACAGCTCGGTGCAGATGATCCGCAACGTGCCGCACCTGGCGCTGATCCCGCTGGTGATCCTGTGGTTCGGCATCGACGAGACGGCGAAGATATTCCTGGTCGCCCTCGGCACGCTGTTCCCGATCTATCTCAATACTTACCACGGCATCCGCAACGTCGACCCGGCGCTGGTGGAAATGGCCCGCAGTTATGGCCTGTCCGGTTTCAGCCTGTTTCGCCAAGTGATTTTGCCGGGCGCCTTGCCTTCGATTCTGGTGGGCGTGCGCTTCGCGCTGGGCTTTATGTGGCTGACGTTGATCGTCGCGGAAACCATCTCCGCCAGTTCCGGTATCGGCTACCTGGCGATGAACGCCCGGGAATTCCTGCAGACCGATGTGGTGGTTCTGGCGATCGTGCTTTACGCGGTCCTCGGCAAGCTGGCAGACCTGGCGGCGCGGGGCCTGGAGCGAGTCTGGCTGCGCTGGCACCCGGCTTATCAAGTGAATAAAGGAGGTGCGGCATGACCGCTCAACAACCTCCACGCCTGCTGCGGGGCATTCCCCTGGCAGTGCGCAAGTTGCGCAAGGCTTTCGGTTCGCGGGAAGTGCTGAAGGAAATCGACCTGCATATTCCTGCCGGTCAATTCGTGGCGGTCGTGGGCCGCAGTGGCTGCGGCAAAAGTACCTTGCTGCGCCTGCTGGCCGGGCTGGACAAAGCCAGCGGCGGCGAACTGCTCGCCGGCTCCGCGCCGCTGAGCGAAGCGATTGAAGACACGCGGTTGATGTTCCAGGAAGCGCGCCTGCTGCCGTGGAAAAAGATCATCGACAACGTGGGCCTTGGCCTCAAGGGCAACTGGCGCCCGCAGGCACTGGAAGCGCTGGAAGCGGTCGGCCTGGCCGAGCGCGCCAATGAGTGGCCGGCGGCGTTGTCCGGTGGCCAGAAGCAGCGCGTGGCCCTGGCCCGCGCCCTGATCCACCAACCGCGCCTGTTGCTGCTGGACGAACCGCTGGGAGCGCTGGATGCCCTGACCCGGATCGAGATGCAGCAACTGATCGAGAACCTCTGGCAGAAGCACGGCTTCACCGTGTTGCTGGTGACCCACGACGTCAGCGAAGCCGTGGCCATTGCCGATCGGGTGATTTTGATCGAAGACGGCGAAATCGGCCTCGACCTGCACGTGGAACTCCCACGTCCGCGGGTGCGTGGCTCCCACCGCCTGGCGGCGCTGGAAACCGAAGTGCTTAACCGTGTGTTGTCGCTGCCCGGCACCCCGCCGGAACCCGAACCTGTTTCACCGCTGCCTACGCAATTGCGTTGGGCTCAATAACTCACTTGTCTTACACAGGAAGAACGACCATGACTATCAAAGCCATCAACGTGCGTAACCAGTTCAAAGGCACCATCAAGGAAATCGTCGAAGGCGACGTGCTGTCGGAAATCGACGTACAGACCGCGTCCGGTATCGTCACTTCCGTGATCACCACCCGCTCGGTGAAAGAGCTGGAACTGGTGATCGGCAGTGAAGTGATTGCCTTCGTGAAATCCACCGAGGTGTCGATCGCCAAGTTGTGATCAATGGTTCGCACAAACCCCGAAGGTGAAAGCCTGTCGGGGTTTTTGTCGTTCTCAAGATTGCTTTCGCGAGCAAGCCCGCTCCCACATTTGACCGAGTTCTACCTTTGGAATACGGTCGAATGTGGGAGCGGGCTTGCTCGCGAAGAGGCCCGGACAGGCAACAAAAAATCAGAGCGCAGCCACCCGCTTGGGCAAGAACGCCGGCAGATAAAGCCCCACATACGCATCAAACACCCGCATGCCTTCCTCGGCCATGCGCGGGGTGATTTGCCCATGCTGATGCACCGAGCGCGCGTAGACGCGGTCGCTCAGTTCCAGGGCCAGGGCAAACACGTCGACATCGGCGGGCAGGCTCGGCACCTCGAAGTGCCGGTTGAACACCTCAAACATCAGGTTTCCCAGCTCCAGGTCGTGCTGGCGGTCGGCCTGTGTCACTTCGGTCAACCCGTGCTGGGCCAGGATCAATTGGCGGGCGGCGGCGTCGTTGCTGTAGATGCTGAGCATGCGCTGCTCCACCACGCAGGACAGGTCGCGCCAGTGCTTGAGTGAATCATGATCGATGGGCGCCTGAATGGCCGCGCGAAAGGCCGCATGAACGTCAGCGGTCAGCGCCTCCAGCAACGCCGGCACGCTGGCGAAGAAGTGATACACCGATGACGGTGGAATCTGCGCCCGCTCGGCCACGCTGTAGATCGACAGGCTGGCCACGCCTTCGGCGGCCAGCAAGGTGCGGGCGGCATCGAGGATCGCGTCGATCCGGGCCTGGCTGCGGGCGCGGGGTTTGCGAGGAGTGGCAGGGCGATTCATTGAAGTCTCCTACAGGGCAGCGGGCATTGTACGCAGAGCCACTGGATGATCCATACCCTGTGGCGAGGGAGCTTGCTCCCGCTGGACTGCGCAGCAGGCCCAAGACCTGCACCTCGGTTCCGCCTGAAAGAACCCGGTGTTCTTATTGGGGCCGCTTCGCAGCCCGGCGGGAGCAAGCTCCCTCGCCACAACAGCCATAAAAAAACGCCGTAGGCCAAAGGCCTGCGGCGTTCTTTTTAGCCCGGCAACCGCTTACACGGTATGCAGGTACCAGTTGTACTCAAGGTCGGAGATGGAGTGTTCGAACTCCTCCAGCTCACTTTCCTTACAGGCGACGAAGATATCGATGTATTTAGGATCGATGTACTTGGCCATCACCTCGCTGTCGTCCAACTCGCGCAGGGCATCACGCAGGTTGTTCGGCAGGCTCTGTTCGTTCTGCTCGTAGCTGTTGCCTTCCACCGGTGCGCCAGGCTCGATCTTGTTGGTCAGGCCGTGATGCACGCCCGCCAATACCGAAGCCATCAGCAGGTAAGGGTTGGCATCAGCCCCGGCCACACGGTGTTCGATACGTACGGCGTCGGACGAGCCGGTCGGTACGCGAATCGCCACGGTGCGGTTATCCAGGCCCCAGCACGGCGAGTTCGGCACGTAGAACTGTGCGCCGAAACGACGGTAGGAGTTGACGTTAGGGCACAGGAACGCCATTTGGGCGGGTAGGGTCTCCAGCACACCGCCGATCGCGTGACGCAATGCGGCGTTCTGCTCGGGATCCTCGCTGGCAAAGATGTTCTTGCCGTCCTTGTCCAGGATCGAAATGTGCACGTGTAGGCCGTTGCCTGCCTGGCCCGGGTAAGGCTTGGCCATGAAGGTGGTGTCCATCTCATGGTCGTAGGCGATGTTCTTGATCAAGCGCTTGAGCAGTACCGCGTAGTCGCAGGCCTTTATAGGGTCGGCAACGTGGTGCAGGTTCACTTCGAACTGCGCCGGGGCACTTTCCTTGACGATGGCGTCGGCAGGGATGCCTTGCTCTTTTGCACCTTCCAGAATGTCCTGGAGGCAGTCGACATATTCGTCGAGGTCGTCGATCAGGTAGACCTGTGTCGAGTGCGGGCGTTTGCCGGAGATCGGCGAGCGGGGCGGTTGTGGCCGGCCATTCACGTTCTCCTGGTCAATCAGGTAGAACTCCAGCTCGAATGCGGCGCAGATGGTCAGACCGAGGTCGTCAAATTTGCTTACAACTTGGCGGAGTACTTCGCGAGGATCGGCGAAGAAAGGTTCACCTTCGAGTTCGTGCATGGTCATCAGCAGTTGCGCGGTTGGGCGCTTTTGCCAGGGTTCATTGCACAGGGTGTCGGGGATTGGATAACAGATTCGGTCAGCATCACCGATGTCCAGACCCAGGCCGGTGCTTTCCACCGTTGAGCCGTTGATATCCAGGGCAAATAGAGAGGCAGGCAGGTTAATGCCCTTCTCGTAAACCTTGTGGAGGCTGGTGCGTTCGATGCGCTTGCCGCGCACCACACCATTCATATCCGCAATTAGAAGGTCTACGTACAGAACCTCAGGATGATCCTTAAGGAACGCGTTCGCTTCGTTAAGCTGAACGGCACGCGGGGGTACCGACATGATGCAACACCTTTGTTGTTAAAAATATCAATCATTGATCTCTTCGGGTTTCAGTCAACCCGAACGGCATGCCGAAGTCAAGCGAGGCCTTTTTTGCCCTAAAAAAGCGCCGTGAGGGCTTTTTTGGGGCTTTTTGGGGCAATTTTTTGGGATTGGGGCTCTTGGAATCAGCACGTTTGAGCGGGCCGTGTTGTATTTTTTACGGGGGTGTTGTGTAAAAAAATGAACAAGGCTAAGCTCGATTCAAACCCATAACAGCAATAATACCGGGGTGCTTCATGTCTCGCCTGCCGTTAATCGGCGTCACCGCCTGCTCCAAACAGGTCGGTCTGCATGCTTATCACATCAGTGGCGACAAATACGTCCGTGCAGTGGCCACCGCTGCCAAGGGCTTGCCGTTGATTATTCCGTCCCTGGCGGATCTGCTCGACCCGGCCAATATTCTTGACGGCCTGGACGGCATTCTATTTACCGGCTCACCTTCCAATATCGAACCCTTTCACTACGACGGTCCGGCCAGCGCGCCCGGGACTGCTCATGATTCTGCACGGGACCAAACCACCCTGCCGCTGCTGCGTGCAGCCATAGCGGCCGGCGTTCCGGTGCTGGGGATTTGCCGTGGCTTCCAGGAAATGAACGTGGCGTTTGGCGGCAGCCTGCACCAGAAGGTTCATGAAGTGCCGGGCATGATGGATCACCGCGAAGACGACACCCAGCCGCTGGACATCCAGTACGGCCCGGCACATCCGGTAACCATCTCCCCGAATGGGGTATTGGCAAGCCTGGGCTTGCCGTCGACGATCCAGGTCAACTCGATTCATTCACAGGGCATTGATCGCCTGGCGGCCGGTTTCCAGGTCGAGGCCACCGCGCCGGATGGCCTGATCGAAGGCTTTTCAGTGCCCGCGGGCAAGGCTTTTGCTTTAGGAGTGCAATGGCACCCCGAATGGCAGGTAAGCTCTAACCCGCACTACCTCGCAATCTTCCAGGCATTTGGCAATGCCTGTCGAAAGCGGGTGATGCAACGCGACGCGGATGCTGCGTCAACTTACGCCTGACCTTTAATGGATGTCAGGAAACACAGCCCAGAGGCATTTATGAGTAACAACCTCGACCAGCTCACCGATTGGTTGAAAGACCACAAGATCACAGAAGTCGAATGCATGATTGGCGACCTCACCGGCATCACCCGGGGCAAGATCTCGCCGACCAACAAGTTCATCGCCGAAAAAGGCATGCGCCTGCCCGAAAGCGTTCTGTTACAGACCGTGACCGGCGACTATGTCGAAGACGACATCTATTACGAATTGCTCGACCCGGCCGACATCGACATGATCTGCCGCCCGGACGAGAACGCGGTGTACCTCGTGCCCTGGGCCATAGAGCCTACGGCCCAGGTGATCCACGACACCTACGACAAGCAAGGCAACCCGATCGAGCTGTCGCCGCGCAACGTGCTCAAGAAAGTCCTCAAGCTCTACGCCGATAAAGGCTGGCAGCCCATCGTGGCGCCGGAGATGGAGTTCTACCTGACCAAGCGCTGCGAAGACCCGGACTTCCCGCTGCAACCGCCGATTGGCCGCTCCGGTCGCCCGGAGACTGGCCGCCAGTCCTTCTCTATAGAAGCGGCCAACGAATTCGACCCGTTGTTCGAAGACGTCTACGACTGGTGCGAATTGCAGGAACTGGACCTCGACACGTTGATCCACGAAGACGGCACGGCGCAGATGGAAATCAACTTCCGTCACGGCGACGCACTGTCCCTGGCCGACCAGATCCTGGTGTTCAAGCGCACCATGCGCGAAGCGGCGCTCAAGCACGACGTGGCGGCCACCTTCATGGCCAAACCCATGACCGGCGAGCCCGGCAGCGCGATGCACCTGCACCAGAGCATCATCGATATCGCCACCGGCAAGAACGTGTTCTCCAATGAAGACGGGACCAAGAGCGAGCTGTTCCTGCACCACATCGGCGGCCTGCAGAAATTCATCCCCGAGCTGTTGCCGCTGTTCGCCCCTAACGTCAACTCGTTCCGCCGCTTCCTGCCCGACACCTCGGCGCCGGTCAACGTGGAGTGGGGCGAAGAGAACCGCACCGTTGGCCTGCGGGTTCCGGACGCCGGCCCACAAAACCGTCGGGTGGAAAACCGCCTGCCGGGTGCCGACGCCAACCCGTACCTGGCGATTGCCGCCAGCCTGCTGTGTGGCTACATCGGCATGGTCGAAGGCATCAGCCCAAGCGCGCCGGTGGTGGGTCGTGGTTACGAGCGCCGCAACCTGCGCCTGCCGCTGACCATCGAAGACGCCCTGGAACGCATGGAAAACAGCAAGACCATCGAGAAATACCTGGGTCAAAAATTCATCACAGGCTACGTCGCGGTCAAGCGGGCCGAGCATGAAAACTTCAAGCGCGTGATCAGTTCGTGGGAGCGGGAATTCCTGCTCTTCGCCGTCTGATGCGCCGGGCGCGCCCTTCAAACGGCGCGTCCTCACCTGAAACATCTAGGAGATTGGTATGTCCAGCAACAACCCGCAAACCCGTGAATGGCAAGCCTTGAGCAGCGATCACCACCTGGCGCCGTTCAGCGACTTCAAGCAATTGAAAGAGAAAGGCCCACGGATCATCACCAAAGCCCACGGCGTTTACCTGTGGGACAGCGAAGGCAACAAGATTCTCGACGGCATGGCCGGCCTGTGGTGCGTGGCGATCGGTTACGGTCGCGATGAACTGGCTGATGCGGCCGCCAAGCAGATGAAAGAACTGCCTTACTACAACCTGTTCTTCCAGACCGCCCACCCGCCGGTGCTGGAACTGGCCAAAGCCATCTCCGATATCGCCCCGCAAGGCATGAACCACGTGTTCTTCACCGGCTCCGGCTCCGAAGGCAACGACACCATGCTGCGTATGGTCCGCCACTACTGGGCGATCAAAGGCCAGCCGAACAAGAAAACCATCATCAGCCGCAAGAATGGCTACCACGGTTCAACCGTGGCCGGCGCCAGCCTGGGCGGCATGACTTATATGCATGAACAAGGCGACTTGCCGATCCCGGGCATCGTCCACATCGCCCAGCCTTACTGGTTCGGCGAAGGCGGCGACATGAGCCCGGAAGAATTCGGCGTGTGGGCGGCCAACCAGCTGGAAGAGAAGATCCTGGAACTGGGCGTGGACAACGTCGGTGCCTTTATAGCCGAGCCGATCCAGGGTGCCGGTGGCGTGATCGTGCCGCCAGACAGCTACTGGCCGCGCATCAAGGAAATCCTCGCCAAGTACGACATTCTGTTCGTGGCTGACGAAGTGATCTGTGGGTTTGGCCGCACCGGTGAGTGGTTCGGTAGCGATTTCTACGGCCTCAAGCCCGACATGATGACCATCGCCAAGGGCCTGACCTCCGGCTACATCCCGATGGGCGGCCTGATCGTGCGCGACGAAGTGGTCGCCGTGCTGAACGAAGGCGGTGATTTCAACCACGGCTTCACCTATTCCGGTCACCCGGTGGCGGCAGCGGTAGCCCTGGAAAACATCCGCATCATGCGCGATGAACAAATTGTTAAGCACGTGCACGACGAAACGGCACCCTATTTGCAAAAGCGTTTGAGGGAACTGGCTGATCACCCGCTGGTGGGTGAAGTTCGCGGTGTGGGCATGCTCGGTGCCATCGAACTGGTTCAGGACAAGGCAACGCGCAAGCGTTATGAAGGCCGTGGTGTTGGCATGATCTGCCGCACGTTCTGCTTCGAGAATGGCCTGATCATGCGCGCCGTCGGCGACACCATGATCATTTCGCCACCGTTGGTGATCAGCAAGGCCGAGATAGACGAGTTGGTGACCAAGGCGCGGCACTGCCTGGACCTGACTTTGGCGGCATTGCAGGGCTAAATGCTAGGCTCAGAACGCAGCGCCTGTCGGGCGCTGCTTCTGGGGTGTTAGAAAAGCGGGGCATTGGTTGAAAGCCGGCCCCTGAACTTGCCAGACTGTCGCCCTGTTTTGTCGCCCTTAGACGGGCTGCGAAACACGTTGTAATTAAAGAACGAACGTGGCCCAAAAAAGAAAAAATTGGAGCATGACCGAATGAAGGCATTAGGTTTGAAGAACGCTGGCAAGACCCTCCTGGCCTTGTCCCTGATGGGGGCCATGGCAGGCGCGGCGCACGCCGACGATAAAGTGCTGCACGTTTATAACTGGTCCGACTACATCGCACCGGACACCATCGCGAACTTTGAAAAAGAGTCCGGGATCAAGGTGGTCTATGACGTGTTCGACTCCAACGAAACCCTGGAAGCCAAGTTGTTGGCAGGCAAGTCCGGCTACGACATTGTCGTGCCGTCGAACAACTTCCTCGCCAAGCAGATCAAGGCCGGTGTTTACCAGGAACTGGACAAGTCCAAGCTGTCGAACTACGACAACTTGAACAAGTCCCTGCTTAAAGCCGTGTCCATCAGCGACCCGGACAACAAGCACGCCTTCCCGTACATGTGGGGCTCGATCGGCATCGGCTACAACCCGGAGAAGGTCAAGGCCGCACTGGGCATCGACAAGATCGACTCGTGGGACACCATCCTCAAGCCGGAAAACCTCGCCAAGCTCAAAGGCTGCGGTGTGAGCTTCCTCGATTCGCCAACCGAAATGCTGCCAGTGGCACTGCATTACCTGGGCCTGCCGACCGACACCCAGAAGAAGGAAGACCTCAAGCAAGCCGAGGCCCTGTTCCTCAAGCTGCGTCCTTCGATCGGCTACTTCCACTCGTCCAAGTACATTTCCGACCTGGCCAACGGCAACATCTGCGTAGCCGTGGGTTATTCGGGTGACGTGCAACAGGCCAAGTCCCGCGCGGCTGAAGCCGGTGGCAAGGTCAAGGTTGCCTATGACATTCCGAAAGAAGGTGCCGGCAGCTTCTATGACATGGTCGCCATCCCTAAAGATGCCGAGAACGTCGACGCTGCCTACAAGTTCATGAACTACCTGCTGAAGCCGGAAGTCATGGCGGGCATTACCAACAGCGTACGTTTCCCGAACGGTAACGAGAAAGCTACCGCGTTGGTCGACAAAGACATCACCAGCGACCCAGGCATTTATCCGCCAGCGGACGTGCAAGCCAAGCTGTATGCCATTGCTGACTTGCCGGCTGCTACTCAGCGGGAAATGACCCGCAGCTGGACCAAAATCAAATCGGGCAAGTAAAGCCGCTTTGATACCTGTTTTGCTAACTGCCGCGATGCGCGCGGTGGTTAGCGAAACAATTAAATGACAGAAAGTTTTGCCGGATCGGTTTATCGAGGGTAAGTTGCGCGCCGGTTTTGTTGCCGGGCAACAACTTCGGGCCCAACTATTTAAGAGGACCTCCACTTGCCAATTTCTTTATTTCGCAAAGCCTTGCTGGTGGGTGCAGGTATCACGCTGGCTGTCAGCGTGCAGGCCGCGCCGACTGTGCATATTTATAACTGGTCGGACTACATTGGCCCGGACACCCTGGCCAACTTTGAAAAGGCCACCGGCATCAAGCCGGTCTACGACGTGTTTGACTCCAACGAAACCCTGGAAGGCAAGTTGCTCGCCGGGCGTACCGGGTATGACGTGGTCGTGCCGTCGAACCACTTCCTCGGCAAGCAGATCAAGGCCGGCGCGTTCCAGAAGCTCGACAAGTCGCAACTGACCCACTACGCCAACCTCGACCCGGCGCTGCTCAAGCGCCTGGAAAAGAACGACCCGGGCAACCAGTACGCCGTGCCGTATCTGTGGGGCACCAACGGCATTGGCTACAACGTCGACAAGGTCAAGGAAGTGCTGGGCGTCGACAAGATCGACTCCTGGGCCGTGCTGTTCGAGCCGGAAAACATGAAGAAGCTGGCCACGTGCGGTGTGTCGTTCATGGACTCGGCGGATGAAATGCTGCCGGCGGTGCTCAACTACATGGGCCTCAACCCCAACAGCACCAACCCTGAAGACTACAAGAAGGCTGAAGAGAAACTCCTGAAAGTGCGTCCCTACGTGACCTACTTCCATTCTTCCAAATACATCTCGGACCTGGCCAACGGCAACATCTGCGTGGCGGCCGGTTTCTCCGGTGATGTGTTCCAGGCCAAGGCTCGTGCAGCCGAGGCGGGCAAGGGCGTGAACATCGCCTATGTGATTCCGAAAGAAGGCGGCAACCTGTGGTTCGACGTGCTGGCCATCCCCAAGGATGCCACCAACGTCAAAGAGGCCCTCGCCTTCATCAACTATTTGCTGAAACCTGAAGTGATCGCTCAGGTCAGTGATTACGTCGGTTACGCCAACCCTAACCCAGGGGCGGACAAACTGATGGAGCAATCGATACGCACCGACGAAGCGGTTTACCCACCGCAGGCGGTTCTCGACCGGACTTTTGTCAACTTCGAGCTACCCCCGAAAGTGCAACGTTTGATGACCCGTAGCTGGACCAAGGTCAAGACGGGCAAGTAAGGCTTAACGCTCAAACTATCCAAGGCTGGCCCGTATTGGGCGAGCTGCACTCTTTTTATTCTGGGAGTTTCGTAAATGGCAGTTGCCTCCGGCGCCTATAAGAAAGCCCTCGAGGGCGACCAGACACCGAAAAAGGTGCTGGTCAAAATCGACCGGGTCACGAAGAAGTTCGACGAGACGATTGCGGTGGACGATGTGTCCCTGGAAATCAAGAAAGGCGAAATCTTCGCCTTGCTCGGCGGATCGGGTTCGGGCAAATCCACCTTGCTGCGCATGCTCGCAGGCTTCGAGCGCCCAACGGAAGGACGCATTTACCTCGACGGTGTGGACATCACCGACATGCCGCCGTACGAGCGGCCGATCAACATGATGTTCCAGTCCTACGCCTTGTTCCCCCACATGACCGTGGCCCAGAACATCGCGTTTGGCCTGCAGCAGGACAAGATCCCCAAGGCCGAGGTCGACGCCCGTGTGGCCGAGATGCTCAAGCTGGTGCAGATGAGCCAGTACGCCAAGCGCAAGCCGCACCAGCTGTCCGGCGGCCAGCGTCAGCGGGTGGCGCTGGCGCGTTCCCTGGCCAAGCGTCCGAAACTGCTGCTGCTCGATGAGCCGATGGGCGCACTCGACAAGAAGCTGCGTTCGCAGATGCAACTGGAACTGGTGGAGATCATCGAGCGCGTGGGCGTGACCTGCGTGATGGTGACCCACGACCAGGAAGAGGCCATGACCATGGCCGAGCGCATCGCGATCATGCACCTGGGCTGGATCGCCCAGATCGGCAGCCCGATCGACATCTATGAAACGCCGACCAGCCGCCTGGTGTGCGAGTTCATCGGCAACGTCAACATCTTCGACACCCAGGTGGTGGACGACGCCGAAGGCCACGCGGTACTCAAGTGCCCGGACCTGGACCGCGATATCTACGTCGGCTACGGCATCGCCACTTCGGTGGAAGACAAGTCGGTGACCTACGCCATCCGCCCTGAAAAGCTGCTGGTGACCACCGAAATGCCGACCTGCGAGCACAACTGGTCCAGCGGCAAGGTGCACGACATCGCCTACCTCGGCGGCCATTCGGTGTTCTACGTCGAATTGCCGAGCGGCAAGCTGGTGCAATCCTTCGTGGCCAATGCCGAACGCCGTGGCCAGCGCCCTACCTGGGGCGACCAGGTGTACGTGTGGTGGGAAGACGACAGCGGCGTGGTACTTCGCTCATGAACATGAAGAAGTTCAAACGCCAGCTGCAACGAATAACCCCCGGTGGCCGGCATGTGGTCATCGGGATCCCTTTCCTCTGGTTGTTCCTGTTCTTCATGCTGCCGTTCTTCATCGTCTTGAAGATCAGCTTTGCCGAAGCCGACGTGGCGATCCCGCCTTACACCGAGATCTACACCTTCGTTGAACAGAAACTGCAGTTGGTGCTGAACCTGGCCAACTACGGGATGCTGGGCGATGACGAGTTGTACATCGCGGCGTACCTGGGCTCGCTGAAGATGGCGTTTTTCAGCACCATCCTCTGCCTGCTGATCGGCTACCCGATGGCCTACGCCATTGCCAGCGCACGCAAGGAAATCCAGACCGTGCTGGTGCTGCTGATCATGATGCCGACCTGGACTGCGATCCTGATCCGGGTCTATGCGTGGATGGGCATCCTCAGCAACAACGGTTTGCTCAACGGCTTCCTGATGTCCATCGGGTTGATCAACGAACCGCTGCAGATCCTCAACACCAACATTGCGGTGTATATCGGCGTGGTCTATTCGTACCTGCCGTTCATGATCCTGCCGCTGTACGCCAACCTGGTGAAGCACGACCAGAGCCTGCTGGAAGCCGCGTCGGACCTGGGTTCGAGTACCTTCAACAGCTTCTGGAAAATCACCGTGCCGCTGTCCAAGAACGGCATCATCGCCGGCTGCATGCTGGTGTTTATCCCGGTGGTGGGCGAGTTCGTGATCCCGGAACTGCTGGGCGGTCCGGAAACCCTGATGATCGGTAAAGTGTTGTGGCAAGAATTCTTCAACAACCGTGACTGGCCGGTGGCGTCTGCCCTGGCGGTGGTGATGCTGGCGATCCTGATCGTGCCGATCATCCTGTTCAACCGCAGCCAAGCCAAAGAGATGGAGGGCAAGATATGAAGCGCGTCAGTTTCTCAAGCTTCATGCTGGTGGCGGGGTTGCTGTTCATCTACCTGCCGATGCTGATCCTGGTGATCTACTCGTTCAACGAATCCAAACTGGTGACGGTGTGGGGCGGTTGGTCGATCAAGTGGTACGTCGGCCTGTTGGACAACACCCAGTTGATGGGCTCGGTCGGTCGCTCCCTGGAAATCGCCTGCTACACCGCGATTGCGGCGGTGGCACTCGGTACATTGGCGGCGTTCGTGCTGACGCGCATCAGCCAGTTCAAGGGCCGCACGCTGTTCGGCGGCCTGGTGACGGCGCCGCTGGTGATGCCGGAAGTGATCACCGGTCTGTCGCTGTTGCTGCTGTTCGTGGCCATGGCGCAGATGATCGGCTGGCCGCAGGAACGTGGCCTGGTGACCATCTGGATCGCCCACACCACGTTCTGTTCGGCGTATGTGGCGGTGGTGGTGTCGGCGCGCTTGCGTGAGCTGGACCTGTCGATTGAAGAGGCAGCCATGGACCTGGGTGCGCGGCCGTGGAAGGTGTTCTTCCTGATCACCATTCCGATGATCGCGCCGTCGCTGGCGGCGGGCGGCATGATGTCGTTCGCGCTGTCGCTGGATGACCTGGTGTTGGCCAGCTTCGTGTCGGGGCCGGGTTCGACCACGTTGCCGATGGAAGTGTTCTCGGCGGTTCGCCTGGGGGTTAAACCCGAGATCAACGCCGTGGCCAGCCTGATTCTGTTGGCGGTGTCGATCGTGACGTTCCTGGTGTGGTTCTTCAGCCGTCGTGCGGAAGAGCACCGCAAGAAAGCGATCCAGCAGGCGATTGAGGAAGCGGCTGCGGATGGTTGGGAGAAGCCGGCGGATTCGCGTCGGGCTCCAGCACCGGTCTAATCAGGTAGCCCTGAAGAAACCGGATCAAAAATGTGGGAGCGGGCTTGCTCGCGAAAGCGCAGTGTCAGTCACCGGATGTATTGACTGATCCACTGCCTTCGCGAGCAAGCCCGCTCCCACATTTTGATTGCATTCCAATTCGGGTTAAGCAGTCCAAGGCGACTTGCGAATCACCTCGACGAAATTCATCGGCTTGAACCCCGGCTCCTGATCCACCAGCACATCGGTCTTCACGTTGCCAAACGTGGTCTGCGGGCGATGGCGCAGGCCGTCGGCAAACGCGCAGATGATGCACTCCTTGAACCCTTCACCCCGTGGATGCGCATGCACCACCGCTTCGCGCTGCACGCTGGTAAACGCCGCGTACTCCATTCCCAGTACGTCCATTTCCACGCCCGCCGTCACCAGCGCCACGGTTGGACGCAAGTGCTTGGGCACCCCCGGTGTGGTGTGCAGGGCGATGGACAACCACACCTGTTCGATGTCGTCATCGCTCAACCCGTAAGGCTTGAGAAAGTCCGCCGCCGCGTTGGCGCCGTCCACTTCAAAGCGTTCGTCGTCACTGCGGTGACCTTCCACCAGGCCCAGGTCGTGGAACATCGCGCCGACGTACAGCAGCTCCGGGTTATAGGCCAATTGCTGGCGCTCGCCGCTCAATGCGCCGAACAGGAACACCCGGCGGGAGTGGTGGTAGAGCAGGTCGGATTCGATGTCGCGGATGTATTCGGTGGTGGCCTTGGCCAGGGCGCTGTCCGGGATCTTGATGCCGGCGATGGTGGTGCTCATGGTCGTTCTCCTCAAGAAAGCGCCGGGGTTGGCGCCGATGAGTCCAGTCTGGTCGCGCGACCGCGAAGGGGCCATCGCGGCGAGGATGCGATCCCGGCCAATGTGCCGCGATATCGCGCCAAGGCTATGCGCGATCAAATGTAGGAGCTGGCTTGCCTGCGATAGCATCACCTCGGTATACCTGCTACACCGAGGTGTCTGCATCGCCGGCAAGCCAGCTCCTACAAGGGTTGTGTTTATTCAGTTAGAAAAAGGTGTTCCTGCTCATGGGCAAAACCGTCGCCATCCTGATCTTCCCCGGCGTCCAGTCACTGGACGTGACCGGGCCCCTGGATGTGTTCTGCGAGGCCAACCGTTTTCTGCCGCCCGAGGCGCATTACCAGCTGGAGGTGATTGGCCTGGGGCACGGCAACATGGCCTGTTCTAACGGCTTGTCGTTGCAGGCACACCGGCATTTCAGCGAGGCCCTCGAGCCTTACGACTTGCTGTTGATGGCCGGCGGGCCGCAGCTGCCCTTCGAGGATTTTGGCCCGGTGTTCAATCAATGGCTGCGGGACGCAAGCGCGCGGGCGAAGCGCTTCGGCTCCATCTGCAACGGTGCCTTCATGCTCGCCCGCGCCGGGTTGCTGGACGGGCGCACCGTCACCACCCACTGGGGCGACGCTGCCGATCTGGCCAGCTTGTGCCCATCGGCCCAGGTCGAAGCCGACCGCCTCTATGTGCAGGACGGCAACCTCTACACCTCGGCCGGGGTGACGGCGGGCATCGACCTGTCGCTGTACCTGCTGGCCCAGGACCACGGCCCGGAAGTCGCCCTCAGCGTGGCCAAGCGCCTGGTGGTGTTCACCCAGCGTTCCGGCGGGCAGTCGCAGTTCAGCCCGTTCCTGACACCCCACGCGCAAGCCACCTCGGCGGTGGCGCTGGTGCAGCTGTATGTATTGGCCAACCTGACGGGCGACCTGACCATCGCCGACCTGGCCAAAGCCGCCAACATGAGCGCGCGCAACTTCTCGCGGGTATTTGCCCGGGAAGCGCAGATCACTCCGGCGGAGTTCGTCGAGCGGGCGCGGGTGGATGCGGCGCGGGTGATGCTCGAAAGCACCCACGCACCGCTCAAGACCGTGGCGTATCAATGCGGCTTTCGCGATGCCCAGCACATGCGCAGTGTGTTCAATCGCCGGCTGGGCGTGACGCCGCAACAATTCCGGCTTAATTTTGCGGCGCCGGTTTGAGCGTGTCATAGGCTTCCAGGGCGCGCAGCGAGTAGATATACGCCGCGCCGGCATTCAGCGAGATCGCGGTGGCCAGGGTCGCGGCCACTTCTTCGCGGGTGGCGCCGGCCTTGATCGCCGCGTCGGCATGCACGCCGATGCAGCCGTCACAGCGGGTGGTGATGGCCACGGCGATGGAAATCAGCTCGCGGGTCTTGGCATCCAGGACGTCATTTTCCTCGGCTGCTTCCCCCAGCGCCATGTAGGCTTTGACCATCTTCGGGTTGCTCTTGCCCAGCGCGCCAAAGGCTTTCTTCACGGTAGGCAGCAAGTCGGACCAGTTATTGAACATCGTGTTAACTCCTGAACGGGTTGGGTGTGAAGCCAGTGTGCGCGGTTCAGGTTTGGCGCTTTTGTTCGATCCACTCACCTTTTTGACCGATGCTCGCAAATGAACTCCATCGACACCCTCATCGCGTTGGCCAACCTGCGGGGCAGCCTGGACTTGCGTTGCCAGTTCCAGGGCGCCTGGGCCATGGACCACGAGCCCGAGCCGCTGGGCGTGGCGCCGTATCACATTGTGCTGACGGGCACGTGCCGCGCCGAATTGTCCGGCGGGCAGCAGGTGACGTTGGAGGAGGGCGACATCCTGTTGATGCCCGGTGGCGCGACGCACTTGGTGCGCAGCCAGGGCGCGCGGGTAAAGCCGGTGGCGCAGACCGTGATCGAAGGCGGCTTGCTGCCGATCCATCGCCTGGGCGGTGAGCAACCGGACGTGGACATGCTCTGCGGCAGCTTTCGCTACAACCGCCAGTCGTTGCTGTTCAGTGCGTTGCCGGACTACCTGGTGGTGTCCAGCCGGCAGTGGCAGGCCGATGGGCAGTTGGCGGCATTGATCGCACTGCTGCGCAGCGAGGCGGACGGGCAGCGGCTGGGGGCGCGGTTTTTCATTGATGCGCTGTCGTCGGCGTTGTTCACCCTGATCCTGCGGGCATGGCTGACGCAGCAAGCGCCGGTGGCGGGCACCTTTGCCTTGTTGACCGACAAACGCCTGGGCAAGGCCTGGCAGGCGATGCTGGCGGATCCCGGGCATGAGTGGACCATCGACAGCCTGGCCAGCGCCGCGTCGATGTCCCGGGCGACCTTCATGCGTGGGTTTGTCAAAGTGGCAGGCGTGTCGCCGTGGGTGTTGCTGACGCAGTTGCGCATGGAGCTGGCGTTCAACCTGCTGCATCAGTCGCGGCTGAGCCTGACGGATATTGCCGCTCAGGCGGGGTATCAATCCCAGGCGGCGTTCAGCAAGAAATTCAAGGAAACCTACGGTGAGGCGCCGGGGCGGCTGCGTACCCGCTAGAAGCAACAACGCAGATCAAAATGTGGGAGCGGGCTTGCTCGCGAATGCGGAGTGTCAGTCACCAGATGTATTGACTGATCCACCGCATTCGCGAGCAAGCCCGCTCCCACATTGATTTTTTGTTTCTTCAGTTATTGCGGTGTCCGGGCCGGCAATAGCTTGAGCGTACTGCGGGTATTCGCCGTCACTTCCTCATCATTGAAATGCGCCTGCTCATACCCGCCTTCGATGTACATCTCCGCCTGATCGGAATAGTGCTTGTCGAACGGCACACCACTCTGCCCGACCGGGTTGATGGTCAGCCCATGTGCGGCATCGGCGAAATCAATCAGGCGTCGGGTCGACGGCCCGTACGTCACCGGCCACGGCGCCGGGCCGATCTGTGCGGATTGGTTGTTGGGTACTTCATGGGTGCCGGGAGCGGCAAACGGGCCTACGTTGACGATCTTGTCCAACGGCTTCTGCGAGCCCAGTGGATGGCCGTGGGTCAGGGTGTGGGCCTTGCCCCATTGCCACTGCGATGGGTCGTCACCAAAGGTCGCCTTGAGGTGTTGCAGGCTGTTGTCCCAGGCAAGCTTGACGGTCTCGGCGCGGTGGCCATCCCACCACGGCGAATCCGCTGAAGCGGCCAGGCGCGGCAAGGCTGCGTCCACTACCCGAGTGGTGAGCAAGGTCTTGAACATCCCATCGCCCAGTTTCGGGTGGAACGCCGCGTCAGTGAGGTTGAACAGGAACTGGTTGAACAGCGTGGCACTGGTGGAGTCCAGCGGGTAATCGCCTTTCCAGGCTGCCAGTTGCTCCACCAGCTTCAACTGCGCCGGGTCCTTGACCACGTCACGCAGCACCGGCAGCAGCGGTGCCAGCAGCCGTGGCCCGTAGGCGGTGGTGGTGCCGAGCTGCAAGGCCTGGCTGTTGTCCACGTCCCATTTCACGCTGTTGTCGCTCAGTTGCGCGTTCAACTGCTGGCCACGGTCTGCCAGGTTGTAATACCCGGGGATCGGCATGCCGATGGGTGACGCGGGCTGGGCATTGGCGGACACCACATAACCGCGGGCCGGGTTTTCTTCCTGGGGGTTGGCGCTGAATGGGTAGAAACCGAGCTTGTCCGCCTGGGCGGTACTGCCGTCGAGGATAAAGCCCGGGTTGACCCCGGCCGGGCGGATCGGCAATTGCGCCGCCGCCCACCAGCCGATATCGCCCTTGGCATTGGCCCATACGATGTTCAAGCCAGGCGCCTGGACCTTGGCCGCCGCCGCACGCGCTTTGGCGAGGGTATCGGCACGGTTGAGCTGATAGAAACCGTCGAGGATCGGGTTTTCGGTATCCAGGAATGCCCACCACATGGCAATCGGCGTCTTGCCGGCATTCTCGCCGAGCACGTCGTTGATGATCGGACCGTGGGGCGAGGTGCGCAGGGTCAGGGTTACCGGGTCCTGGCCCTTGACCGCGATCTGTTGCTCGCTGCTGGTCATGTCCACCCACTTGTCGTGGTACCAGACCTGGTTGGGGTTGTCCGGGTTGACCTTCTCGGCGATCAGGTCGAGGTCATCGTTCTGGAACATGGTCAGGCTCCAGCCGAAATCCTTGTTGTGGCCCAGGAACGCCACCGGCACCAGCGCGTTGTGATAGCCGTAAAGCTCGAAGCCCGGCGCCGACAGCTGCGCCTCGTACCACACCGACGGCACCGAGAAACGGATATGCGGGTCACCCGCCAGCAACGGTTTGCCGCTCTTGGTGCGGCTGCCGCTGATGGCCCAGGCGTTGCTGCCTTCGAACTGCGGCAGGCCGTTGTCGGCCATGGCCTGTTCGCTCAACTGGGCAATGGCGCCGAGGTCTTTCCAGTCTCCGGCCGCCAGGTTCAGCGCGCCCTTGGGCTGCCAGTCGAGGTCGAAGACCTTCAGGTAGTCGTTGCCCAACTGATCGCGTACGTAGGTCAGCAAGGGTTCGGTGCGAAAGGCTGCGGCAAAGCTGTAGGCCAGGTAGCCGGCGACGCTGATGGTGTCTTCGGCGGTGAACGGGCGCTTGGGGATGCCCAGTACGTCGAACTCCATGGGTTTGGCGTGGCTGTCCTGATACTGGTTGACCCCGTCCAGGTAGGCTTGCAGGGCCTTCCAGGACGCAGACTCATGGTCCATGTGCTCGACGTAGCTCAAGGCGCGCTCGCGAATGCGCAGGCTGCGAAATAGCTTGTCGGTCTCCAGCAGCTTGGGCCCCAGCACCTCGGCCAGCTCGCCACGGGACAGGCGCCGCATGATTTCCATCTGGAACAGCCGGTCCTGGGCATGTACGTAGCCGAGGGCACGGTACAGGTCGGTCTCGTTCTCGGCGCGGATATGCGGCACGCCTCGGTCGTCGTAGCGCACGGTGACCGAACCTTGCAGATGGGCCAGCTCCACCGTGCCCTGGCGAGTCGGCTGCTTGCTGTACACGTACCAGCCGGCGCCAACCATAAGGGCTACGAGCAGGATGGCCAGCGCGGTCAGGATGCGTTTCATGGGTTGTCCCTTATTAGTCGGTCACCGTGAAGATTCGGGCAGTTTAGTGGGTTTGGCGAGCGCTGCGGAAAATGCTCTCGGGTTCGTGCTCCCTGAACCTGAGCTGCATGAAGTGGGGGTTCTGAAGTGGGCCGCGGGTGGGCGGAGTATTATGTTTACTCTGTTACATGAAACCAGCGGCGCGATGATTCACCCCGTCATCCGGGCGCGCCTTTGCTATCACTTTCGGAATGCAATTTATGACAGATCCCAGCCGTGCACAGGTGCCTTATGCCTGCTGCATGGAAACGCCATCGCTGATCAGCAATTTTTTGCGATACCCGCCGGCGGGCTTCACTGCCCAGCTGTCAGCACAGGGACTGCCGTACTTTTTTACCCGGTTCGACCTGCAGACCACCGCCGACGATGAGCTGCGTAGCCGCCTGCGCAGTTGGCCCGGGTACCGTTTGTGGCAGTCATGGCTGCATATCGACACCTGTTTTATCGGCACCACGGTCAGCGAATATTCCCCGTTCCCGCTGAACGTACCGCCACAGGACATGGCGCAATGGCTGCAACAGGAGTGTGCACCGCAACGCAAGCTCACCATCGTCAAGGATGTGCCGCTGGATTCTCCGCTGCTCAGCGTTGAGGACAATCGCTACGCACACGCGTTGATCGAGGCCTGCACCCAGCGCGGATTCATCAATGTAGAGGGCCAGGCGCTGGCCTATGTACCGATCGACTTCAGCTCGACGGATGAGTATCTGTCGCGGTTGTCCCACAGCCGTCGCCGCAATATCCGCCGCAAGCTACGCAGCCGTGATGAGCTGCGCATCGAGATCCTGGACACCGGCGATGCCCGCTTCAGCGATGAGCAATGGCAGCAGGAACTGTATCGGCTGTACAAGGCGGTGTACGCACAGAGCGAAATCCACTTCGACTTGCTCACGCCCGAATTCTTCATCCAGTTGCTCACCGATGCCGACAGCGGCGGGCATGTGTTCTGCTACTGGGACGAGGACGAACTGGTTGGCTATAACCTGTGCTACCAGCAAGACGGCAAGTTGCTCGACAAGTACATCGGCCTGAACTACCCGCTGGCGCTGGAGCACAACCTGTACTTCGTCAGCTGGTTTGTGAACCTGGAGTTCGCCCTGGAAAAGGGCCTGCAGTTTTATGTCGCGGGGTGGACCGACCCACAGGTCAAGTCCAGCCTCGGCGCCAAGTTCACGTTTACCCGCCATCTGGTGTGGGTGAGGAACCCGCTGCTGCGCAAAGTGATGAACCGTTTCCGGCACCATTTTGAAAGCGATACCCAGTGGCAGCAGGAGCAAACCGCATGAGCCAGGCCCGTCCCGCATTGATCCTCGATTTTGACGGGGCCGTGAATAACATTCCCGGCGCCCTTACCCTGCCGTTGCAAGCCTGGCAGGAGAAGATCCGTTTCGGCTGCCGCTGGGCGCAGTTCAAGGAGCTGGAGAGCGCCCTGCACGCGCAGATGCCCAGCGATTACGGCTGTGTGTTTACCGGCAGCGGTGATTATCACCACCTCAGCCAGCTGTTGTTGAACCGTCTTCCCACCCAGCAAAAGATCCAGCTGATCATTTGCGATAACCACCCGGACAACATGCGTTATCCGTTTGGTATCCATTGTGGGTCCTGGGTCTACTGGGCCAGCCGCCTGCCGCAGGTCGAGCACGTTCACGTGCTGGGCATTGGCTCGCCGGACATTTCCCTCAAGCACGCCTGGGAGAATCACTGGTCGCCGCTGGTGAAACGCAAGCTGACCTACTGGAACACCAACGTCGATACCCGCTGGTTGAACTGGATCGGCGCAGGCCGCAGCAATCGTGCATTCACCAGCGCGGACGAGTTGATGAGCGCGTTCCTGGCGCAGCTCGACCCTTCGCTGCCGGTGTATCTCTCCATCGACAAAGACGTGCTGAGCCCGCAGGTGGTGAATACCAACTGGGACCAGGGCGAGTTTCTGGAGAAGCATTTGAATGCGCTGATCGACGCCTGCCACGGCAGCATTATTGGTGCGGACATTACCGGCGACGTGTCCGCCTACCACTACCAGAGCAAGTTCAAGCGCTGGCTGAGTGCGTCGGATGGCCAGGAAGAGTTGCCGGAAAACCAGGTGGTGATCTGGCAACAGCAGCAGAATGAGCTGAATGCGCGCTTGTTGACCCGTATCGATCAAAGTTGGGCCTAGCGTTTAAGAATCCGCCGCAGATGATCCAGCACTTGCTCGAACAGCTCGTCCGTCAGCCAGTGGCTATTGCTGATCGACAGTGTCTGGGCGGCGAAGCTTTGCGCGCGGGGGATATCGGCGCCTTGCTGTAACAGCGGGGTGAGTGCCGGGTAGCCCGGCAATACGTGGATGAACAGGCGGGTCACGCCCAGGCCTGCCGTCCACAGCTGCGCCATCGCGGTATCGCGGGTTTGTGCGCTGGGCATCACCACCATCAGGAACGGCCAGGTGCCTTGCTGGCCCGGGCTGTCGGTCAACACCGACACGCCGGGCAAGCTGCTCAGCTGCGCCACGCGACGCAAGGCCCGCAGGCGGCCTTGCTGCAAATGCTCGGGCAAGCGTGCCAGGGCTGCGGCGCCGACCTTCTGGCGATAGCCGCCGAGGCGGTGCAACGGAATATCGTTGACGGAAAAATCATCGCCCACCGCCGCCACTTCATCGCCCCGCGCCAGCGCCGCCCGCAGCGGTTTGCCGTACACGTACTTCAGCCCGCGGGGCTGATACGCCGCGGCATAGCCCCACAGCTCGGCGCTGCGTTGCACTTCCCAGCGCAGGCTGAAGGGCAAGTCCTGCCGGCATTGCTGGTGCAACGCCTGATGCAGCGCCGGATCCCGGCTGAACAACACACCGCCTTCAGCCGTCGTCAGGCCTTTGCCCAGCGCCATGCTGAAAAAGCCGATGTCGCCTTTCAGTCCGACGCTTTTTCCATCATCCAGTGCGCCCATGGCTTGGGCGGCGTCTTCGATCACCGCAATGCCGAGTGGCTCGGCAATGCGCTTGGCAGCCTCCACATCCGCCACACGCCCGGCCAGGTGAGTGACGACGATCGCCAAGGTGTTTTGGTTGCACAGCTGCGCCAGCTGGTGTTCGTCCAGGTCGATTCTGCCGGGCTGCAGATCGCACGCCACCACGCGCAAAGGCGGGCAGTGATGGGCCGCCAGGGCCACCAGCGGGCAGGTATAGGCCGGCACGATAAGCTCGGTGCGCCCCGGCGTGCGCTGCTGCAACACCCGCAGCGCCATGATCAGCGCGGCGGTGCCGGAGCAGGGCAGGGCCGGCAACGGGATGTCGAGCTGTCGGGCCAGGTCGCGGGCCAGGTCGCCCGAGCGGTTGAACAAGTCCTGCCAGCGCAGGGGAAGCCCCGCCGTTGGCGGAATCTCCCGCTGGCTGACAACGGGCGTCATGACGCCAGCGTCTGCGAGGGTTCGGCCTCGACGGTCTTGCTTTCTTTGTCTTCGCTGCGCGCCAGGCACAGTATGCCCGCGATAATCAGCGCGCCACCGACGATTTTGGGCAGGGTAAGGGTGTCGTTGAACAGCCAGACGGAGATCAGCGTCACGCTGATCAGCTCCAGGTGTGACGCCGCAAACGCCGGGCCCACCGGGGCGTATTTCAACAGCGTCATCCAGGTGAAAAACGCGCCGATGTAGCCCACGAATGCGCCGTAGATCCATGGCGCACCGAACACGCGGATCAACCAGGCGGCGTCCATCGTCAGCGGTTCGGCATGAATCGAGGCGAACTTGAAACTGACCTGCGCCAAGGTATCGAAAATGATCAGCGACAGAAAACCCAGGATATAAAACCGTTTCATTACTCGAACCCCACGACGGTCACGCCACAGGCGATCAGCATGATGCCGATCAACCGCCATTTGCTCAGGCTTTCCTTGAACAGGAAACGCCCGGCAATCATGATCACGACAATATTGATGGAGCCCAGCATCACCCCGACCGACAACGGCACCAGTGTCAGGAAGGCCAGCCACAGCACGAATTCGAACACATAGCAGATGATGCCCAGCCAGATCCACGGACGCTTGAGCATATGGCGCCAGTGGGCCATGCCGTCATGCTCGGCGCTGGCTGAGGCTGCGGCTTTGAACGCCAACTGGCCGGACGTATCAACGATGACGTTGAGTATCCAGAGGATGATGGTTAATTGGCTCATGTGTTCCCGTGTCGTCTGCTTGTACGGCTCGTTGCTTACGATACAGGAGCGTGCCGATACAGTTGTTCGAGTTTGTCGAACGAACAGCGTCTGTTCAGCTTGCCGAGTCAGGGTGGAGACGTTTCCCCGTTCCACTCGCAATAACAGCCGACCGCCAGGGTGTGGGTCGCATTGACCTCGCGTCCGCCTTCGAGGGCTTGCAGGATCGGCTCGATAAAGCTGTTGCTGGAGTTACACGTCAACCCTTCGCTGTAGGGCCCGAAATACGCCAGCTTGCCGCTGCGGTCCCAGATGCCCACGGCAGGGCTGGCCGGCAGATGCTGGGCACCGGGCACGGCCTTGAGGGCCTTCATCGAGCCCAGGGTGGCGGGCAACTGCCCGTGGCTGCCGGCTTTCTGCAGGGAATAGAACTCCACGCCCTGGGGGGCGTACTGCTCGATCAACTCGCCAAGGTGCTGCTGGTTGCCGACATTGCACGGGCAGGCGGGGTCCCAGAAGTGCACCAGGCGGATCGGGCCCGGGCCGGCAAGCTCGGCCGGCAGGCTCAGGCTGTCACCGGAAAACACCGCCGTATGCTCACTGAATGCCCGCAGGTAGCGTCCCTGGAACCAGTCATACGCCGCCCACAACACGCCGGCGCAAATGATCACGATCAGGCTGGCGAAGAGGGTGGTGCGGTAGGGCTGTCGCATTTGGATCAATCCTCGGAGGACGCGTAGCTTGCCATGCTTGCCCTGACAGATGAATATCGCGGCTCGATATTCATCTGTTCAATGCGTTGAAGCCACATTCTGGAAGTTCTTATGCCCGTTACGTTTGACCCTGATCATCTACGCGAAAGCTTGCGCCCACTGGTGGACGCGCAGCCGCTTTCAGCCGAGGCCCGGGTCTACCAGCGCTTCTACGGCCTGGACCTCGCTGCCCGCAAGGTGCCCGCGACAAGCCGCCTGGGGCGGTTTGCGGTGGATGGGTTCGACGTGGTCTGCCAGGTGTGGTGGCCACCGGTGCCGGTGGCGACGATGTTCCTGTTCCATGGCTTCTACGACCATATGGGCCTGTACCGGCATGCCGTGGAGTGGGCGCTGGACCAGGGTTTTGTGGTGATCGCCTGCGACTTGCCGGGCCACGGCCTGTCCAGCGGCGAGCGGGCCAGCATTGATGACTTTGCGGTGTACCAGGACGTGGTGCAGGCGTTGTTTGAACAGGCCAAGGCGCTGCAATTGCCGCAGCCGTGGCACTTGTTCGGGCAAAGCACCGGCGGCGCGATTGTGGTGGATCACCTGCTTAGCCATGGCGTCGACAGCCCGGCCCAGGGCAAGACGTTCCTGTTGTCACCGCTGGTGCGGCCCCGCGCCTGGGGTTGGTCGCAGCTCAGCTATTACCTGCTCCGGCCGTTCGTCAAAGGCATTGCCCGGCGCTTCAGCGATAACACCAACGACCCGCAGTTCAAGCCGTTCCTGGAGGCCGACCCATTGCAGCCACGGCAGTTGCCGACTGCCTGGGTGGGCGCCCTGGCGCGCTGGATCAAACGTGTTGAAGCGGCGCCACGCAGCACGCGGCGGCCGTTGATCGTGCAGGGTGAGGAAGACATGACGGTGGACTGGCAGCACAACCTGAAGGTGCTGCGCAGCAAGTTCGACCAACCGGAGGTGTTGATGCTGCCGCGCGGCAGGCATCACTTGGCGAATGAGATTCCGGAGATTCGGCAGCAATACTTCGGGTTTCTCACCGACCACCTGAAATAACGCAATCCAAATGTGGGAGCGGGCTTGCTCGCGAAGGCGGTCGATCAGTTAGCATAACCAGTGACTGGCACACCGTCTTCGCGAGCAAGCCCGCTCCCACAGGGTTACTGCGCCAGGCTCGAGGTGCTTTGGCCGACCGCCAGCCCGGCGCGAATCGCCGCCAGTGCCGCCTTGTAGTACGCCTTGCCCTCCGGCGACTCCGCGAACGTCGCGAACTCTTCCAGCTCCGGGTCGGACAAATCCCGGTAGACGTACAACAGCGTGTTGTTCAGATCATTGCCGATCTGCTGCATCAGGCGCTCACGCTGGCCGTTCAACATGCCTTGCGCCTGGCCTCCGCCCAACAGCCCGGGGATCATCTGGCTCAAGCTGTCGGCCGCCACGCCGGCAATCGCCAGGCTGACTTCAGCCCCGGCTTCCCGCGCAGGCAAGGCCTGGGCCAGGTGGCCGATGATCAGGCTGCGGGTGGCATCGGCTTCCATGTGCGGCAAGCCCTGGGCGTTCTTCGCCAGCTGATCGCGGCGGGTGGCCAGCAACTCGGCGGCGACAATCTTGCGGCCCAGCGGCGACTGGAAGAAGGCCAGTGCCGGCTTAGGGTCCGCCAAATTCTTGCGCAGTTGCGCTTCGGCGCGCTGGTCTACCGACTGGGGCGCGAAGCGTTTATTGCTGTTGTCCACCAGCGCCTGATACACCGCCGGCGGCAGGCTGTTGCGGTAGCGTTGCTGGGCGGCACTGAGGGCGTCATTAAAATGCGCGCGCTGGTCTGCCCAGCCGGCGACCTTGTACAACTGGTCATGGCTGTCTGCCCAGGCGGGCAAAACGCAGAACATCAGCAAGGAAAAAAACAAACGACGCATATGGACTCCTGTCAGTCGGCCACTATTGTCCGTGTCGGGCGTAGGATTTGTCGAGAAATCCTATCGGTCACCTGACTAAAGTGTATTCAGACGCTCGGCGGCTCTGTCGGATTCACAGGCGTATGGATACTATGCGCGCCATGCCCATACCCTCCGATCACCCGCTGCTGTTACGCATTGTCGATGACCTGGCCGCACAAGGCTGGTCGCAGCAGAATATCTTCCTGCCCGAGGCTCTGACCCTCGAACTGGCGGCTGAGTGCCAAAAACGCGCCGCCGAAGGTGAATTGGCGCCCGCGGCGGTCGGACGGGGGCCTTCCCAGGAGATTCGCGAGGGCATCCGGGGTGACCATATCCAGTGGCTGGAGCCGGGCGAGGTGGTGGCCTGCGATAACTACCTGGAGCTGATGGACAGCCTGCGGGTGGCGATGAACCGTGGCCTGTTCCTGGGCCTGGAAGACTTCGAAAGCCACTTCGCGATGTACCCGCCGGGGGCGTTTTACCTCAAGCATGTGGACCGTTTTCGCGATGACGACCGGCGCATGGTGTCGGCGGTGATCTACTTGAACAACGCCTGGCTGCCGGAACATGGCGGCCAGTTGCGCATGTACCTCAAGGGCGACGTCGAATACGATGTGGTGCCCACCGGCGGTTGCCTGGTGGTATTCCTGTCGGGGGAAATCCCCCATGAAGTCATGCCCGCCACCCGCGAACGCCTGTCCCTCACCGGCTGGTTTCGCCGGCGGGGCAACGAGCCGTTTTGATGATGCAAAAGATTCTGGTCAGCCGCTGCCTGCTGGGGCACCGGGTACGCTACGACGGAGGGGCCAGCGGGCCTTTCGACCAACTGGCCGCGTGGCAGGCCGAAGGCCGGGTGGTTGCCGTGTGCCCGGAAGTGGCGGGTGGCTTGCCGACGCCACGGCCGTCTGCCGAAATCCCGGGCGGGCAGGGGATTGACGTGTGGGAAGGCCGCGCCCAGGTGCTGACGGCCCAGGGGGAAGACTTCAGCGAAGCCTTCCTCGATGGCGCCCGCCAGGCATTGGCGCTGGTACAGCGTCACAATATCCGCGTCGCCGTACTCAAGGCCAACAGCCCGTCGTGCGGCAATCTGCTGACCTATGACGGTACCTTCACCGGCGTAAAGGTCACCGGCGAAGGCGTGACGGCGGCGTTGCTCAAGCGCCATGGGGTACTGGTGTTCAGTGAGCTGGAGTTGCCTGAAGCGGCAGTGGCCCTGGCAAAATGCTCAAGCCCGACATAGATCAACATGTGGGGCGGGCTTGCTCGCGAAAGCGCAGTGTCAGTCACCCGATGCTCAAGCCGAGCCACCGCATTCGCGAGCAAGCCCGCTCCCACATTGACCGAGTCGTTTATTCGGCCTTTTTCACCGGCTTGCTCGCATCCATCCCGAACCACTTCTCCGACAGCGCCGCCAGCCGGCCATCGGCCTTCACTCGTTGCAGGGCCTTGTCCAGGCTGGCCTTGAACGCCGGGTTACCCTTCTGGAACGGAATCGCCAGGCTTAGCGTCGGGCCGACGTCTGCGCCTTCCTTCACCGGCAGCTGGCTGTCGCGAATCGCGTAGGGAATCAGCAGCCGATCACTGATGGCGGCATCGATCTGTTGATCGGCAACGTCCTTGATCGGCTGCCTGGCATCGGCATAGCTGCGCAAATCAACGCCCTCGGCGGTGCGCGCCTGCTCCACAAACTGGCTGCCCTGGGCCACGCCCAACGCCTTGCCCTTGAGCGCCGCAAAGCTGCCCAACGGGCGCTGTTCCTGCTTGCGCACGATCAGCTGTGCGCTGGAGTAGCTGTAGGGCTCGCTGAAGTCGAAACGATCCGCCAGTTCAGGAGTCATAGCGATATGGTTGATGGCCACGTCGTACTTGGCGCTTTCCACGCCGGGCAGCAACTCGGCGGCATCGACAGTGATAAAGGAGGGGCGTACGTCCATTTCCTTGGCCAGCAACTCACCCAGCTCCACTTCAAAACCGGTGAGTTTGTCGCCTTCCTTGAAGTTGAAGGGCGGGGTGTTGGCTTCCATTGCGATGCGCAGTTCCCCGCGGTCAAATACATCGTCGATCAGTTCGGCATGGGCCAAGGGACTTGCAAGGGGAAGTAAAAGTAACAGGCCAGGCAGGAAACGCATGGTCGCTCCTAAAGAATTCGAATGAGCGAAGCGTTGTTCAGGCTCGCTTTGCTATGGTGTTGAATGCCTTGGACAGCAATTTGTCGCGAAGTTGTCATAACCCTACAGATTTCCCGGAAAAACTGGAGAAGTGAATGAAAGCCTTTTTGACCCGTGCAACCCTGGCCAGCCTATTGCTGGGCGCTTCGATGCTGGCGACCGCTGCTGATGGCATCCCGCGCAGCGCTCCACCAGAAGGTGCCAAAGTGTTCATCGTGTCGCCCAAAGATGGCGCCACCGTCGATAAAACCTTCACCGTGAAATTCGGCATGGAAGGACTGAAACTGGCCCCGGCCACCAGCCAGGACCCGGGCACCGGCCACCACCACCTGCTGATCGACCAGAAAGAATTGCCGGATGCCAGCGTGCCGATCCCGGCCACCGATACCGTGATCCACTACGGCAAGGCACAGACCGAAACCGAGCTGACCCTCACCCCAGGCAAGCACACGCTGCAACTGGTAGCCGGCGACAAACTGCACATGCAGTTCAACCCGACTGTAGCCTCGAAAGTCATCACGGTTAACGTCAAGTAAGATTTGTTCAGACAAAAAAAGGGAGACCCGAGGGTCTCCCTTTTTTATGCGCGTTTAGCGATTAGAACAACACGCGGCTACGGATAGTGCCGTTGATGTGCTGCAGCTTCTCTTGCGCCAGGTCCGAATACTCGGCGTCTACGTCGATAACCACGTAGCCGACTTTCTCGTTGGTCTGCAGGAACTGACCGGAAATGTTGATGCCGTTTTCCGCGAAGACCTTGTTGATCTCCATCATCACGCCAGGGATGTTCTGGTGGATGTGCAGCAGACGGTGCTTGCCAGGGTGAGCCGGCAGAGCCACTTCCGGGAAGTTGACCGAGGACACCGACGTACCGTTGTCGCTGTACTTGACCAGTTTCTCCGACACTTCCAGGCCGATGTTGGCTTGGGCTTCAGCGGTGGAGCCGCCGATGTGCGGGGTCAGGATCACGTTGTCCAGGCCACGCAGCGGGCTTTCGAAGATGTCGTCGTTAGAGCGCGGCTCTACCGGGAACACGTCGATGGCGGCGCCGATCAGGTGCTTGTCCTTGATCGCGTCGGCCAGGGCGTCCAGCTCGACCACGGTGCCGCGTGCAGCGTTGATCAGGATCCCGCCCTTCTTGATGGCGCGGATTTCCTTCTCGCCGATCATCCACTGGGTCTCAGCGGTTTCCGGTACGTGCAGGGTCACGATGTCGGACATGCCCAGCAGCTCGGTCAGGCTCGACACCTGGGTGGCGTTACCCAATGGCAGCTTGGTCAGGGTGTCGTAGAAGAACACCTGCATGCCCAGGCCTTCGGCCAGTACCGACAACTGCGTGCCGATCGAGCCGTAACCGACGATACCCAGCTTCTTGCCGCGGATTTCGAAGGAGTTGGCTGCGCTCTTGATCCAGCCGCCACGGTGGCAGGAAGCGTTCTTCTCGGGAATACCGCGCAGCAACAGGATCGCCTCGGCCAATACCAGCTCAGCAACGGAGCGGGTGTTGGAGTACGGTGCGTTGAACACCGCGATGCCGCGCTCGCGCGCTGCGTTGAGGTCGACCTGGTTGGTGCCGATGCAGAAACAGCCGACAGCTACCAACTTCTTGGCGTGATCGAAGATCTCTTCGGTCAGCTGAGTGCGGGAGCGAATGCCGATAAAGTGCGCGTCGGCGATCTTTTCCTTGAGCTGGGCTTCCGGCAGAGAACTGGTGATGTACTCAATGCTGGTGTACCCGGCGGCCTTCAAGACTTCGACGGCCGATGGGTGGACGCCTTCCAGAAGAAGGAACTTGATCTTGCTCTTATCGAGAGAAGTCTTGCTCATCTGCGTAAACCTGTATCCCGGAGAAAAATGGCAGGGAATCGGATCACGTAAGCTGACCCGGACGGCAGGAAAGCCGTCACCGCAGAACGCCCTTGGGCACTATCCTGCGGGGGCGGTATGCTAGCATACGTGCCCCGCTAAACACCCATTCCTGCGACGTGAAGCGTTCTCAGGATGACCATGAATTGTTCGAGAGTTCTGTCGATGACCCATCCTGCCCTGATTGATGAGCTGAAGACCCTGGTTGAGCCTGGCAAGGTCCTGACCGATGCTGACTCCCTTGAGGCTTATGGCAAGGACTGGACCAAGCATTTCGCGCCGGCCCCGGTGGCCATCGTCTTCCCGAAGACCACCGAGCAGGTGCAGGCCATCGTCCGTTGGGCCAATGAGCACAAGGTCGCGCTGGTGCCGTCCGGTGGCCGTACCGGCCTGTCGGCCGCTGCCGTCGCTGCGAATGGCGAAGTGGTTGTGTCGTTCGACTATATGAACCAGATCCTCGACGTGAACCTCACCGACCGCACCGCCGTGTGCCAGCCGGGCGTGGTCACCAAGCAATTGCAGAACGTCGCCGAAGAAAAAGGCCTGTACTACCCGGTGGATTTCGCCTCGTCGGGTTCCAGCCAGATTGGCGGCAATATCGGCACCAATGCCGGCGGGATCAAGGTCATTCGCTACGGCATGACCCGTAACTGGGTGGCCGGTATGAAAGTCGTCACCGGCAAGGGCGACCTGCTGGAGTTGAACAAAGACCTGATCAAGAACGCCACCGGCTACGACATGCGCCAGCTGTTCATCGGCGCTGAAGGCACCCTGGGCTTTGTGGTCGAAGCGACCATGCGCCTGGACCGGGCGCCGAAAAACCTCACCGCGATGGTGCTCGGCACCACCGATTTCGACTCGATCATGCCGGTGTTGCACGCCTTCCAGAGCAAGCTGGACCTGACCGCCTTCGAATTCTTTTCCGACAAGGCCCTGGCCAAAGTCCTCGGTCGTGGCGACGTGCCGGCGCCGTTCGAATCCGACTGCCCGTTCTACGCGCTGCTGGAATTTGAAGCGACCACCGAAGAAGTGGCCAACGATGCCCTGGCCACGTTCGAACACTGCGTCGAGCAGGGCTGGGTGCTGGACGGCGTGATGAGCCAGAGCGAAACCCAACTGCACAACCTGTGGAAGCTGCGCGAGTACATCTCCGAGACCATCTCCCACTGGACGCCGTACAAGAACGACATTTCGGTGACTGTGTCGAAAGTGCCAGCCTTCCTGAAGGAAATCGACGCGATTGTCGGCGAACACTACCCGGACTTCGAAATCGTCTGGTTCGGCCACATCGGCGACGGCAACCTGCACCTGAACATTCTCAAGCCGGAAAACCTGAGCAAGGACGAGTTCTTCGCCAAGTGCGCCACCGTCAACAAGTGGGTGTTCGAGACCGTGCAGAAGTACAACGGCTCGATCTCCGCCGAACACGGCGTGGGCATGACCAAGCGCGATTACCTGACCTACAGCCGTTCGCCGGTTGAAATTGAATACATGAAGGCAGTGAAAGCGGTGTTCGACCCGAACGGGATCATGAACCCGGGCAAGATTTTCGCTGTTTAACAGTCCCTGAAGGAGTCGGTCCATGAGCTACCAGCACAAGTATGTCGACGGCACCAATATTCACTTTCCCCTGGGGAAGGTGGTGTGCATCGGGCGTAACTACGCCGAACACGCCAAGGAACTGGATAACCCGGTACCGACCGAGCCGCTGCTGTTTATCAAGCCCGGCAGTTGCGTAGTGGCACTGGAAGGCGGTTTTGCCATCCCTACCGAGCGCGGTTCGGTGCATTACGAAGCGGAAATCGCGGTGTTGATCGGCAAGCCGTTGTCGGCCAAACCGAGCCGCGAGGAAGTGCTGGACGCCATCTCCGGCTTCGCCCCGGCCCTGGACCTGACCCTGCGGGACAAACAGGCCGAGCTGAAAGCCAAGGGCTTGCCGTGGGAAATCGCCAAGTCTTTTGATGGCGCGGCAGTGATTGCCCCGTTCGTGGTCGGCAGCACTTTCCCGGATGTGACGGATATCGGCATCCGCCTGACCATCAACGGCGAAGTGCGCCAGGACGGCAACAGCGCGATCATGCTCAACCCGATCATCCCGATGATCCAGTACATGGCCGGCTGCTTCTCGTTGCAGGCCGGGGATGTGATCCTCACCGGTACGCCGGCAGGCGTGGGCCCGCTGAATGTGGGTGATGAACTGGTGCTGGAATTGCCGGGTGTGAGCCGCTTCGAAAGCAGCGTTCGCTGAATACCTGGCGAAACGCGGTCAAAAATGTGGGAGCGGGCTTGCTCGCGAAAGCGGTGTATCAGTGACAGATTCAGTGACTGATACTCCGCATTCGCGAGCAAGCCCGCTCCCACATTTGATCTGTGTACTGTCACACAATCGGGTTTTTGCATTTTTTTCACACCCCATCCGGATAATCCTCAGCTTCCTGCGCGCGGACCTTTTGATCCTGTGCTATCCCCTAAAGCTGACTTTCTGGAAAGCGTAATGGCCGTGCCTCTCCCATCCGTAAAACCCACGTTTCGTTCACGCCTTGCCATGCGCTGGTATTCCTGGCTGTTCCTCGCCGGCGCGATCATTTACGGCGTGGCCTGGGCGATGCACTGGGACGACCGTGGCGTGCTGTGGGTGGCGGAGGGCTTCGAAACCCCGGCCGAGCGCCTGGAAAGCGTCTGGCTCCCGGACTACCACGCGGTGATCGACGCCAAGCTGCTGCCCAGCATGGAGAAGGACGAAGCCTCGGACCTCACCTACAACCCGCTGACCAAGACCCTGTTCTCGGTGATGGGCAAGAACCCGTTCCTGGTTGAACTGACCCTGCAAGGCGACGTGCTGCGCAAGATGCCGCTCAACGGCTGGAACAACCCGGAAGGCGTGACCATGATGGAAAACGGCCTGATGGCCGTGGTCGATGAGCGCCAGCACAGCCTGACCATCGTCAAGGTCGACCCGCAGACCCAGCAGTTGAACAAAGCCGACTTCCCGTCCTATGACCTGGGCCCGTCCAAGGACCAGAACAAAGCCTTTGAGGCGGTCACCTGGGACAAGCGCAACCAACAGCTGATCCTCGGCGAAGAACGCCCACCGGCCCTGTTCACCTGGAAAAGCGACGGCAGCCAGACCCTCTCCGGCGCCAAGCAAAAGCTCGCCAGCACTGAACTGGACATGCGCAACCTGTCGGCGCTGACCGTCGACCCGCGTACCGGCCACCTGCTGGCGCTGTCGGCGGACTCCCATCTGTTGCTGGAACTGGACGAGAAGGGCGAGCAGGTCAGCTTCATGACCTTGCTGGGTGGCTTCAATGGCTTGAAAAAGACCATCCCGCGTGCCGAAGGCGTGACCATGGACGAGAACGGCACGCTGTATATGGTCAGCGAGCCGAACCTGTTCTATCGCTTCGAGAAGCAGGCGCAGTAGTTCGATTACGTCAGATTTTTCTCTATCTGCGGCATATGCCAGACACCCGGGGCGTTTAAGTTTAAATTCAGGCGACCGTGATATTCATTCGCCAGTTTTTACTCTGAGCCCCGCCCGATGCGTCGACTTGCCCGCCCCAAACCTGCTTTTTTTATCCTGATCCTGATCGCCCTGGTGGCGTGCGGTGTGGTTGCCCAGCAATTGCGCCTGTTCGAGCGTGCCTGGTTCAACTGGCAATCCTGGCGCAATCCCGCCGGGGAGCACTCCATTGGCCTTGGGGATTACCGGGTGGCCCTGGAGGCGCAGGTGATCGACGGCCTCAACGATGATGTCTCGGCACTGACCTTTGATCCGGTGCGCAACAGCCTGTTTACCGTGACCAACAAGAACGCTGAGCTGGTCGAACTGTCCCTGGACGGCAAAATCCTGCGGCGCATTGCGCTGGTGGGGTTTGGCGATGCCGAGGCCGTGGAGTACATCAGCGACAACACCTACGTGATCAGCGACGAACGCCAGCAGCGGCTGATCAAGGTCCACGTGGATGACGACACCCAATTCCTCGATGCCGCCGACGCCGAGCAAATGACCCTCGGCGTGCACCTGGGCGGCAACAAGGGCTTCGAAGGCCTGGCCTATGACTCGGTGGGCAAGCGCCTGTTTGTGGCCAAGGAACGCGACCCGATGCTGATCTACGAGGTCCACGGCTTTCCGCATTTCAAACCGGAAAAAACCTACTCGGTGCACGTGATCAACAACCCCAAGCGCGATGCCGGGTTGTTTGTGCGCGACCTGTCGAGCCTGCAATACGACGAGCGTAGCGGTCATCTGCTGGCGCTGTCGGATGAGTCATTTTTGGTGCTGGAACTGGATATCGACGGTCGCCCCCTGAGCAGCCTGTCGCTGCTCAAGGGGCGCCATGGCCTGAAGCAGCGCGTGCCTCAGGCCGAGGGGATCGCCATGGACAACCACGGCACGTTGTACATGGTCAGTGAGCCCAATCTTTTCTATGTATTCAAAAAAACCAAGTCTTGAGTCATGTGCAGAACAAATGTGGGAGCGGGCTTGCTCGCGAATGCGGTGTATCAGGCGCCATATTCAGTGACTGACACTGCGCATTCGCGAGCAAGCCCGCTCCCACACGGGTTTTGCATTACGCCTTAAGCGTTTTTACGCCTTCCGGGGTGCCCAGCAGCAGTACGTCAGCCGGACGGGCCGCAAACAAACCGTTGGTGACGACGCCGACGATCGCGTTGATCTGGCGCTCCAGTTCCACAGGGTTGGTGATCTGCATGTTGAACACGTCGATGATGATGTTGCCGTTGTCGGTCAGCACACCTTCGCGGTACACCGGGTCGCCGCCCAGTTTCACCAGTTCGCGGGCCACGTGGCTGCGGGCCATCGGGATCACTTCCACCGGCAGCGGGAACGCGCCGAGTACCGGCACCAGTTTGCTGGCGTCGGCGATGCAGATGAAGGTCTTGGCCACGGCCGCGACGATCTTCTCGCGGGTCAGGGCTGCGCCGCCGCCCTTGATCAGGTTCAGGTGTGCGTCGCTTTCATCGGCGCCGTCGACGTAGAACTCCAGGTCGCTGACGGTGTTCAGCTCGTACACCGGAATACCGTGGCCCTTGAGCCGCGCAGCGGTGGCTTCGGAGCTGGCAACCGCGCCGTCGAACGCGCCCTTGTGCAGGGCCAGCGCATCGATAAAGCAATTGGCGGTGGAACCGGTGCCGACACCGACGATGCTTTTATCGTCGAGTTTAGGAAGGATTAAATCGACGGCGGCCTGGGCCACTGCCTGTTTGAGTTGATCCTGGGTCATGCGGGCTCCGGAACGGGCGGGGAGTAAAGAGGGGCGCGAGTATAACCCAACAAAACCTCGGTTTTCGTGTGGTCGCCCGGCCAAACGCTGGGTTAGACTCCTTGGCCCTGCCCAACCCGCCCAGTGATGCTTTCCGATGCTTGAACAGTACGTCAAAAAGATCCTCACCTCGCGCGTTTACGACGTTGCCGTAGAAACCCCGCTGCAGACCGCCCGCCAGCTCTCCGAGCGGCTGGGCAACAAGGTCTGGCTCAAGCGCGAAGACTTGCAGCCGGTGTTCTCGTTCAAGATTCGCGGTGCCTACAACAAGCTGACCCAACTGAGCGCCGAAGAACGTGCGCGCGGCGTGGTCACCGCCTCGGCGGGCAACCATGCCCAGGGCCTGGCCCTGGCGGCCAAGGTGCTGGGGGTCAAGGCCACCATCGTGATGCCCAAGACCACCCCCGAGATCAAGGTCGAAGGCGTGCGTTCCCGTGGCGGCAAAGTGGTGCTGCACGGGGATTCTTTCCCGGAAGCCCTGGCGTATTCGCTGAAGCTGGTCGACGAAAAAGGCTACGTCTACATTCACCCCTACGATGATCCGCACACCATTGCCGGGCAGGGCACCGTGGCGATGGAGATCCTGCGCCAGCACCCGGGGCCGTTGGACGCGATTTTCGTCCCGGTGGGCGGCGGCGGCCTGATTGCCGGTATCGCGGCCTACGTGAAATACCTGCGGCCCGAAATCAAGATCATCGGCGTCGAGCCGGACGACTCCAACTGCCTGCAAGCCGCCATGGCGGCGGGCGAGCGCGTGGTACTGCCGACCGTGGGCATCTTCGCCGACGGCGTGGCGGTGGCGCAGATCGGCCAGCACACCTTCGACATCTGCAAGGATTACGTGGATGAAGTGATTACCGTCAGCACCGATGAAATCTGCGCGGCGATCAAGGACATCTACGACGACACCCGCTCCATCACAGAACCTGCTGGCGCCCTGGGCGTGGCGGGTATCAAGAAATACGTCGAGACCCGTGGCATCACCGGGCAAACCCTGGTGGCCATCGATTCCGGGGCCAACGTCAACTTCGACCGCCTGCGCCATGTGGCCGAGCGCGCCGAGCTGGGGGAAGGCCGCGAAGCCATCATCGCCGTGACCATCCCCGAGAAACCGGGCAGCTTCAAGGCCTTCTGCGAGGCCGTGGGCAAGCGCCAGATCACCGAATTCAACTACCGCTACCACTCCGGGCGCGAGGCGCACATTTTTGTCGGCGTGCAGACCCACCCGGAAAACGACCCGCGCAGCGCGCTGATCGCCAGCCTCACCAGCCAGGGTTTCCCGGTGCTGGACCTGACGGAAAACGAACTGGCCAAGCTGCACATCCGCCATATGGTCGGCGGCCATGCGGCGCATGTCAGCGACGAGGTGGTGTTCCGCTTCGAATTCCCGGAACGTCCGGGGGCACTGTTCAACTTCCTTAACAAATTGGGCGGGCGCTGGAACATCTCGATGTTCCACTATCGCAACCACGGCGCCGCCGATGGGCGCGTGGTGGCGGGCCTGCAAGTACCGGCGGACGAGCGTCACCTGGTGCCGGCGGCGCTGGAGGCCATTGGCTACCCGTACTGGGATGAAAGTGATAACCCGGCCTACCAGCTGTTCCTCGGTTGAGCGACTACGCTGACTGGGCGGCCTTCAAGGAATCGAGAACATGGAAACGCTGACCACCCTTAAAGTTATCCACATCGCGGCCACGGTGTTGCTGCTGCTCAGCGGCCTCGCCCTGGCAGTGCTGGCCTGGCGCAAACGCAGCGCGGGGCCGGCCTATACCGTGCAGCGGCCGTGGGTGTTTGTGTGGTTGTTGATGGGCATTTGCGTGGTGAGCATGCCGTTCACCGGCTGGTGGCTGGCGCACCTGATCGGCTGGCCGCTGGGGCAAACCTGGATCCTGGGTTCCAGCGTGATCTACACCGTGGCGGCGCTGAGCTGGTTCTGGCTGGTGGTGCGGCTTAATCGGCTGCGGCTGGGCGGGGCGGGGAGTTTGAACTTCACCGTGGCGCTGGCGGTGGTGAGCCTGGTGGGGTTTGTGGCGATTGCCGGGTTGATGGGGGCCAAGCCGGTTTAAGGCTTGAGACCGAGTTGCCTCCATTCGCGAGCAAGCCCGCTCCCACATTTGACTGCATTCCAAAGGTGGAACTCGAGCAAATGTGGGAGCGGGCTTGCTCGCGAAAGCTTTATCAGCCGCGCAGGCTAATCACCGGCCAACCACGCTTCTCAGCCTCAGCCCGCAGATTCGGATCCGGATCCACTGCCACTGCATGCGTCACCTGCTCCAGCAGCGGCAGGTCATTCATCGAATCGCTATAGAAGTAACTGTCGTCCAGGCTAAACCCGGTCTCTTCCAGCCAGCGATTCAAGCGCGTCACCTTGCCCTCGCGAAAGCACGGGATATCCGTACTGCGCCCGGTGTAACGGCCATCCTGCATCTCGCATTCCGTCGCAATCAGGGTTTCAACCCCCAGTCGCTCGGCAATCGGCGCGGTCACAAAACGGTTGGTCGCGGTGATGATCACCAGCTTGTCGCCCGCCGCCCGGTGCTTGGCCAGCAACTCAACTGCCTTGGGCAGCACGATCGGCTCGATGCAGTCGCGCATGTAGTCGCGATGCCATTCATCCAGCTGGGCCATCTCGGTGCGGCCGAGGATTTCCAGGCAGAAATTCAGGTACTCGGCGTTATCCAGCTTGCCGGCCAGGTAGTCCTGGTAGAACTCGTCGTTGCGGGCCTTGTAGGCCACGGCGTCGAGAATCCCGCGTTCACAGAGGTAATCGCCCCAGGCGTGATCGCTGTCACCCCCCAAAAGCGTGTTGTCCAAGTCGAATAAAGCCAGGCGCATTGCAGTTACTCGCTGAAAAGTCTGTAAAAAGGCGTCCAGAATACGGTCTTTTCACAAGAGTGCACATAAGGTAAGCAGCCTCGTTGCCGCTGTATCAATCTTTGTGGAACAATGCGGTGACATGCGTTTGCGAGGTTGTTGCCGTGATCGACCCCGATGGTTTCCGTCCTAATGTCGGGATTATTCTTACGAATGATGCCGGACAGGTGCTATGGGCTCGCCGTATCAACCAAGATGCCTGGCAGTTTCCTCAAGGCGGAATCAACCCCGACGAAACCCCTGAAGACGCCTTGTACCGTGAGTTGAACGAAGAAGTAGGCCTTGAACGTGAAGATGTGCAAATTCTGGCCTGCACCCGAGGCTGGTTGCGCTATCGTTTGCCGCAACGTCTGGTGCGTACCCACAGCCAACCGCTGTGCATCGGCCAGAAACAGAAATGGTTTCTCCTGCGCCTGATCTCCAACGAGCAGCGGGTGCGGATGGATTTGACCGGTAAACCGGAGTTCGATGGCTGGCGCTGGGTCAGTTATTGGTATCCGTTGGGCCAGGTGGTGACATTCAAGCGCGAGGTTTATCGTCGCGCTCTTAAAGAGCTTGCCCCGCGCCTTTTAGCGCGCGACTGACGACGGAGTTCGACCCCGAGCCATGCTCAATACGCTGCGCAAGATCGTCCAGGAAGTTAACTCCGCCAAGGATCTCAAGGCGGCGTTGGGGATTATTGTGTTGCGCGTCAAGGAAGCCATGGGCAGCCAGGTCTGCTCGGTTTACCTGCTGGACCCCGAGACCAACCGTTTTGTCCTGATGGCCACCGAGGGCTTGAACAAGCGCTCCATCGGCAAGGTCAGCATGGCGCCCAATGAAGGTCTGGTGGGCCTGGTGGGGACGCGTGAAGAACCCCTGAACCTCGAAAACGCGGCCGATCACCCGCGTTATCGCTACTTTGCCGAAACCGGTGAAGAGCGCTACGCCTCGTTCCTCGGTGCGCCGATCATTCACCACCGCCGCGTTGTCGGCGTGTTGGTCATCCAGCAGAAAGAACGCCGCCAGTTCGACGAAGGTGAAGAAGCCTTCCTTGTGACCATGAGCGCGCAGCTCGCCGGGGTTATCGCCCACGCCGAGGCCACCGGTTCGATTCGCGGCCTGGGACGCCAGGGCAAGGGCATCCAGGAAGCCAAGTTCGTCGGCGTGCCGGGTTCGCCGGGTGCTGCTGTCGGTACCGCCGTGGTCATGCTGCCGCCCGCCGACCTGGACGTGGTGCCGGACAAGACCGTCACCGACATCGACGCTGAAATCATCCTGTTCAAGACCGCCCTCGAAGGCGTGCGCAATGACATGCGCACCCTCTCGACCAAGCTGGCCACCCAGCTGCGGCCTGAAGAGCGGGCGTTGTTCGACGTGTACCTGATGATGCTCGACGACGCGTCCCTGGGCAGCGAAGTCAAGGATGTGATCAAGACCGGCCAGTGGGCCCAGGGCGCGCTGCGCCAGGTGGTCACGGATCACGTCAACCGTTTCGAATTGATGGACGACGCCTACCTGCGCGAGCGCGCCTCGGACGTGAAGGACCTCGGTCGCCGTCTGCTGGCCTACCTGCAGGAAGAGCGCTCGACCACGTTGGTGTACCCCGACAACACCATCCTGATCAGTGAAGAACTGACCGCCACCATGCTCGGCGAAGTGCCGGAAGGCAAACTGGTGGGCCTGGTCTCGGTACTGGGTTCGGGCAACTCCCACGTCGCGATCCTGGCTCGGGCCATGGGCATTCCGACGGTGATGGGCCTGGTGGACCTGCCGTATTCCAAGGTCGACGGCATCGAAATGATCGTCGACGGCTACCACGGCGAGGTCTATACCAACCCCAGCGAAGTGCTGCGCAAGCAATACGCCGAAGTGGTGGAAGAAGAACGCCAGCTGTCCCAGGGCCTCGACGCCCTGCGGGAACTGCCGTGCGTGACCCTCGACGGCCACCGCGTACCGCTGCTGGTCAACACCGGCCTGCTGGCGGACGTGGCACGTGCACAACAGCGCGGCGCCGAAGGGGTGGGCCTGTACCGCACCGAAGTGCCGTTCATGATCAACCAGCGTTTTCCGAGTGAGAAGGAGCAGCTGGCGATTTATCGCGAGCAATTGTCCGCCTTCCATCCGTTACCGGTGACCATGCGCAGCCTGGACATTGGCGGCGACAAGTCACTGTCGTATTTCCCCATCAAGGAAGACAACCCCTTCCTTGGCTGGCGCGGTATTCGCGTTACCCTCGACCATCCTGAAATCTTCCTCGTCCAGACCCGCGCGATGCTCAAGGCCAGCGAAGGCCTGAACAACCTGCGCATCCTGCTCCCGATGATCTCCGGCACCCACGAGCTGGAAGAAGCCCTGCACCTGATCCACCGGGCCTGGGGCGAAGTGCGCGACGAAGGCGCCGACGTGCCGATGCCGCCGATTGGCGTGATGATCGAGATTCCGGCGGCGGTGTACCAGGCCAAGGAGCTGGCGCGGCAGGTGGACTTCCTGTCGGTGGGCTCCAACGACCTGACCCAGTACCTGCTGGCCGTGGACCGCAACAACCCGCGGGTGGCCGACCTCTACGACTACCTGCACCCGGCGGTGCTGCAAGCCTTGCAGAACGTGGTGCGCGATGCCCATGCCGAAGGCAAGCAGGTGAGTATCTGCGGCGAGATGGCCGGTGACCCGGCGGCGGCCGTACTGTTGATGGCGATGGGCTTTGACAGCCTGTCGATGAACGCCACCAACTTGCCGAAGGTGAAATGGATGCTGCGCCAGATCAACCTGAGCCGGGCGAAGGAGCTGCTGGCGGAGTTGATGACTATCGACAACCCGCAAGTTATCCACAGCTCGCTGCAATTGGCGCTGAAGAACCTTGGGTTGGCGCGGATGATCAACCCGGCGTCTGCAAAGAGCCTCTAACCGGATTTCAGAGCCTGTCCCCAATCGAAATGTGGGAGCGGGCTTGCTCGCGAAAGCGGTGCATCAGTCAGCTTATGTATTGGCTGACACGCCGCCTTCGCGAGCAAGCCCGCTCCCACATTTGGTTTGCGTGAGGTTCAGATTTTGAGTTCAACTTCACCCAACTGTCCGCCATACGGCCCAAAACTGCGCTCCACGATATGCCGCGTCCCGTCGGCATTCACAATCAACGCCGTACTCGCCCGCGTCCCGTAACTGGGGCTGGCAATAAACACACTCGACAGCAAACTCTCCGTCGCCAACCCCACGCCGGTGTCCGGCAAGTCAGCAAACGGCGCGGTCTGCGGGTCGCTCAAAATCCCCAGCAAGGCTTCAGGCTGCGGATCGTCCAGCACTTCTGTCAGCGCCGCCTTGGCCTTCAACAACTTCGGCCACGGCGTATCCAGCCCTGCATTGGATAACCCATAAACCCCCGCCACCAATGGTGTCGGCGCAGATTCCTTGGCGTTGTAATGCCAAAGCTCGTCCCGCGTCCCGACCAGCAGGTTAAACCCCGCATATTCAATCGATCTGCCATTAACGTCGGCCAAATAGTCGTCAATCGACAGCGAACCGCTGAGAAAGCGCGCCACCAACTCACCCCGCGACTTGCGCGCCGGCGGCTGGTGCGGGTCACGGATATTGGTCAGCGCCGCAAAGCGCCCGTCTGCGCCAACTCCCAGCCAGGTCCCGCCCGCTTCCTGGTCCCTGCCCGCGTAAACATGGGGCGCATCCAGCCACTGGGCCAACGGCAAACTGGGCCGGGCATAAAATTCATCACGGTTGGCCGCGACGATCAGCGGCTGGGCGTGGCCCGGCCGCCAGGCGAAAACAATCAGGCACATAAGGCGATCCCTTTGTGTTTTGCCCACTCTACCCATAGAACCCTGTGCTTTGCATCCGTTAACATGCCGGTCTGTTTTCGGGGGCTCCCATGGAATTTCTGCTGTATTTGCTGCTGGGATCCTGCGCGGGCATGCTCGCCGGGCTGTTCGGCGTGGGCGGCGGCATCATTATTGTGCCGGTGCTGGTGTTCAGCTTCACCTTGCAGGGCTTCGATCCCGCGGTGCTGACCCACCTCGCTGTCGGCACGTCCCTGGCGTCTATTATCTTCACGTCGGTGAATGCGGTGCGTGAGCATCATCGGCGCGGCGCCGTGCGCTGGCCGATCTTCGTATGGATGGCCGTGGGTATCCTGCTGGGCGCGGGCGTTGGCGCGCTGACCGCCGAGGCGATCTCCGGGCCGCATCTACAGAAGATCATCGGTGTGTTCGCCCTGGTGATCGCCGTGCAGATGACTCTGGAGCTCAAGCCCAAGGCCAGCCGCCAGGTGCCGGGCAAGCTTGGCCTGACCCTGGCGGGTGGCGTGATCGGCTGGTCGTCGGCGATTTTCGGCACCGGCGGCGGTTCGTTGACCGTGCCGTTCCTGACCTGGCGCAGCGTGCCGATGCAGCAGGCAGTGGCCACTTCGTCGGCCTGCGGCTTGCCGATCGCCCTGGCCAGTGCGTTAAGTTTCATGATTCTGGGCTGGCATGATCCGCTGCTGCCCGATCATAGTCTCGGCTTTGTGTACTTGCCGGCGCTGCTGGGCATCGCCCTGACCAGCATGGTGGCGGCCCGTTTCGGCGCGCGCCTGGCGCACCGGTTGTCGCCGCGCTTGCTCAAGCGGCTGTTCGCCGGGCTGCTGTTTTGCGTAGGGCTGAATTTTTTGCTGTAACGCAGGCTTAATCGCGCGCCGGCATGGTCCGATGCGCCATGACTATTGATTTAACGAGGAGTCGCAATGCTGCCTTACCCGCAGATCAACCCGGTGGCCGTGGCCATCGGTCCGCTGCAAATCCACTGGTACGGGTTGATGTACCTGATCGGCATCGGCGGTGCCTGGCTGCTGGCTTCCCGGCGCCTGAACCGTTTCGACCCGACCTGGACCAAGGAGAAGCTCTCCGACATGGTGTTCTGGATGTCGATAGGGGTCATCGTCGGCGGACGCCTGGGTTATGTGCTGTTCTACGACCTGCCAGCCTACATCGCCAACCCGACGCTGATCTTCGAGGTGTGGAAGGGCGGCATGGCGTTCCACGGCGGGTTTGTGGGGGTGATGATCGCCGCCTGGTGGTTTGGCCGGCGTAACGGCAAGTCGTTCTTCCAGTTGATGGACTTCGTCGCGCCGTTCGTGCCGATTGGCCTGGGTGCCGGGCGCATCGGTAACTTCATCAACGCCGAACTGTGGGGCAAGCCGACTGACGTGCCGTGGGCCATGGTGTTCCCGCCGTTCAGCGACCCGGCGCAATTGCCGCGCCACCCCTCGCAGCTGTACCAGTTCGCCCTGGAAGGCGTGGCGCTGTTCCTGATCCTCTACATCTTCTCGCGCAAGCCACGCCCGACCATGGCCGTTTCGGGGATGTTCGCGTTGTTCTACGGGATCTTCCGCTTTATCGTCGAGTTCGTACGGGTGCCGGATGCGCAGCTGGGCTACCTGGCGTGGGGCTGGGTGACCATGGGTCAGATTCTCAGCCTGCCGATGATCATCGCCGGCCTGGGCCTGCTGTGGTGGGCTTACAATCGCCCGCAAGGCATCAAGAACACCGCGCTTTAAATTCGAACGCCGGGGCCCGAGGGTCCCGGCTTCAACGATACAGGTATACACATGAAGCAATATCTCGAACTACTGAACGATGTCGTGACCAATGGCCTGACCAAGGGCGACCGCACCGGCACCGGCACCAAGGCCGTGTTTGCCCGTCAGTTTCGGCATAGCTTGGCCGACGGCTTCCCGCTGCTGACCACCAAGAAGCTTCACTTCAAAAGCATCGCCAATGAATTGATCTGGATGTTGAGTGGCAACACCAACATCAAGTGGCTGAACGAAAATGGCGTGCGTATCTGGGACGAATGGGCCACCGAAGACGGCGACCTGGGCCCGGTGTACGGCGAGCAGTGGACCGCCTGGCCCACCAAGGACGGCGGCAAGATCAACCAGATCGACTACATGGTCGAGACGCTGAAGACCAACCCCAACAGCCGCCGCATCCTGTTTCACGGCTGGAACGTCGAGTACCTGCCGGACGAGACCAAAAGCCCGCAGCAGAACGCCCGGGACGGCAAGCAAGCGCTGCCACCTTGCCACCTGCTGTACCAGGCTTTTGTGCATGACGGTCATCTGTCGATGCAGTTGTACATCCGCAGCTCAGATGTATTCCTCGGCCTGCCGTACAACACCGCTGCCCTGGCGTTGCTCACCCATATGCTGGCCCAGCAGTGCGACCTGATCCCTCACGAGATCATCGTCACCACGGGCGACACCCACGCCTACAGCAACCACATGGAACAGATCCAGACCCAGCTGGCGCGCACGCCGAAGAAGCTGCCGGAACTGGTGATCAAGCGCAAACCCGCGTCGATCTACGATTACAAATTCGAAGATTTTGAAATCGTGGGCTATGACGCTGATCCGAGCATCAAGGCCGATGTAGCGATCTAAAAGCGATCTCGGTCCAAATGTGGGAGCGGGCTTGCTCGCGAATACGGTGTATCAGAAACACATTCAGTGGCTGACACTCCGCTTTCGCGAGCAAGCCCGCTCCCACATTTTTTTGTGTACACATTCAATGCCCGTGGCTTCTGCCCACATGTGAGGGCTCAGCCTCGCTGGCCGCGACACTCCCGCTGACTTCCAGCCGCTGCAAAATCCCGCACTGATCCAGATCCGGCCCGCCGCCGCAGCGCTGGCGCAGGTCGAGCAACTGTTCCTGCAACGCCAGCAGCCCGTCGATCCGCGCCTTCACGTGGTGGATGTGCTCGTCAATCAATGCATTCACGCTTTCGCACTGATCCTGAGGACTGTCCCGCAGGCCCAGCAGGCTGCGAATTTCCTCAAGGGTCATGTCCAGGCTGCGGCAGTTGCGGATAAATACCAGCCGTTCAGTGTGCGCCTGGGTGTACAGCCGGTAATTACCGTCACTGCGCGCAGGCGGCGGCAGCAGGCCTTCTTTCTCGTAATAACGGATGGTTTCCACCTGGCAATCCGTCAATTTTGCCAATTCGCCGATCTTCATCGCAGCAATCTCCTAAAGGATGCTTGACCCTATAGTGGCTACAGGGTCTTTACTTGGCAACAGGCACCTTTACGGACGCGACAGAATGAGCGATTCCCTCCACACCCCGCACAAGCACGACCATGATCATGACCACGCGCACGATCACGGCCCCAAGCTCAAACCTGTGCAGAAGCACGACCATGGCAGCCATGGCGACTCCTGCTGTTCCAGCAAGGCGGCGCCGGCGCTGGTGAAGCTGACCGAAGCCCCGACAGCGGGCTCGCGGCTGAGCACCTTCCGCATCGAAGCCATGGACTGCCCCACCGAGCAGACGCTGATCCAGAACAAACTGGGCAAGCTTGCGGGTGTGCAGCAGCTGGAATTCAACCTGATCAACCGCATTCTCGGCGTCACTCACGACCTGCCGACGACCGCGCCGATCATCGACGCCATCAAGTCCCTGGGCATGCAGGCGGACCCCATCGAAGAAGGCGTCGCCCCGGCTGAGCCGCCGGCGAAGAAGCACTGGTGGCCGCTGGCCGTGTCCGGCGTGGGCGCGCTGGGTGCTGAAGTGCTGCACTTCACCAACGCAGCCCCGACGTGGGTGATTGCCCTGGTCGCGCTGATCTCGATCTTCAGTGGCGGCCTCACCACCTACAAAAAGGGCTGGATCGCCCTGAAAAACCTCAACCTGAACATCAACGCCCTGATGAGCATCGCCGTCACCGGCGCGATCCTGATCGGCCAGTGGCCGGAAGCGGCGATGGTGATGTTCCTGTTCACCGTGGCCGAGTTGATCGAGGCCAAGTCCCTGGACCGCGCACGTAACGCCATCAGCGGCTTGATGCAGATGACGCCGGAGCAGGCCACGGTCCGTCAGGCCGATGGCAGTTGGGTTGAACAGGAGGTTAAAGTCATCGAACTGGGCGCCATCGTGCGGGTTCGTCCCGGCGAGCGCATTGGCCTGGATGGTGAAGTCACCTCCGGCCAGTCCACCATCGACCAGGCGCCGATTACCGGTGAAAGCCTGCCGATCGAAAAGACCGTGGGCGACAAAGTCTTCGCCGGCACCATCAACCAGGCCGGCTCCCTGGAATACAAAGTCACTGCAGCCGCCAACAACTCCACCCTGGCGCGGATCATCCACGCCGTGGAACAGGCCCAGGGCGCCCGCGCGCCAACCCAGCGTTTTGTCGACACCTTCGCCAAGGTCTACACCCCGGCGGTGTTCATCTTTGCCCTGGGTGTGGCGTTGATTCCGCCGCTGTTCATGGGCGGTGTGTGGTTTGAATGGGTCTACCGCGCACTGGTATTGCTGGTGGTCGCGTGCCCATGTGCACTGGTGATTTCCACCCCGGTGACCATCGTCAGCGGCCTGGCGGCCGCGGCGCGCAAAGGCATCCTGATCAAGGGCGGTGTGTACCTGGAGGGTGGCTACAAACTCGACTACCTGGCCCTCGACAAGACGGGCACCATCACCCACGGCAAGCCGGTGCAAACCGATTACCTGGCGCTGTTCCCGAACATGGAAGACAGCGCACCGGCTTTGGCTGCAAGCCTGGCCGGGCGCTCCGATCACCCGGTGTCCCTGGCCATCGCGAACGCGGCTGTGGACAAAAACCTCACCGTGCACACTGTGGATAACTTCGAGGCCCTGACCGGTCGCGGTGTGAAGGGTGAAATCAATGGCGAGGTCTACTACCTGGGCAACCACCGTCTGGTGGAAGAGCTGAACCTGTGCTCGCCGGCCCTGGAGAAGAAGCTCTTCGCCCTGGAAAAACAAGGCAAGTCCGTGGTCCTGCTGCTGGACAAGTCCGGCCCGCTGGCGCTGTTCGCCGTGGCCGACACCGTGAAGGACACCAGCCGCGAAGCCATCCAGCAGTTGCATGACCTGGGCATCAAGACCCTGATGCTAACCGGCGACAACACCCACACGGCCAAGGCGATCGCCGATCAGGTGGGCATCGACCAGGCCCAGGGCGACCTGTTGCCCACCGACAAACTGCAAGCCATCGAAGCGCTCTACGCCAAGGGCCACCGGGTCGGCATGGTCGGCGACGGCATCAACGACGCCCCGGCGCTGGCCCGTTCCGAGATCGGGTTTGCCATGGCTGCTGCGGGTACCGATACCGCCATCGAGACCGCCGACGTGGCCCTGATGGACGACGACCTGCGCAAGATTCCAGCATTCATTCGGCTGTCGCGGCAAACGTCGAGTATCCTCAAGCAGAACATCGCCCTGGCCCTGGTGATCAAGGCGATCTTCCTCGCGGTGACCTTCCTTGGGATGGCCACCATGTGGATGGCGGTGTTCGCCGACATGGGCGTGAGCCTGCTGGTGGTATTCAATGGTCTGCGCCTGCTGCGCAAATAGTCGATGAGAGGGTGGTGTGCTGAGTGCCGAGCTGAAGGCGTTTTACATGGTCGCCCGCCTGGGCAGCATTACCCAGGCGGCGAAAAAGCTCGGGCTCAGCCAGCCCACGGTGACCACCCAGATTCGTCACCTGGAAAGCCAGTACTCGGTGGAATTGTTCTACCGTGGCGGGCGCCGCCTGACCGTCAGCGACGAAGGCGCGCGGCTGTTGCCGATGGTCAAGGCGCTGTTGCAGCAGGAAGCGGACATCGAGTTTTTCCTGCGCAACAGTGGCCAGGTACAAGGGGCCTTGAGGATTGCCGCGACGGCACCTTATTACATCCTCGACCTGGTCAAGACCTTCCGCGAGCGGCTGCCGCAGGTCGAGGTTTCGGTGGAGATCGGCAACTCCCAGCAGGTGCTGGAAGCGCTGGATGACTACCGCGTCGACGTCGCTGCCTCGTCCCAATTGCTTGAAGACCCGCGCCTGATCCGGCGGGTACTGGGCATGGACCCGCTGGTGCTGGCGGTGCATCGCAATCATCCGCTGGCGGTACTTGAACATGTACCGCTGACCGCGCTGGCCGGGCATACCTTGCTGATGCGCGAGCCGGGGTCGACCACCCGTCGATTGACCGAAGAGATGTTGCAGGGCGCCGGCGTGAGTTACGGGCCGTTGCTGGAGATCGGCAGCCGGGAATCGATCCGTGAGGCAGTGCTGCGCAATATCGGCATCAGCATCATTGCTCGCCAGGAAGTGCCCCACGACCCGCAATTGCGCGTGCTGACCATCGAAAATGCGCCGCAGATTCCCGAGTATTTGTACTGCCTCAAAGAGCGAAAGGGCGCCCGGTTGCCGGCGGCGTTCCTGGGGTTGGCGCAGGAAATGTCGCCGCTCTGATCGTTCCCACGCTCTGCGTGGGAATGCTGGCCTGGACGCTCCGCGTCCGCTCTTAAGGTCGTGACGCGGAGCGTCACAGGATGTATTCCCACGCAGAGCGTAGGAACAATCTGTTGGCACAACCCAAATCCACCAATACCACTATCGCCACGTTTTGCCTTTCTGCCACAAGAGGGACGCATTGCCTGCCTAGGATGACCTTCATCAGTTTGATGAGGTGCCTCCATGAACACAGCCATGACTAATCCCGGCGCGCCAATGAAGGTGCGCGGTGTACAGAAACGCTTCGGCGCCTTCACCGCGCTGGATAACGTGTCCCTGGACGTCGCCGCTGGCGAACTGGTGTGCCTGCTGGGCCCGTCGGGCTGCGGCAAGACCACCTTGCTACGCTGCATCGCCGGCCTGGAGCGCCAGGACAGCGGCGAGTTGTACCTCGGCGACCGCGATGTTTCCCTACTGGCACCCCAGGCTCGGGACTACGGCATTCTGTTCCAGTCCTACGCGCTGTTTCCCAATCTCACCGTGGAAGCGAACATCGGCTACGGCCTCACCGGCAGTGGCCGTGATGAAGTGCGCAAGCGTGTCGGGCAGATGCTCGAACTGGTGGGTTTGGTGGGCAGCGAAAAGAAATACCCCGGCCAACTTTCCGGCGGCCAACAACAGCGTGTGGCACTGGCTCGCGCCCTGGCGCCGGCGCCGTCCTTGCTGCTGCTGGACGAACCCATGTCGGCCCTCGACGCCCGGGTGCGCGAGCATCTGTGCACCGAGCTGCGCCAATTGCAGCGCCGCTTGGGCATCACCACCCTGATGGTCACCCACAACCAGGACGAGGCCATGCTGATGGCCGACCGCATTGCCGTGATGAACAACGGCAAGGTCGAGCAGTACGCCACGCCCCAGGAAATCTACGACCGCCCGGCCACACCGTTCGTGGCCGAGTTTGTCGGCCAGGGCAACTGGCTGCCGTTCAGTCGCAACAGCGCCAGCCACGCTCAGGTTGGCGGCATGAACATGCGCCTGGCGGACAACGCAGGCGTCGCGAAATCGGGCCGTCTGTTCTGCCGCCCGGAAGCCATCAGCGTCAACCCGCCGGTGCATGAAGAAAACCTGTTCCCGGCCAAGGTCCGCGAGATCACTTTCCTCGGCAACCGCTGCCGCATGAGCTTCGAGCTGGACCAACTGCCCGGCCATCCGCTGCTGGCCGAACTGGCCCCGGAAGCCATGCCGCGCCTTGGCGCCCAGGACATCTGGGTCGCGCTGCCCCCGCGCAGCCTGCAGGTGTTTGCCTGAGATGGCCCGCGATATGACTCTGCCGATACCCGATAACGTGGCTCGTCAGGTTTCCCGTGCCGAAGTCGGCGACCGTATTTTTGTGGTCGGCGGCAAGCTGTTATGGCTGTGCCTGCTGGGCGTTGCGGTACTGCTGCCGCTGCTGGCGATCTTCTGGCGCGGCTTCAGCAGTGAAGCCGGGCAGGGCGGTGGCCTGGTGGCGGCGCGGGAGTTGGTCACCAGCGATAACTTCCACTGGTTGCTGGGTAACAGCCTGAAGGTTTCCGGCAGCGTGGCGGCCATCGTCGTACCGTTGGCCTACCTGTTTGCCTACGCCCTGCAACGTACGTTGATTCCGGGCAAGGCGATCTGGCGTGGCATGTCGCTGCTGCCGTTGATGGCGCCGTCGATGCTGCCCGGGATTGCGCTGGTCTACCTGTTCGGTAACCAGGGCATGCTGCGCGGGCTGCTGTCGGACAACATCTATGGCTTCTGGGGCATCGTCCTCGGCGAAGTGATCTACACCTTTCCCCATGCCTTGATGATCCTGTTGTCGGCGCTTTCCCTGGCGGATGCACGTTTGTTTGACGCCGCATCGAGCATGGGCGCGAGTCCCGCCCGGGCGTTTCGCAGCATCACCTGGCCGGCGACGCGCCAGGCCGTGTTTGCCGCGTTTTGCCTGGTGTTCACCCTGACCATCACTGACTTTGGCGTGCCCGTGGTAGTCGGTGGCGACTATCAAGTACTGGCCCTGGAAGCCTACAAAGCCGTGGTCGGGCAGCAACAATTCGGCCGCGGTGCCTTGATCGGCATGGTCCTGCTGCTGCCGGCACTGTTCAGCTTCGGCGTCGACGCCTGGCTACGCCGTCGCCATGGCGACTCCATGAGCGGCCGCGCCCAAGTGTTCCAGCCGGCGCCGTCGAAACTGCGGGATGGCTGCTACCTGGCCATCGTCCTGCTGATCTGCGCGATCCTGTTGCTGGTGTTCGGCATGGCGGTCTACTCGTCGCTGGTGAAGTTCTGGCCCTACAACCTGTCGCTGTCCCTGGCCCACTACCAGTTCGAGGACACGGCCGGCGGCGGTTGGCTGGCCTACCGCAACAGCATCACCATGGCCTTGTGCACCGCGTTGATCGGCAGCGTGCTGATCTTCACCGGCGCCTACCTGATGGAAAAGACCAAGGGTCAGAAGGGCCTGAACCTGGCGCTGCGCATGCTCAGCTTCGTGCCGATGGCGGTACCGGGGTTGGTGCTGGGCCTGGGCTATGTGTTCTTTTTCAACCTCAACGGCAACCCGCTGCATGTGCTCTACGGCACCATGACGCTGCTGGTGGTGTGCACCATTGCTCACTATTTGACCACCGCACAAATGACCGCCACCACGGCCCTGCGTCAGTTGGACGCCGAGTTCGAAGCCGCCGCATTGTCCCTGAAGGCGCCGCTGTACCGGCATTACCTGCGGGTCACCGTGCCGATCTGCCTGCCGGCGCTGCTGGACATCGTGCGCTACCTGTTCGTCTCGGCGATGACCACCGTCTCCGCCGCGATCTTCCTCTACAGCCCCGACACCATCCTCGCGGCAGTCGCCGTGCTGAACATGGACGACGCCGGCAACGTCGGCGGCGCGGCGGCCATGTCGACCCTGATTCTGTTCACCTCGGCGGGCGTGTCCTTGCTGCTGGCGTGGGCCTCACGCGGCTTGTTGCGCCGCTCCCAGGCCTGGCGCCAAACCGCGCCCGGCCAATAATTCACCCATAAAGGAACTGCACCATGTTCAAGCCCCTGGCGTTAGCCGCTGCTGTGCTCACTGCGTTCAGCCTGAATGCCTTTGCCGCCAAGACCGAGTTGACCGTGTACACGGCCCTCGAAGCCGAGCAATTGAAGACCTACAAACAGGCCTTTGAAAAGGTTAACCCGGACATCGAGATCAAATGGGTGCGCGATTCCACCGGCATCATCACCGCCAAGCTGCTTGCCGAAAAAGCCCGCCCGCAGGCTGATGTGGTCTGGGGCCTGGCAGCTTCCAGCCTGGCGATTCTCGATCAGCAGGGCATGCTGCAAAACTACGCACCGGCAGATTTGAGCAAGATCGGTGCGAACTACCGCGACGCCGCCAATCCTCCGGCCTGGGTCGGCATGGACGTATGGGCTGCGACCATCTGCTTCAACACTGTCGAAGCCGAAAAGCAGGGCCTGAGCAAGCCGGTGAGCTGGCAGGACCTGACCAAGCCTGAGTACAAGGGCAAGATCGTGATGCCCAACCCGGCCTCGTCCGGCACCGGTTTCCTGGATGTGAGCGCCTGGTTGCAGACCTTCGGCGAGAAGCAGGGCTGGCAGTACATGGACGACCTGCACCAGAACATCGGCCAGTACGTTCACTCCGGTTCCAAACCCTGCAAGCTGGCGGCCTCGGGTGAATTCCCGATCGGCATTTCCTTCGAATACCCGGCCGTTCAGCTGAAGCGCCAGGGCGCACCGCTGGACATCATCCTGCCGAAAGAAGGCCTGGGCTGGGATATCGAAGCCACTGCCGTGATCAAGGGCACTGCCCACGCAGACGCGGCACAGAAACTCGCCGACTTCTCCGCCAGCCCCGCGGCGATGGAGCTGTACAAGGAAAACTTCGCGGTACTGGCCCAGCCGGGCATCGCCAAGCCGCAGACCGAATTGCCGGCTGACTACGAGCAGCGGTTGATCAAGAATGACTTTGCCTGGGCGTCGAAAAACCGCGACAGCATCCTGACCGAATGGCGCAAGCGCTATGACGGCAAGTCGGAAAAACAATAACCACCGATCGTTCCCACGCTCTGCGTGGGAACGCGGCTCTGGACGCTCTGCGTCCGCTATTGTAGTCGTGACGCGGAGCGTCACAGGATGCATTCCCACGCGGAGCGTGGGAACGAGAGGTCTTCATGACACAACTGCTGATCATCGGCGCCGGCATCCTCGGCCTGTCCCACGCTTATGCGGCCGCCAAACGCGGCCTCAAGGTCAAGGTCTTCGAGCGCAGCGCCACACCGCTGGGTGCTTCCGTGCGCAACTTCGGCCAGGCACTGGTCACCGGCCAGCCGCCCGGGCCGATGCTCGACCTGGCGCGGGAAAGCCGCGAAATCTGGGGCAAGTGGGCGCAACTCGCCGGCATCCAGCTCAAGCGCAACGGCTCCTATCTGTTCGCCCGCACCGAAGCCGAAGAGCACTTGCTTGAAGCCTTCTGCGCCGGTCGCGCGCAAGAACACGGTTATCGCGTCAAGTTGCTGCAAGGCGCCGCCCTGCACGAGCTGTACGGTGGCCAGTTCGCCCATCACCGCGCTGCGCTTCACGGCCTGGATGATCAACAACTGTATTCCCGCGAAGCCATCCCGGCGCTGATCAACTACCTGAGCCGCGAACTGAGCGTGGAGTTTCATTTCTCTACCCTGGTCCGCGACATCGAGCCCGGCCAGGTGCACACCACTGCCGGCTCCTTTCGCGGCGAGCAGATCATTGTCTGCTCCGGTCACGACTACCAGACGCTGCTGGCCGAGCAGATTGCCGAACTCAACCCGCAAATCTGCCGCCTGCAAATGCTGCGCGCCCGGCCAGTGGTGGAGTTGAACCTGCAACACGCGCTGCTGACCGGCCTCAGCTGCGTGCACTACGGCGCCTTCGCCGATTTGCCGGAAGCCGCGCCGGTACAGGCCGAAATTCTGCGGGATGTACCGCACCTGCATGAAAACGGTATTCACCTGCTGATCAGCCCGACACCCTATGGCGAACTGATCATCGGGGATTCCCACCATTACGGCAGCGATCCTTCACCGTTCAACGCCGAACAGGTGGACAACTGGATGATCGAACTGGCCGAACATACCCTGGGCTGCAAGATCCAGGTCGTGGAGCGCTGGCAGGGTGTCTATGGTTCCCGTGGCCCAGGGCCGTTTTCGTTCCTGCGGGCGGCGCCGGGGGTGAGTGCGGCGTTGATGCACACCGGCGTGGGCATGAGCGTTGGGCCGGCGATGGCGGAGCGCAATATCACAGAGTTGTGGGGGAGCGCGTGATGAACGCAGAGCAGGCAATCGCCGAGGTCTTCGGCCTTTACGAACAGCACGGCACGGCTGACTACATCGGCGAACCGGTCTCGCAGATCGAGCACATGTCCCAGGCTGCGCAGTTGGCCATGGCTGAGGGCTTCGATGATGAAGTGGTGCTGGCAGCGTTCTTCCACGATATCGGGCATATCTGCGGCCAAGGTGGCGAGAACATGGGCGGTTATGGTGTGGTCAGCCATGAACGGCTGGGCGCCGATTATCTGCGCCGCGCAGGCTTCAGCGAGCGGATGGCAAAACTGGTGGAATACCACGTGCAGGCCAAGCGTTACCTGACCTTCAGCCAGCCGGACTACTATGCGCGGTTGAGCGAGGCCAGCCGCCGCACCCTGGGTTACCAGGGCGGCGTGATGACCGCCGAGGAAGCCCGGGCGTTTGAGCAGGACCCGTTGTGCGCCGTCAGCCTGCGCATGCGTCACTGGGATGAACAAGCCAAGGAAATGCACGTGCCGGTGCTGGACCTTGAAGTGTTGAAATCCAAGGCCCGGCAGTTGTTGGCGGCTTAGGTCTCGTCCAGGCGCTGGGCCAGGGCTTCGACCTGTTCCTGGCGTTCGGCCTGGCTCAATTTGGGGTGCGGGTTGAGGGACGACCATTGCGGATGGGCGCGGGCCTTGTTCAGGGCTTCCGGCAATTTGCCTTCGCGCCAGGTCTTGTCCTGGGGTGTGTCGACCTTGATGCTGTGGATCGCCGCATGGCCCCGCAGGTTCAGGGCCTTGAGCAGTTGCCGCTGGCGCAGGGCCAACAGGCGCAGCACGCTGTCGTCGACGGTCAGCTCGCGCTGGCCCTTGATCTTGCCCAGCAGGCGGCTGCCATAACTGCGGGCAGTTTGCAGCGCGCCTCCCGCGATGGCACCGGCGAGTGCGGCGGCGCCGAGGGTCAGGCCGCCTACGAGTAGATCCACACCTGCGCCGGCCGCCGCGCCGGCTGCGATTCCGCCACCGACCCGCACGCCCAGTTGCTTGAGGGTCTCGGGGTTGAACAGGTCATCGCCCCAGCGCCCGTCCAGCAGCGGTAGATCGCTGGCGGCGGCGTCCTGCGGGCGGAAGCCGAACAACTTGAGCAAGGCCTCCACGCAACGCTGTTCGCGCTGGCGCACGGCTTTGCGCAGTTCGCTGATGGCTTGCTGTTCTACCTCGGCTTCGCTGACCACGCTGCGGCGGCAGGCGGCGCAGTCGATCAGCAGTTCGGCGATCAGCCGCGCCGCACTTTGCTGGCGAGCCTGGCGCTGGGCTTCCTGATCAAGGATCAGCCGTTCCAGTTGCCCACGGGAGTTTTCCAGCAGCAGGGCGAGGCTTTCATAGAGCCGGCGCTCGCCGTCTTCCGGCGGCGCGACGCTGTCGAAACGCACCAGCGCGTGCAGGCCGAGGCGGGCGAGGGCTTCGCGCCAGTCCGGCTCGCGGTGGTCGGCGCTGCTGACAAAATTGAGCACCGGCAGCAACGGTTTGCCGCAACTGGCGAGCACTTGCAGCTCATCGCGGTACTTGGCCAGCACCGGCTCCCGGGCGTCTATCACATACAGCCCGGCGTCGGAGGCGAGCAGTTGGCGCAGCACCTTGGCTTCCTGTTCGAAGCGTTGCCGGGCCTCGCTGCCTTCCAGAAAACGCGCCAGCCGTGCCGGGCCGTCGAGGCGTTCGCCGGGGCGGTCCAGGCGTTCGAGGTAATCGAGCAGGGCGATGGCATCTTCCAGGCCCGGCGTGTCGTACAGCTCCAGCAAGGCTTCGCCGTCCACCGACAAGCGCGCACCTTCGACATGCCGGGTGGTGCTGGGACGATGGGAGACTTCACCAAAGCCGACGTCTCGCGTGAGCGTGCGCAGCAACGAGGTCTTGCCGACGTTGGTGTGGCCGACCACCGCAAGTTTCAGGGGCTTAGTCATGACCGGTCTCCAGCCAGGTGAGCGGCGCGCAATCGGCGAACGGTATCTCCAGTTGTTGCAAGGCCGTGTGCCAATCACCCAGGCGCTCAGCATCCAGGGCTTGGCCGGCGGGCGCTTGCAGCAGCCAGACCCGAGTGGCGGTGGCGCTGCGGGCCAGTTCGGCAATCAGCGCAAGGCTGCCGCGATCCGGCGAGCGGCGTGGGTCGCAGGCGATGGCCAGGCGCGCGGGCGGGAAGCGGGTGAGTTGCTCCAGCAGCTTGTTGCGGGATTCACGGCTGTCGAGGATGCCGGCGTCCTTGACACTGGCCGGGAGCTTCGGCGGCCATGGGCGCTGGTCGTCCAGCTCGATGGCCACCAGCAGGGCGCCGTTGCTTTCCAGTTCACTGACGCCGCCGGTCACGTGGTGCAATTGTTCGGGCGCCGCATCATTGACCCCAAGCCGTTCGCTGCTGGGCATCAGCCGTTCACGCAGTTGGCTGTAGCCGGGCAGGTTAAGGTCGAGGCTCAAGGCGGCGCGCCCACGTTTCCAGCGCCACAGGCACAGCAACGCAAGGATCAGCCGCGGCAGGATGCCGTACACCAGCAGCACGCCCACCAGCCAGGCGGCCCAGGCCTGGCGGGCGCTTTCGATATTCAGGGCGGCATCGCCGCTGGCGCGGATCATCTCGACAGTGGGCACATTGAAGCCGAGCAAGGCGGGCAGGGCGCCGAGGGTTTGGGTCACGGCGACAAAGGTGTCCGCCCGCAGGATGGTGGTTTCCCACACAAAACCGTAGCGCCGGGTGGCCAACAGCGTCAGCAGGATCACCAGGGCGCTGAGCAGGGCCAGCAGCCACAGGCTGTTGACCAGCACACCGACGGCCCAGCGATTGAGCTTGCGCCGTTGCAGCAACAGCAGCAGGGCGGGCGCCAGTTGCGCGGCCTTGGCGTCGCGGGCGAGTTTTTCGCTGAGCCATAACCACAGGCGGCCAAGACTGGCGCCGTGTTCACCGGCAAACAGCAGGCCCAGGGCCCAGCTCAACAACAGGATCAGGTTCAAACCCAGCAGGCTGCCTAGGGCCCAGAACACATTGACCGGCGCCAACCCGTTGCCCAGCGCGGCAAACGCCAGGCCGGCGCCGCTGATAATGGCGACTACCGCCAGCAGGATCAGCGCCAGGCGCGCGCCTTGCAGCCAGCGGGTCAGGGCGGCGGTCAGGCCATCGCGTTCGGCCAGCCACAGCGCACGGTTTTGAATGCGCGTGGGCAAATCGCCGCCGGCGCTGCGGGCCAGGCGATTGGCTTCCTGGTCTTCCAGGGCGCCCGCGTGTTCCTCGCGCAGGCGCACGGTCTCGGTCAGCCAGAGTGTTTGCAGGGGGGTCAGAGCTGTCACGCGCCGTCCTGTTGAGCCAGTGAGTCTGGAGCATAACCGCTGGAACGCCGGTTGGGGTATGCCGCGCGCGGCTCTGGTATTCTCGTCGCCATGAAAAAAACTCTCCCTTTAAGCCTGATCGCAGCCCTCGGTGAAAACCGTGTGATCGGCGTCGACAACAGCATGCCCTGGCATTTGCCGGGGGATTTCAAATATTTCAAGGCCACCACCCTGGGCAAGCCGATCATCATGGGGCGCAAGACCTGGGATTCCCTGGGGCGACCGTTGCCGGGCCGGTTGAACATTGTGGTCAGCCGTCAGACCGACTTGGCGCTGGAAGGTGCGGAAGTTTTTCCGTCACTGGACGCGGCCGTGGAGCGGGCTGAGGAATGGGCCAAGGCGCAGGGCGTGGATGAGCTGATGCTGATCGGCGGCGCGCAGTTGTATGCCCAGGGGCTGGAGCAGGCGGATCGCCTGTATTTGACGCGGGTAGCATTGAGCCCAAAAGGCGATGCGTGGTTTCCCGAGTTTGATTTGAACCAGTGGAAGCTGGTGTCGAATGTCGAGAATGCGGCAGAGGGTGATAAGCCGGCTTACAACTTCGAAGTCTGGGAAAAAGCCTAAGAGCATCGCAGGCAAGCCAGCTCCCACAGTTGACCGAGTATTACTGAAAAAACCGGTTCAATGTGGGAGCTGGCTTGCCTGCGATAGCGGTCTGTCAGGCCTGCGCCAATTCCGCATGCTCATCGGCATTGAGCAGTTCTTTATCCGTCTGCTGCATGATCTGGCTGGTAATCGCCCCGGCCGTCATCGAACCGTTCACGTTCAACGCGGTACGGCCCATGTCGATCAGCGGCTCAACCGAAATCAGCAGCGCCACCAGTGACACCGGCAAGCCCATCGCCGGCAGCACGATCAGCGCGGCAAACGTCGCACCGCCGCCCACGCCCGCCACACCGGCCGAACTCAAGGTCACAATCGCCACCAGGGTCGCGATCCACAGCGGGTCCAGCGGGTTGATACCCACGGTCGGCGCAACCATCACCGCCAGCATCGCTGGGTAAAGACCCGCGCAACCGTTCTGGCCAATCGTTGCGCCAAACGAGGCGGCAAAGCCGGCGATGGACTGCGGAATCCCCAGGCGACGGGTCTGCGCTTCAATGCTCAGCGGGATGCTGGCGGCGCTGGAGCGGCTGGTGAAGGCAAACGTCAGCACCGGCCAGACCTTGCGGAAGAACCGCAGTGGGTTGATCCCGGCCAGCGACAGCAGCAGGCCGTGCACCACAAACATCAGGCCCAGGGCCAGGTACGACACCACCACAAAACTGCCGAGCTTGATGATGTCTTGCAGGTTGGAGCTGGCGACCACTTTGGTCATCAGCGCCAATACGCCGTACGGGGTCAGTTTCATCACCAGGCGCACCAGGCGCATCACCCAGGCTTGCAGGGTGTCGATGGCGTTGAGGACTTTCTGGCCTTTTTCCACGTCATCCTTGAGCAGTTGCAGCGCGGCAACCCCGAGGAATGCAGCGAAGATCACCACACTGATGATCGACGTCGGCTTGGCCCGGGCCAGGTCGGCGAACGGGTTCTGCGGGATGAACGACAGCAGCAGTTGCGGGATATTCAGGTCGGCGACCTTGCCCGCGTAATCACTCTGGATCACTTGCAGGCGCGCCATTTCCTGGGTGCCGGCCACCAGGCCTTCGGCGGTGAGGCCGAACAGGTTGGTCAGGCCGATACCGATCAGCGCCGCGATTGCCGTGGTGAACAGCAGCGTGCCGATGGTCAGGAAGCTGATCTTGCCCAGGGACGAGGCGTTATGCAGACGGGCCACGGCGCTGAGGATCGAGGCAAACACCAGCGGGATCACGATCATTTGCAGCAACTGCACGTAACCGTTGCCGACCAGGTCGAACCAGCCGATCGAGGCCTTGAGCACCGGGTTGCCGGCACCGTAGATCGCGTGCAGCACCACACCGAAGATCACGCCGAGTACCAACGCAAACAACACCTTCTTGGCGAGGCTCCAGTTGGTTCGGCGGGTTTGTGCCAGGCCCAGCAGCAAGGCCACGAACACCAGTAAGTTGAGAATCAGGGGCAGATTCATTGAAGCTCCGTTGAGAAGGCAGCCAATCGCAGGAGCCTGCGATTGCGAACCGGCAAGCCTAACAGCTTGAAATATATTGATTTAATAACGTTATCGCATGGTGACTGTCGTTTTTGGAATAAGCGGATGACGCGCAGGCGTATGGCATTGGCGCGATCACGACGAAAGCGGTCGCGCTCGGGCGATAACTGTCATACAGATTTGTTAGCGTCGATGTCTTTCACTCAGGGAGAAAACGCACATGAAGCTAGCGCCGAAACTGTTTGCCGCCGCGCTGTGCCTGGGCCTTGCGAGCCAGGCCTTTGCCGCCACCGAGTTGAAACACTGGCCGGCGGCTGCCGCCAAGCAACTGGACACGATGATTGCTGCCAATGCCAACAAGGGCAACTTCGCGGTGTTCGACATGGACAACACCAGTTACCGCTACGACCTTGAAGAGTCATTGCTGCCGTACCTGGAAAACAAGGGCCTGATTACCCGCGACACCATGGACCCTTCCCTGAAGCTGATCCCGTTCAAAGACACCGCTGACCACAAGGAAAGCCTCTTCAGCTACTACTACCGCCTCTGCGAAGTCGACGACATGGTCTGCTACCCGTGGGTCGCGCAGATTTTCTCCGGCTTCACCCTCAAGGAACTCAAGGGCTACGTCGACGAGATGATGGCGTCGGGCAAGCCGGTGCCGGTCACCTATTACGAAGGTGACGTGGTCAAGAACATGGAAGTGCAGCCGCCGAAGGTCTTCACCGGCCAGGCTGAGCTGTTCAACAAGCTGATGGAAAACGGCATCGAGGTCTACGTGATGACCGCCGCGTCCGAGGAACTGGTGCGCATGGTCGCGGCTGATCCGAAGTACGGCTACAACGTCAAACCCGAGAACGTCATCGGCGTGACCACCTTGCTCAAGGACCGCAAGACCGGCGAGCTGACCACCGCCCGCAAGCAGATTGCCGCCGGCAAGTATGACGAGAAGGCCAACCTCGGCCTGGAGCTGACCCCGTACCTGTGGACCCCGGCCACCTGGATGGCCGGCAAGCACGCAGCGATCCTGACCTATATCGACGAGTGGAAAAAACCGGTGATCGTCGGTGGCGACACGCCAACCAGTGACGGCTACATGCTGTTCCATGATGTGGACGTGGCCAAGGGCGGCATCCACCTGTGGATCAACCGTAAAGACAAATACATGACCCAGCTCAACGGCATGATGGCCAAGCACGCTGCGGCCCAGGCCAAGGAAGGGTTGCCGGTGACGGCGGATAAAAACTGGGTGATCGTCAAGCCGGACGAGATTCAGTAAGTACGGCTGGACTCGGTCAAAAATGTGGGAGCGGGCTTGCTCGCGAAGGCGGTGGATCAGCCAGCTTATTCAGTAACTGGCACACCGCAATTCGCGAGCAAGCCCGCTCCCACAGTTGATCTTCTTTGTTTGGGGAATTATCTCCAGACAAAAAAATGCCCCGCACATGGCGGGGCATTTTTATGGGCGAGGTTTACAGACCGTCAAGCATCGCCTTGTTACGCACAGCACCCTTGTCGGCACTGGTGGCCAGCAGGGCGTAAGCCTTCAAGGCGGTGGTGACTTTGCGCGGACGCTTCTCCACCGGCTTCCAGCCTTTCTTGTCCTGCTCGACCCGGCGTGCCGCCAGTTCTTCATCGCTGATCAACAGGTTGATCGAGCGGTTCGGAATGTCGATCAGCACCTTGTCGCCATCCTGCACCAGGCCGATGGCGCCGCCCGCAGCAGCTTCCGGCGAAGCGTGGCCGATGGACAGGCCCGAGGTCCCGCCGGAGAAACGGCCGTCGGTGAGCAAGGCGCAGGCTTTGCCCAGGCCTTTGGATTTCAGGTACGACGTCGGGTAGAGCATCTCTTGCATGCCCGGGCCGCCTTTCGGGCCTTCGTAACGGATGATGACGATGTCGCCTTCCTTCACTTCGTCAGCGAGGATGCCGCGTACCGAGCTGTCCTGGCTTTCGTAGATCTTGGCGCGGCCTTCGAACACGTGGATCGATTCGTCGACACCGGCGGTTTTCACGACGCAGCCATCGAGGGCGATGTTGCCGTACAGCACGGCCAGGCCGCCTTCTTTCGAATAGGCGTGCTCAACACTGCGGATGCAGCCGTTTTCACGGTCGTCGTCGAGGGTTTCCCAACGGGTCGACTGGCTGAACGCGGTCTGCGTCGGGATGCCGGCCGGGCCGGCCTTGAAGAAGTGATGCACGGCTTCGTCAGTGGTCTGGGTGATGTCCCACTTGGCGATGCCTTCGGCGATGGATTTGCTGTGCACGGTCGGCAGGTCGGTGTGCAACAGGCCGCCACGGGCCAGGGAGCCGAGGATCGAGAAGATCCCGCCGGCGCGGTGCACGTCTTCCATGTGGTACTTCTGGATGTTCGGCGCGACTTTGCACAGTTGCGGCACGTGGCGCGACAGGCGGTCGATGTCCCGCAGGTCGAAGTCGATCTCGGCTTCCTGGGCGGCGGCCAGCAAGTGCAGGATGGTGTTGGTGGAACCGCCCATGGCGATGTCCAGGGTCATGGCGTTTTCGAACGCCTTGAAATTGGCGATGTTGCGCGGCAACACCGACTCATCGTTCTCGGTGTAGTAGCGCTTGCACAGCTCGACGATGGTGCGGCCGGCCTGCAGGAACAGTTGCTCGCGGTCGCTGTGGGTGGCCAGTGTCGAGCCGTTGCCCGGCAAGGCCAGGCCCAGGGCTTCCACCAGGCAGTTCATCGAGTTGGCGGTGAACATGCCGGAGCACGAACCGCAGGTAGGGCAGGCGCTGCGCTCGTATTCCGCAACCTTCTCGTCAGAAGCGCTGGAATCGGCGGCGATGACCATGGCGTCCACCAGGTCGAGGCCGTGGGAGGCGAGCTTGGTCTTGCCGGCTTCCATCGGGCCGCCGGAGACGAAGATCACCGGGATGTTCAGGCGCAGGGCGGCCATCAGCATGCCGGGGGTGATCTTGTCGCAGTTGGAGATGCACACGATGGCGTCGGCGCAGTGGGCGTTGACCATGTACTCCACGGAGTCGGCGATGATCTCGCGGCTCGGCAGGGAATACAGCATGCCGTCATGGCCCATGGCGATGCCGTCATCCACGGCGATGGTGTTGAATTCTTTCGCTACACCGCCGGCGCGTTCGATCTCGCGGGCGACCAGTTGGCCCAGGTCCTTGAGGTGGACGTGGCCGGGTACGAACTGGGTGAACGAGTTGGCAATCGCGATGATCGGCTTCTTGAAGTCGTCATCTTTCATCCCCGTGGCGCGCCACAGTGCGCGGGCGCCGGCCATGTTGCGGCCGTGGGTGGATGTTTTCGAGCGGTAATCAGGCATTGGAGCACTCCGGGCGGCTAATCAAGTACTAAAGGGGAGTGAGCTTCTAATTGACGACTGGAACACCCGAAAAATGGCCGTGTGTCCGGAAGTTGCCACTCGCGTCGCGGGATCGCCGCTTGCTTGGGCCTCGAGCTCATAAACCCGCCGGGGGATGACTGGCGATGAATAGGTCCGATTCTACACCGCTGGCGGCCGGAGGGAATGGCCGTCTACCTGTAGGAGCGAGCTTGCTCGCGAAAAACGTCAACGGTAACGCAGCGCTATCAGGTGGTCCGTGTCGTCTGTTGGTTTTTCGCGAGCAAGCTCGCTCCTACAGGGTTGCGTATTTCACAGCCACATGGCGTCCCAGAGCGGATAGTCGCCGATACGCTCAACCAGCCCTGCTCTTAATGGATTGGCGACGATGTATCGAGCTGTTGCTTTCAGGTCATCTTCCCGGCGTAGCGCCCGATCAAAGTAGCCCTTTTGCCAAAGTGTCCCGTGGCAACTCCTCGCTTTGTTAATGGCGTGGGCACTTCGCGACTTGGTAATCCGCATCAGTCTCGGCAAATCGCCGTTGTGCAATTCCACCAGCCAATGGAAATGGTCCGGCATCACGACCCAGGCCAGTGAGGTCGCCTCGCCGTCGTCCTGAGCCTTTCTGAATTCGCGAACAAGCAGGCGACCAATGCGCCAGTCCTGGAAGGCCAGCTGTCGTTGATGGGTGACGGCGGTGAGCAGGTAAATGCGGCCGGATTCCGAATAGCGGCCTTTACGCAGCCGATGGGCGTTTTGCTGGGTGGACATTCCTTCGTCCTCTTCGTGTGGGTAGAAGAGAGACGGTAGGAGGCAACAGTGTCTATTGGCGTTTAAACACTGGTTCTGAATATGTCATGCCTTCTGTAGGAGCGAGCTTGCTCGCGAAGAACGTCAACGATAACGCAGCGCTATCAGGTGGCCCGTGTCGCCTATATGTTTTTCGCGAGCAAGCTCGCTCCTACAGTGGGAGTGGGAGAGCGTTAGCGTCCGACTCTGATGTTCGTCACTACGCCCCAAACGCTGAGCACGATGAAGCTGATGGCGATGGTCATCAGCAAGTTGTCTCCGGCTTGGGCGAGCGCGGCGCTGCTGACGGCGGCGGTGATGAACATGATGCTGTTGCCGGCCGACGCGGCGGTGCCGGCGCTGCTGGAGAACAGCAACATGGCCGCGGAAATCGCGGCGGGGCGAACCAGGGTCACGGCCAGGGCGCTGATCAGCATCGGGATCAGCAGGGTGATGGTGGTCATGGCCTCATAGCTGATCACCAGCGTCAGCAATACGCCTGCGATCCCCAGCAGGCCCAGCCCGAGGTTGATTTGTCGCGTGAGGGAGATATGTTTCTGCAGTGCAGTTGCTGCAACGCCGCCCAGCAGGTAGGCAACGCCATACACCATCAGCACTACCGCGTACTGGTATTCGGACAGCTTCAACTCATCCATGAAAATCAGCGGTGTCACGCTGATCAAGGCGAAGTAACACGCGAATACCAACGCGGCGATCCACCAGTAACGGATGAAGTCCCGGTTGCTTGCGATGGATTTCAGCGTGGCGATGATCGAAACAGGGGCTCTTTCAGGGCTGGCCGCCTTGGACGGCAATATCAGCCAGGCATGGATAAACATGCCTAGCGCCATCACCGCAAATCCATAAAAGCTGCCCTGCCAATCAAATGTGGTTTGCAGCCAGGAGCCGAGCAGCGGCGACAGCGCAACGAACGATCCGCTCAGGGTCATGTAGTAGATGCGGATGCGGGCGCGATCCTGCTCTTCGAAAAGGTCTTCAACCAGCGCATGGCCGAGCACAAAAAAGCCACAGCCGATGGCCTGGACGGCGCGAAACAGCAGGAAACTCGGGTAATTCGCCGCCAGTGCGCAGCCGATCGAGCCTAGGGTGGAAACCACGATGCACCCCAGCAGCACTTCCTTGCGCCCGAATTTATCTGAAAGCGGGCCGGCGATCAGTTGGGAAATCGCAAAAACCAGAGTGAACAGGCTGATGGATAAGGCGACCTCAGCAGTTGAGGTATCGAACTTCGCGGCCAGGGCTGGAAAGGAGGGCAGCAGGATATTGATCGGGAAGAAGCTGATCAGCGAGATGCAGGTGATGAGGATGAAGCGCGAGCGTTGTTGGCGTTTTACGTCGCCATGGGGTGGCGAATAAGAGGACTCAGACATTGTTTTTATTTTCCGGAGTAAAACCAGAAACCGATGCTAGTCTGCGAAACGGGGAATTCAATCAAAAGTGTTGTGGGAGGCCAAGCCCATGATGGTGTGTGTTGCCGCTGTAGGAGCGAGCTTGCTCGCGAAGAACGTCAACGATAACGCAGCGCTATCAGGTAGCCCGTGTTGTCTATTCGTCTTTCGCGAGCAAGCTCGCTCCTACAGTTGATCCGGTTCCAATTGGGCGTTAGCTGTTCGGCAACAACCGGCAAGTAATGCTCTTGATATACCGGGTCTCGGCAATCGCCGGGTGCACCGGGTGGTCCGGGCCCTGGCCGCCGCGTTCCAGCATCTGGATATTGCGATCCAGGTGACGGGCGCTGGTCAGCAGGATGTTTTGCAGGTCGTCTTCCGGCAAGTGCATCGAGCACGAAGCGCTGACCAGGATGCCGTCCTTGCTGAGCAGGCGCATGGCTTGCTCGTTCAGGCGGCGGTAGGCGCCTTCGCCGTTCTTCATGTCTTTCTTGCGCTTGATGAAGGCAGGCGGGTCGGCCACGATCACGTCGAAACGCTCTTCGCTGGCTTTCAGCTCTTTGAGGGCTTCGAACACGTCGCCTTCGATGCAGGTCATTTTCTCGGCAACGCCGTTCAGTGCCGCGTTGCGCTCCACGCCGTCGAGGGCGAAGGCGGAGGCGTCGACGCAGAACACTTCACTGGCACCGAAGGCGGCCGCTTGCACGCCCCAGCCGCCGATGTAGCTGTACAGGTCGAGTACGCGTTTGCCTTTGGCATACGGAGCCAGGCGGGCGCGGTTCATGCGGTGGTCGTAGAACCAGCCGGTCTTCTGGCCCTGGATCACCGGCGCTTCGAACTTCACGCCGTTTTCTTCCAGCGCCACCCACTCCGGCACCAGGCCGAACACGGTTTCGACGTAGCGGTTGAGGCCTTCGGCATCACGCGCGGCGGAGTCGTTCTTGAACAGGATGCCGCTTGGCTTGAGCACTTGGGTCAGTGCGGCGATCACGTCCTCCTTGTGGGCTTCCATGGTCGCCGAAGCGATCTGCACCACCAGGATGTCGCCGAAACGGTCGACCACCAGGCCTGGCAACAAGTCGGAATCGCCGTACACCAGGCGGTAGAACGGCTTGTCGAACAGGCGGTCACGCAGGGACAGGGCGACGTTGATGCGGTGCACCAGCAGCGACTTGTCCAGCGGCAACTTGATGTCGCGGGACAGCAGGCGGGCGCAGATCAGGTTGTTCGGGCTCATGGCCACGATGCCGAGGGTCTTGCCGCCGGCTGCTTCCAGGATCGCCTGGTCGCCTGCCTGGAAGCCGTGAAGAGGTGTGGCGGCCACATCGATTTCGTTGCTGTAGACCCACAGGTGGCCGTTGCGCAAACGACGATCGGCGTTGGCTTTGAGACGCAGGCTTGGCAGGGACATGACGTCGCTCCGGAAAAAAGAGCGGGAGTATACCGTGTTGTGCAGTACTTGGCGGTGCCGCCGGACATGTGGGTTGTGATGTCCCTGTGGGAGCTGGCTTGCCTGCGATAGCATCACCTCGGTTATCTGAAAGACCGAGCCGTCTGCATCGCAGGCAAGCCCGCTCCCACATTCGGTCCGGTTTCAGTTCGGGTTTTTGAGGTGTCAGCCTGGTTGCCATAAAGGTTAGAATCGCCGCCTAGTCCAGAGTGTGCCCCCTATGTCCCAAGAGCTATCCGCCGAACAGATCCAACAGAGCCTCCAAGGCATCAGTGTGCCGCCTCAACCGCAAATCATGGTGGATTTGCAGATGGAGCAGTACATGCCCGATCCGGACCTGGAAGTGATCGCCCGGTTGATCGCCCAGGACCCGGGCCTCTCCGGCTCGCTGCTGAAGATCGTCAATTCGCCGTATTACGGTCTGAGCAACAAGATCGTCTCGATACAGCGCGCGGTGAACCTGCTGGGCAGCCGCTCCATCGTCAACCTGATCAACGCGCAGTCGATCAAGGGCGAGATGAGCGACGACACGATCGTCACCCTCAACCGTTTCTGGGACACCGCCCAGGACGTGGCCATGACCTGCCTGGCCCTGGCCAAGCGCACCGGCAGCCAGGCGGTTGATGAAGCCTACGCATTGGGGCTGTTCCACGATTGTGGCGTGCCGTTGATGCTCAAGCGTTTCCCGAACTACATGAGTGTGCTGGAAGAGGCCTATGCCAACGCCGGCCCGGATTGCCGTGTGGTCGACACCGAGAACCAGGCGTTCAACACCAACCATGCCGTGGTGGGTTACTACACCGCCAAATCCTGGCGCCTGCCGGAACATGTGACCGATGCCATCGCCAATCACCACAATGCCCTGGCGATTTTCAGCGACGAGTCCAACCACAAGCCGCAGCTGAAAAACCTGCTGGCGATCCTGAAGATGGCCGAGCACATTTGTGCGTCGTACCGCGTGCTGGGCAACCAGGTGGATGACCATGAGTGGAACGCCATCGGCCCGCTGGTGCTGGACCATATCGGCCTGTCGGACTACGACTTCGAGAGTTTGAAGTTGTCGATCCGCGAGCTGGGCGCGCACTAACCCTTTTTCCAAGAGGTACACATGCCCGAGTTACCGGAAGTCGAAACCACCCGGCGCGGAATTGCGCCGCACCTGGAAGGCCAGCGGGTCAGCCGTGTGGTGGTGCGTGAGCGGCGCCTGCGCTGGCCGATCCCGGAAGACCTGGATGTGCGGCTGTCCGGGCAACGCATCGTGCTGGTGGAGCGGCGGGCCAAGTATTTGTTGATCAATGCCGAGGTCGGCACGCTGATCAGCCACTTGGGCATGTCGGGCAACCTGCGCCTGGTGGAAGCCGGCAGCCCGGCGGCCAAGCATGAGCATGTGGATATAGAACTTGAGTCGGGCCTGGCCCTGCGCTACACCGACCCGCGACGCTTTGGCGCGATGCTCTGGAGCCTCGACCCGCTGAACCACGAGCTGCTGATCCGCCTGGGGCCGGAGCCGTTGACCGACCTGTTCGACGGCGAGCGGCTATTCCAGCTGTCCCGTGGACGCTCGATGGCGGTGAAGCCGTTCATCATGGATAACGCAGTGGTGGTGGGCGTAGGCAATATCTATGCGACGGAAGCGCTGTTTGCCGCCGGGATTGATCCGCGTCGGGAAGCCAAGGGCATTTCCCGTGGGCGTTACCTGAAGCTGGCGATCGAGATCAAGCGCATCCTGGCGGCGGCCATCGAGCGCGGCGGCACCACGTTGCGGGACTTTATCGGCGGCGACGGGCAGCCGGGGTATTTCCAGCAGGAATTGTTCGTCTATGGCCGTGGTGGCGAGGCGTGCAAGGTCTGTGGGACTGAGTTGCGCAACGTGATGCTGGGGCAGCGGGCGAGTGTGTTTTGCCCGAAGTGTCAGAGCTGACAATTTGTGGTGCTGCTGATGGCCTATTCGCGAGCAAGCCCGCTCCCACATTCGACTGCATTCCAAAGGTGGAACTCGGTCGAATGTGGGAGCGGGCTTGCTTGCGAAGGGGCCTAACGAATCGCCAAGGGACTTAGGCCTTGCCGGTAATCAACCGGTACTTCTCCATCAGTTGCTCTTCCGTTTCCGGATGAGCCTCGTCCAGCGGAATGCAATCCACCGGGCAAACCTGCTGGCACTGGGGTTCGTCGTAGTGGCCGACACACTGGGTGCACAGGTTGGGGTCGATCACATAGATCTCTTCACCCTGGGAAATGGCAGCGTTCGGGCACTCGGGTTCGCAGACGTCGCAGTTGATGCAATCGTCGGTGATGATCAGGGACATGGAAACTCCTGCCAGGGCTGTCAGCCAAGGCATCTGAAAACTAATGCGCGCAATTGTGCCGCATTGGCGCCCCTGTGGCGAGGGGGCTTGTCTGTGGTGAGGGGGCTTGTCCCCCGTTGGGGCGCGAAGCGGCCCCGAATCAGGCGAACGGGTTTTACCTGAAACTACGCGGCGTCTTTATTGGGGCTGCTTCGCAGCCCAACGGGGGACAAGCCCCCTCGCCACAGACAAGGCCCTCGCCACAATAAGCCCAAAGACCAGAATTACTTCTTGAAGCGCAACGTCAGCGCATCCGCCACAGCCGGGTGCACGAACTTGGTGATATCCCCGCCCAACGCCGCGATTTCCCGGACCAACGTCGAGGAAATGAACGAATAACGTTCCGAAGGCGTAAGAAACAGGCTTTCCACGTCCGGCGCCAGTTGGCGGTTCATGTTGGCCAGCTGGAATTCGTATTCGAAGTCCGACACCGCCCGCAGGCCGCGCAGGAACACATTGGCGTTCTGTTCCTTGGCGAAGTGCGCCAGCAGCGTCGAGAAGCCGACCACTTCAACGTTGGGCAGATGCTTGGTGACCTCACGGGCCAGCTCCACGCGCTGTTCCAGGGGAAACAGCGGGTTTTTCTTGGGGCTGGCAGCGACCGCGATAATCACATGGTCGAACAAGCGCGAGGCGCGTTCGACCAGATCGCCATGGCCCTTGGTGATTGGGTCGAAGGTACCTGGGTACAACACTCGGTTCATCGCGTCGTCCTGGCGGAGTCCGTTGGGGAACCGGATGGTATCGCAGCCATCCCGGTCGGCCAAGTCAACTTATTCAGAAGAAAGCACTATAGACACCGCGAATACCCGGTTTTTTCAGGCCGTTTTCAGACGTTCGGCCAATGCCGTCGCCAGTTGCGCCGTCAATCCATACACCGATAACTGCGGGTTAGCGCCAATACTGGTGGGGAATAGCGAGCCATCGTGGATCGACAAGTTGCGCAGTTGATGATGGCGCCCAAGGCTGTCGGCCACGGCGTTTTTCGGTTCTTCCCCCATCGCGCAACCGCCCATTACATGAGCGCTGCCGAGCCGGGTTCGGTGCAATTCGAGGTTCAACCCGTCGATCATGCTGCGGGCTTCAGCCAAGGTGTTCACGTAGCGCGCATCGCCGTGCAGCGGCATCACCGACTTGGCGCCGCCGGCAAACTGAATCTCCGCCATGCTGTGGAATGCCCGGCGCAGGCCGTCCCAGGCGTAGGGCGAAACCTGATAATCGAGCACCGGTGTGCCATCGCCGCGTAATTCGACTGTGCCACCCGGGCTGTCGGGGTGGAAGCCGTCCCGCAGCAGCGCAAGCATGGCGTGGGTTTTCGGCAGTTGACCCATGTCCAGCGCGTTCTGCGTGCCGTAGCCGCCGAGCAAGGTGCTGGCCAGGCCCGGATGCAGTGGCGGTACTTCGAGCTTGTAGGACATTTTGCCGGTAGTGCCGTCCTGCCATTGGAAGTGATCGGAATAAATCGACTGCGGCGCGCCGTAGAACGGGTTGATCACCTTGTCGAACAACCCGGCGGAAAAATTCACCAGGTGTAAAAAGGTTCGCTTGCCCAGGCGCGAGTGGGGATCGGGTGCGTCCGAGCGCAGCAGCAGCGCCGGGCTGTTGATGCCGCCGCCGGCCAATACGTAATGCTTGGCTTTGACTGTGATCTTGCGGCCTGTGGGTGCCACGCAATACTGATCCATGGCCACACATTCGAGGCTGGTGATGGTGTCGCCGCTGAACTTCAGGCTTTCGGCGCGGGCCAGGTACAGCAGCTCGCCGCCTTTCTCCAGGGTGGACGGAATGGTGGTCACCAGCATTGATTGCTTGGCGTTGACCGGGCAACCCATGCCGCAATACCCCAGGTTGAAACAGCCGCGCACATTGCGCGGGATCACGTGCCAGCTGTAGCCAAGCTTTTCGCAGCCCTTGCGGATCACGTCATTGTTGGCATTCGGTGGCATGGCCCAAGGCGCGATGCCCAGGCGTTGTTCCATTTTTTCGAACCAGGGCGCCATCTCGGCGCTGCTGTGGCCCTTGACCGCGTATTCGCTGGCCCAGTGGGCGAGGGTCGGGTGCGGGGTGCGGAAGCTGGAGGTCCAGTTGATCAGCGTGGTGCCGCCGACCGCTCGGCCCTGCAGGATGGTGATGGCGCCGTCCTTGCTCATGCGCCCGATGCCTTCCTGGTACAGGGTGGCGTAGGCCTCGTCCTCCAGCAGCTTGAAGTCGTTGCTGGTTTTCAGCGGGCCTTCTTCGATCAGCAGCACCTTGTAGCCGGCGGCGCTGAGGATTTCGGCGGTGGTGCCGCCGCCGGCGCCGCTGCCGATGATCGCGACGTCGGCTTCCAGGGTCAGGTCCTGGTCGAGGGCGGCGCCATTGTGGGTCTTCCAGCCGCGGGCCATGCCATCGCGGAACAGATCAGGTACGGGCATCAGGGTCGTCTCTTGTTTTTATCGGGATGCAGATCAGATTTTCGGTGGGCCGGGGTAGCCGCAATGCGCCCAGGACTCGGGGCGGAAATACCAGGCCATGATCACCAGCTTGAGCAACGAGCCCTGGCCCATGCGCAGCAGGTTCAGGTAGCTGTTTTCCCAACGGTGCAGGAAGTTGCGGATCTGTTCGCCGCTGGCGTTTTCCCAGCTGCCCCACACCCCGGTCAGGGGCCCACGGGTGATGGCCATGCCCAAGACGTCGAACAGTTGCTGGGTCAGCTTGAACATCTCGGGCGACAGGTGTTGCAGGCTGAAGTCGAGCTTTTTCAGGGTGTCGTCGATGCCGGCCACCACTATCTCGGCGCTGGCCACGCCCTCCAGCAGCACCGGAATCACTGCCCGCAAAAACGGCAGGTCACTGCTGCGCAACATCGCAAAGCCGCTGGCCGGGGTGCTGCTGGAGCAGCCGCTGAGGCTGGCGCCCAGCCCGGCGGTGGCCAGGAAGGCGCTGGCGCACAGGCCGAGTTTCAAGACGCCGCGCCGTGACAGCGCGGGTGATTCAGTCAGGCTAGGGTTCATTCTTATTGTTATCCCGGTGATGGGTTTGTTAGCGGACGAACAGCTTCTGGATCAACTTCTGGATGGATTTGCCATAGGGCGGGTAAATCAGCTTGGCCGCGTTCAGGCGTTGCTTGATCAGCACGCCCTTGGCCTTGCTGAACGTCAGGAAACCTTCATGGCCGTGGTAATGGCCCATGCCCGACGGGCCGATGCCGCCGAAGGGCATGTCGTCCTGGGCTACGTGCAGCAACGTGTCGTTCAGGCACACGCCGCCGGAATGGGTTTCGTGCAGTACGCGGTTCTGTTCCGCCTTGTTGTAGCCGAAGTAATACAGCGCCAGTGGGCGAGGGCGCTGATTGATGTAGGCAAAGGCCTGGTCGAGGCCGCGATACGGCACGATCGGCAGCACCGGGCCGAAGATTTCGTCCTGCATCACGGTCATCTCGTCGCTGACATTCAGCAGCAGGCTGTGGGCCATGCGGCGGTCCTGGCCCTGGTCGTACAGCGGGACCAGGGTGGCACCCTTGTCGGTGGCGTCTTTCACGTAGCCGTTGAGCCGGGCCAACTGTCGTTCGTTGATGATGGCGGTGTAGTCCGGGTTGTCGGCCAGGGTCGGATAGAACCCGCGGACCGCCTTGCTGTAGGCCTCGACGAAGCCGTCTACACGGTCTTCCGGCACCAGCACGTAGTCCGGCGCCACGCAGGTTTGCCCGGCATTCAGCGCCTTGCCGAAGGCGATGCGTTCGGCGGCGTCCTTGAGCGGCACGTCGGCGGAAACAATCGCCGGTGATTTGCCGCCCAGTTCCAGGGTGACTGGCGTCAGGTGTTCGGCCGCCGCGCGCATCACGTGCTTGCCGATGCTGGTGGCGCCGGTGAACAGCAGGTGGTCGAAGCGCAGCTTGGAAAACGCCATGCCCACTTCAGCCTCGCCGAGCACCACGCACACCAGGTCCTCGGGGAAGATCTTCGCCAGCAGCGCCTTGAGCAACTGGCCGGTGGCGGGGGTGGATTCGCTGAGCTTGAGCATCACCCGGTTGCCGGCCGCCAATGCACCCACCAACGGGCCGATGGCCAGGTACAACGGGTAGTTCCAGGGCACGATCACCCCGACCACACCCAGGGGTTGATAGATGACCTTGGCGGACGCGGGCTGGAAGGCAATGCCTACAGCGCGGCGGGAAGGTTTCATCCAGCCCTTGAGGTGTTTGCTGGCGTAGTGAATGCCATGCAGGCTGGGCATCAGTTCGGCGAACAGGGTTTCGTCGGCGCTGCGGTGGCTGAAATCACTGCTGATGGCGTTGATCAGCGCCTGGCGCTCGTCACTCAACAGCTCGCGCAAGGCCTTGAGCCATTGCTGGCGCTGGGCGGCCGGCGGCATCGGGTTGGCGGCGTAGGCTTGGCGCTGGGCGTCGAACAGTTCCTGGAGCTGGTCCAGCGCCTGGGAATCTTGCAGGTAGGCAACGTTGGCAGACATGGCGAAGTTCCCGATTGTTATTGGAATGCTTCAGTTTTTAGAGTCATTGCTCTAAATTGTCAAATAACATTGCACAACGTGCCGATTTATCCGGACAAGGATAGTCCGTAAGATGCCGCCATCACGGGTCTAGAAGTTGATTTCCCATGGCACCACGAGTAAAGACCAGCGAGCGCATTGTGCAAACCAGCCTGGAGCTGTTTAACCAGCAGGGCGAGCGCAGTGTCAGCACCAACCATATCGCTGCCCATATGGAAATTTCCCCGGGCAACCTGTACTACCACTTCCCCAACAAGCAGGCGATTATCGCAGTGCTGTTTCGTGAGTACGAAGCGTTGGTGGACAGCTTCCTGCGCCCGCCCCAGGGCCGTGCGGTGACCGTGGAAGATAAGCGCTTCTACCTGCAGGCGGTGCTGGCCGGCATGTGGCGCTACCGCTTCCTGCACCGTGACCTCGAACACCTGCTGGAAAGCGACCCGGAGCTGGCCACCGGCTACCGGCGGTTCTCCCAGCGTTGCCTGATCCAGGGCGCAGCCATCTACCAGGGTTTTGTCGATGCCGGCATCCTGAACATGGACCCGGTACAAACCGAAGCCCTGACCCTCAACGCCTGGATCATCCTCACCTCGTGGGTGCGCTTCCTGTGCACCACCAATGAAAAGTCCACGCACCTGAGCGCCGAGGCGATCAAGCGCGGGGTGTACCAGGTGCTGGTGCTGGAAGCCGGGTTTATCACCCCCAAGGCCAAGGACGCGGTGGATGCACTGTTCAAAGAGTTTTACGTGCCGTTGAATCAGGCGCTGGAAGAAGTGAAGTAGGATGTTTCCCGAACGCTAACCTAGCCACAGGAGTCAGTCATGCCGCTTGCCCAACTGATCAGCCCCCAGCAACTGGCCGAGCGCCAGAAGTCCGGCGGGCTGGTGATCCTCGATTGCCGCTTTGCCCTGGAAGACCCGGACTACGGCCTGTGCAGCTACGCCGAAGGGCATATCGAAGGGGCGCAGTATGCCGATCTGGAGCGCCACCTCAGCGGGCCGATAATCAAGGGCGTGACCGGTCGCCATCCGTTGCCGGCGCCGGATGCGTTTATCCGGCAACTGCGGGCATGGGGCGTTAACGCCGATAGCGATATCGTTTTGTATGACGACGGCCCGGGTGCCTATGCCGCCCGTGCCTGGTGGCTGCTGGCCTGGCTGGGCAAGCGCGACGGCGTGTTCATCCTCGATGGCGGCCTGAAAGCCTGGCACGCGGCGGGCTTCCCGTTGAGCCTGGATGCGCCGGTGATCGAGCCCGGCACCTTCAGCGGCACGCCGGACAACCACCTGCAATTGGACGCCGAACACCTGCAGAAACGCCTTGGCCAGCCCGGCCTGACCCTGATCGACGCCCGCGCCCAGCCGCGTTTTCGTGGTGAAGTGGAGCCGATCGACCCGGTTGCCGGGCATATCCCCGGCGCGCAATGTGCCGCATTCAATGAAAACCTGGGCAGCGACGGCCGTTTCCTGCCGGCGGACCAGCTCAAGCAACGCTTCGCCGCCAAGCTGCAAGACCGCTCGCCGGATGACCTGGTGGCCTACTGCGGCTCGGGCGTGACTGCCTGCCACAACCTGTTTGCGCTGTGCCTGGCGGGTTACCCGTTGGGCAAGTTGTACGCGGGGTCGTGGAGCGAGTGGATCACTGATCCAAAGCGGGAAGTTGCAACAGGCGACTGAGGTCTGCCTGACCCGGTCTGATCCAAAGTGTGGGAGCCCCCACATTTTTATCGGCGTTGTGTCAGTAGCCACTCCGGGATTCGCCGTTCCAGGTAGTAAGTTGGCTGCTTCAATGAGCCGTCCACAAACCCGACATGCCCGCCCTTGGCCAGCAGTTCGAACTCGGTGCAATCCGACAGTTCGCTGGCCTCGGGCAGGCTGTGGGCGAACACGAACGGGTCGTCCGCGGCCTGGATGATCAGGGTTGGTGTGCGAATGCCCCCGAGGTAGTAGCGGCTGGAGGCGCGGCGGTAGTAGTCCTCGGCACTGAGGAACCCGTGCAGCGGCGCGGTGACGCGGCCGTCAAAGTCCCAGAACGTGCGCATCTTCTCCAGCGAGCCCAGGTCGGCGAGGGTTTTCAGGCCTGCCTCGCGGCCATCCTTGAGAAACCGGCTTTGTTTGACGCGGATATAGGCCAGCATTTCGCGCATGAAATGCTTCTGATAAACCCGAGAAAAGCCCAGGCCAATGCGATCGGCGCACTGATCCAGGCGAAACGGTACCGACACGGCTGCCGCACCTTGCAGCCCGCAGGCTTCGCCGGTTTCGCCCAAGTACTTGAGCAGCACATTGCCGCCCAGTGAATACCCCACCGCATACAGCGGCGCCAACGGGCGCTTGGCCCGCAGGTGAGCGATGGTTTCGGCCAGGTCTTCACTGGCGCCGGAATGGTAGCTGCGGGCAAGCAGGTTGGGTTCGCCGGAGCAGCCACGCCAGTTCAGCGCGACGCTGGCCCAGCCTTGGGTTGCGAGGGCTTTTTGCAGGCCGGCTACATAGGGCGAGTTGGACGAACCGGTCAGCCCGTGCAGTACCAGCACCAGCGGGGTGGTTGCGTCATGGGGCCCATGCCAGTCGAGGTCGAGAAAATCGCCGTCTGCCAGCCACAGCCGTTCGCGCTGGCGTTCGATGTGCGTGGTTTTGCGCCACAGCGGTCCCCACAACGTTTGCAGGTGCGGGTTGCCGAGGCCGAAGGCGGGGGAGAAGCGGTCGAGGGGCGGAGTCATGAAATTCTCGGTGCCGAATGGGCTTGCTCCAATCATTGTAGGAGCGAGCTTGCTCGCGAAAAACTCAAGATCACCGCGTTCCCCTGGTTTCCCGCGTCATCGTTAACGATCTTCGCGAGCAAGCTCGCTCCTACACGGTGCGTTGCCACAACGCGTAATACACCCGCCCGGATTTCTGCTCGCGGTGCAGGCGCCACGTGCCCGGCAGGCCGAGTGTGGACGGTGCCGTCTCGCTTTCAGTGTAGATCCAGGCATCCGGCGCCAACCACTGACGCTCTTCCAGCAGCGCACATACAGTCGGCAGCAGATTCTGGTTGAACGGCGGATCAAGAAACACCACGTCAAACTCACGGGCTTCCTGGGTTTCCAGGTAGCGCAACGCGTCAGCCGTCTGCACTTGCCCTGTGGTGCAACGCAGCGTGCCCAGGTGTTCCTTGAGGCTGGCGACCGCCACATTGCTGGCATCCAGCGCCTGGCCCAGCGCCGCGCCACGGGACAGCGACTCCAGGAACAACGCGCCGCTACCCGCGAACGGGTCCAGCACCTTGGCCCCGGCGATATACGGCGCGAGCCAGTTGAACAGGGTTTCACGCACGCGGTCTGGCGTCGGGCGCAGGCCCACGACATCAGGGAAGCTCAGCTTACGGCTGCCCCACTCTCCGCCGATGATGCGCAGTTGGCCCACACCGTTGTGAACGTTGTGGACAGGTTTTTTGGGACGGGATGGACGGGCCATTAATGCTCCGGAACCCCGAGCGGTTGCTCGGCGGGTTTATCAGTGGGGGGCGGTAGTGGCTTTTGCGCAATCGTCGGGCCGGCGGTCACGATGACCATCTTGTCGGCACTCAAATGTTTGTTCAAAGCAGCTTTGACCTGGTCAACGGTCAGCGCCTGGGATTGTTTCATGAAATCTTCCAGGTAGCTCAGCGGCAGGTTGTAGAAACCCATGGCGCCCAGTTGCCCGACGATATCGGCGTTGCTCGCGGTGGACAGCGGGAAGCTGCCGGCCAGTTCGCGCTTGGCGTCATCGAGTTCTTTCTGTGTCGGGCCGGTCTTGAGGTAGTCGGCGAGTACGTCCTGCACCAATCGCAGCGTGCCGGCGCTCATTTCGGCGCGGGTTTGCAGGTTGATCATGAACGGGCCGCGTACCTGCATCGGCGAGAAGCCGGAGTATACGCCGTAGGTCAGGCCGCGTTTCTCGCGCACTTCGCTCATCAAACGGGTGCCGAAGCCACCGCCGCCGAGAATCTGGTTACCCAGTGACAGCGCGGCGTAATCCGGGTCGGCACGGTCGATACCCAGTTGCGCCAGCAGCAGGGTTGTCTGCTTGGACGGGAACTCGATGTGGGTGGTGCCAGCCTTGGGCTCGACCGGTTGGGCGATTTTCGCCAGCGCCGGGCCTTTTGGCAGGGACGCGGAAACCTTGGCGGTCATGGCTTCGGCTTCGGCGCGGGTCAGATCGCCGACTACGGAAATCACTGCGTTGCCGGCGGCGTAGGCCTTGGCGTGGAAGTCCTTCAATTGCGCAAGAGTCACCTTCGGCACGCTCTCGGCGTTGCCTTCGCTCGGGTGCGCGTAAGGGTGGTCGCCATAGAGCTGCTTGAACAGCTCGATGCTCGCCAGTTTGCCGGGGTTCTGTTTCTGGTATTCAAAGCCGGCCAGCAGCTGGTTCTTGATCCGCGCCAGGGAGTCTGCCGGGAAGGTCGGCTTGCCGATCACGTCGTCAAACAGTGACAGGGCGGCGTCACGCTTGTCGCTGGCGCTCAGGCTGCGCAGGGAAACCAGCGCCATGTCGCGGTAGGCGCCATTGCTGAAATCAGCACCCAGGCCGTCGAAACCGGCGGCAATCTGGCTGACGTCCTTGCCCGGCACGCCTTCGTTGAGCATTGCGTTGGTCAACAGCGCCAGGCCTGGTGTTGCGCCGTCCTGGCTGCTGCCGGCGGCGAACAGGATGCGCATGTCGAACATCGGCAGTTCATGGGCTTCGACGAACAGCACCTTGGCGCCTTCGGCGGTGGTCCAGGTTTGCACGTCGAGCTTGCGGTTGGTCGGCGCCTTGTCGTCCAGCTCGGCCAGGGATTGCAGCTTGTTGGCGGACTTGGCCTGCTCCAGCGCCTGACTGGCGACGGATTCGCTGGGGCGCAGCAAGTACACCGCGCAGGCCGCAGCCAAAGTCACCACGATCAGGCCGGGCAGCACCAGGCGGTTGTTTTTACGTTCACTCATGAGCGGTCTCCTCAGGCAAGACATGGGCGACGCTGAGACGTTCGCGGGTGAAATAGGTGCGTGCAGCTTTCTGGATATCTTCGGCGGTGACGCTTTGCAGCTCGGCCAGCTCGGTGTCCATGAGTTTCCAGGACAGGCCCACCGTCTCCAGGGAGCCGATGGCAGTGGCCTGGCTGGTAATCGAGTCGCGCTGGTAAACCACGCCGGCGATGACCTGGGCGCGGATACGCTCCAGTTCTTCAGCGCTCGGTGGCTTGGCCTTCAGCTCATCCAACAGGCGCCAAAGGCCGGCTTCAGCCTGGGCCACGGTCTTTTTCTTTTGCAGGTTCGGTGTGGCAGTCAGGGTGAACAGGCTGTCACCGCGGGTGTAGGCGTCGTAGCTCGACGAGCCGCCGGACACCAGCTCTTCGCCGCGCTCCAGTTGTGTCGAGATGCGCGCGCTATAGCCGCCGTCCAACAGGGCCGAGATCAGGCGCAGGGCGTTGACCGAGCGTTTGTCTTCAGCGGTGGCCAGGCTCGGCACGTTGAAACCAAGGATCACGCTCGGCAGTTTGGTCTGTACATGCATAGTCAGCAGGCGTTCACCGGGCTCGGCCAGCTCCAGCGGGATTTTCGCCGGGGGGACGTCGCGTTTGGGGATCGGGCCGAAATAGCGCTGGGCCAGGGTTTTGACTTCATCCGGGGTTACGTCGCCCACCACTACCAGGGTGGCGTTGTTCGGCACGTACCAGGATTGGTACCAGTGGCGCAGCTCTTCAACCTTCATGCGGTCCAGGTCGGCCATCCAGCCGATGGTCGGCGTGTGGTAGCCGCTGGCCGGGTAGGCCATGGCCTTGAAGCGCTCATAGGCCTTGGACATCGGGTTGTCGTCGGTGCGCATCCGGCGCTCTTCCTTGATCACCTCGATCTCGCGGCTGAACTCGTCGGCCGGCAAGCGCAGGCTGGCCATGCGGTCGGCTTCCAGCTCGAAGGCGACGCCCAGGCGGTCACGGGCCAGCACTTGGTAGTAGGCGGTGTAGTCGTCGCTGGTGAAGGCGTTTTCTTCCGCGCCCAGGTCACGCAGGATCAACGAAGCCTCGCCGGGGCCGACCTTGGCGCTGCCCTTGAACATCATGTGTTCCAGGGCGTGGGACAAACCGGTCTGGCCCGGGGTTTCGTAGCTGGAGCCCACCTTGTACCAGACCTGGGAAACCACCACCGGGGCGCGATGGTCTTCGCGCACGACGACCTTGAGGCCGTTGTCCAGGGTGAATTCGTGGGTGGGTTGTGGGTCGGCAGCCAAAGCTGAAAGGGGCAGACAAACTGTGCTGAGCAGCAGGCCTGCGGCGCGGCGGGCTAGAGCATTCATTCGTTTTTAAACCTGTTGGGCTGCCCGCTTGGTCTTAGCGTCGGCGGGCGAGGAGGTGCTAGGATACTGGTCCGACCTAGGGACGGCCACTATGGCTGTCTTGTTAAGGCTCTATTTAGGCCTTACAAAATGTTGCGCATGAACGAGCTGGCTAAAAAACAGTCTGTTACGCATCGAATTTTATTTACCGGCACGCCCCCTGGCGCGTCGCTACCTTGAGATAGCCGTCTCCATGTTTGGTTCCAACGACGACAAGAAGACCCCAGCTGCGGCTGGCGAGAAAAAAGGCCTGTTCGGATGGCTGCGCAAAAAGCCGCAGGAAACCGTCGTCGAACAGCCGCAGGTTCAAGCTGAACCGATCCCCGAATCCATAGTAGAAGCCGAACCGGTTGCCGAAACACCGGCCCCGGTGGTGTTGCCGATGGCCGAGCCGGTGTTGCAGCCGGTGGTTGAGCCAGAACCTGCGCCAGAGCCAGAGCCAGAGCCAGAGCACAAGCCATGGCTGGTGTTGCCGGTGGCAGAAGAGCCTGTAGCACTGGTTGAAGACGAGCTGGCCGAGCATGTGGCGCCGCCGATTCCGGCCCTCGTGGAGCCTGCGCCCGTTGTGGTCCAAGCGCCGCCAGTGGTTGAGGTGCCTGCACCGATGGTTGCCGAACCTGTTCCGGTCGCCGTCGCCGCGCCAGCAGTCATCGAAGAGCCTGCTGTTCCTGCCGAAACCGGCAAGACCGGTTTCTTTGCCCGCCTCAAGCAAGGCCTGAGCAAGACCAGCGCCAGCATCGGCGAAGGCATGGCCAGCCTGTTCCTCGGCAAAAAGACCATCGATGACGAGCTGCTGGAGGACATCGAAACCCGCCTGCTGACCGCCGACGTGGGCGTCGAAGCCACCGCCGTGATCATCCAGAGCCTGACCCAGAAGGTCGCGCGCAAGCAGCTGACCGACGCCGATGCGCTCTACAAGTCGCTGCAGGCCGAGCTGGCCAACATGCTCAAGCCGGTGGAAGCGCCGCTGATCATCGATACGCAGAAAAAGCCGTTTGTGATCCTGGTGGTTGGCGTCAACGGCGCCGGCAAGACCACCACCATCGGCAAGCTGGCGAAGAAGCTGCAACTGGAAGGCAAGAAAGTCATGCTCGCCGCCGGTGACACCTTCCGTGCCGCCGCCGTGGAGCAATTGCAGGTCTGGGGCGAGCGCAACAAGATCCCGGTCATCGCCCAGCACACCGGCGCCGATTCGGCCTCGGTGATCTTCGATGCGGTGCAGGCCGCCAAGGCGCGCAACATCGATGTGCTGATCGCCGATACCGCCGGTCGCCTGCACACCAAAGACAACCTGATGGAAGAGCTGAAGAAAGTTCGCCGCGTCATCGGCAAGCTCGATGCCGACGCGCCCCACGAGGTGTTGCTGGTGCTGGACGCCGGTACCGGCCAGAACGCCATCAGCCAGGCCAAACAATTCCACCAGACGGTCCAACTGACCGGCCTGGCATTGACTAAGCTCGACGGCACGGCCAAGGGCGGTGTGATCTTCGCCCTGGCCAAGCAGTTCGGGTTGCCGATTCGTTACATCGGCGTCGGTGAAGGCATCGACGACCTGCGCACTTTTGAAGCCGAACCCTTTGTACAGGCACTGTTTGCCGAGCGGGAGCGTTCATGATTCGTTTCGAACAGGTCGGTAAACGCTACGCCAACGGGCATGTCGGCTTGCATGAGCTGAGTTTCCGGGTGCGTCGCGGCGAATTCTTGTTTGTGACCGGCCATTCGGGTGCCGGTAAAAGTACCTTGTTGCGCCTGTTGCTGGCCATGGAGCGCCCAACCACCGGCAAACTGCTGCTGGCGGGCCAGGACCTGGCAACCATCAGCAACGCACAGATTCCATTCCTGCGTCGCCAGATCGGCGTGGTGTTCCAGAACCACCAGTTGCTGTTCGATCGCACGGTGTTCAACAACATCGCCTTGCCGTTGCAGATTCTCGGTCTGTCCAAGGCCGAAATCGTCAAGCGCGTGGATTCGGCCCTGGAGCGCGTGGCGCTGTCGGACAAGACCGACCTGTACCCAGGCGACCTGTCCACCGGCCAGCAACAGCGCGTCGGCATCGCCCGCGCCATCGTCCATCGCCCGGCCTTGCTGCTGGCGGACGAACCCACCGGTAACCTCGACCCGCGCCTGGCCGCAGAAATCATGGGCGTGTTCGAAGACATCAACCGCCTGGGCACCAGCGTGCTGATCGCCAGTCACGACCTGGCGCTGATCGCCCGCATGCGCCACCGCATGCTGACCCTGCAACGCGGCCGCCTGATCGGTGACGGGGAGGCTGGGGTATGAGTGCAACACGCAGCCCGAAGGTTTCCGAGCGCGTCGCGCCAAAGGCGGCCGACCCGCAGCCACAGAAGAAAAAACGCGACGAAGACGATGGCCCGGATTTCGGCACCCTGGTGCATGCCTGGATCGAAAGCCACCGTGCCAGCCTGGTAGACAGCCTGCGCCGCCTCGGCAAGCAGCCGATCGGCAGCTTTTTTACCTGCCTGGTCATGGCCGTGGCCTTGAGCCTGCCCATGGGCTTGTCATTGCTGCTGAACAATGTCGAGCGCCTTGGCGGTTCGTGGCAGCGGGCGGCGCAGATTTCCCTGTACCTGAACCTGGATGCCAGCGCCCAGGACGGTGAGTCCCTGCGCGACCAGATCAGGGGCATTCCGGGTGTGGCCGAGGCTGAGTACATCAGCCGCGATCAAGCCCTGGAAGAGTTCCAGCAACAGTCCGGCCTGGGCGAGGCGCTCAAGGAGTTGCCGCAAAACCCGCTGCCGGGCGTGGTGCTGGTCACCCCGAACGAGGTCGACAAGACCACCCTGGAAGCCCTGCGACAAAAACTCGCAGAGCTGCCGAAGGTCCAACAGGCACAACTTGATCTAGTCTGGGTAGAGCGGTTGGCCGCGATTCTCAAGCTGGGCGACCGGTTTGTGTTCGGCCTGACGGTGTTGCTGGTGTCTGCATTACTTTTGGTGATAGGCAATACCATTCGTCTTCATATTGAAAACCGCCGCACCGAGATAGAAGTGATTAAACTCGTCGGCGGCACGGACAGCTATGTGCGTCGGCCTTTTCTGTACATGGGCGCGCTGTATGGCTTCGGTGCGGGAATTTTGTCCTGGGGCGTACTGGCTTTTGGCCTGAACTGGCTGAACGACGCGGTGGTGGGGCTTGCCGGTTTGTACGGCAGCGATTTTGCCCTGGCCGGCGTGCCGGCAGCCGATGGTCTGTCATTGTTGCTTGGGGCAGTGCTCTTGGGGTATATCGGTGCTTGGATTGCGGTCGCACGGCATTTACGTGAGCTGGCACCGAAGTAGTTAATGTCAGGGTAATGTGGTTTCGTTTGTATTGACCGTATCAGTGGTTTAGGGAACTTGTCCTACGGTTCCCGGTCAATTTTCGCAGTGCTGAACTGCACGAGTTATGTGAGTCGGAGGTTTTTTCGTATGACCACTTCTTTGCAACCTGCTTATGCTCTGGTCCCGGGTGCGAACCTGGAGGCCTATGTGCACACGGTCAACAGCATTCCATTGCTGACGCCCGAGCAGGAGCGTGAACTGGCCGAGAGTCTCTACTATGAGCAGGATTTGGGGGCGGCTCGGCAGATGGTGCTCGCCCACCTGCGTTTTGTCGTACATATCGCCCGTAGCTATAGCGGCTACGGCCTGGCCCAGGCTGACCTGATTCAGGAAGGCAACGTTGGCCTGATGAAAGCCGTGAAGCGCTTCAACCCGGAAATGGGTGTGCGCCTGGTGTCGTTTGCTGTGCACTGGATCAAGGCGGAAATTCACGAATTCATCCTGCGCAACTGGCGCATCGTGAAAGTCGCGACCACCAAGGCCCAGCGCAAACTGTTCTTCAACCTGCGCAGCCAGAAGAAACGCCTGGCGTGGCTGAACAACGAAGAAGTGCATCGCGTGGCCGAAAGCCTTGGCGTAGAGCCACGTGAAGTGCGCGAGATGGAAAGTCGCCTGACCGGCCATGACATGGCCTTCGACCCGGCCGCCGAAGCGGACGACGACAGCGCCTTCCAATCGCCGGCCAACTACCTGGAAGACCACCGGTACGACCCGGCGCGTCAGCTGGAAGATGCCGACTGGAGCGACAACTCCAATCACAACCTGCACGAAGCGCTGGAAGTGCTGGACGACCGCAGCCGTGACATTCTCTACCAGCGCTGGTTGGCAGAAGAAAAAGCCACGCTGCACGACCTGGCGCAGAAGTACAACGTGTCGGCCGAGCGGATTCGTCAGCTCGAGAAGAGTGCGATGAACAAGCTGAAACTGTCGATCGCCGCCTGACACAGGTAGCTAGGACAACGCGATCGAAATGTGGGAGCGGGCTTGCTCGCGAAAGCGGTGGATCAGTCACCTAAGGTATTGACTGGCACACCGCTTTCGCGAGCAAGCCCGCTCCCACTTTTGTTTTGTGGGGTGTCAGTCAGCCCAAGGCGCCTTGCGCGAGTTGTTCAGCTCATTCAAATAGCTGTCGCCACCCAACTGACTCATCTGCTGCCGAATCCACGCCGCCCGTCGCGCGACATACGACGTTGGATGGCTGGCACTCCACACCCGCGGGTTAGGCAACACCGCCGCCAGGTAGCTGGCCTGCTGGCGGGTCAGCGCCTTGGCGCTCACGCCAAAGTGATGCCGCGCCGCCGCTTCGGCGCCGAACACGCCTTCATCCCACTCCACGCTGTTCAGGTACACCTCAAGAATTCGCTGCTTGGGCCAGAGAATCTCGATCAGCCCGGTAAACCAGGCTTCCAGGCCCTTGCGGAAATAGCTGCGGCCGGTCCATAAAAACAGATTCTTCGACACCTGCTGGCTCAAGGTGCTGGCGCCACGAATCGAACCGCCGCGCTCGTTATGCTGCAATGCCGCCTGGATCGCGCCGAAATCAAAACCCCAATGTTGCGGGAAGCGCTGGTCTTCGCCGGCCATCACCGCCACTTTAAGTTCGTCGGAGATCTGATCCCACGGCACCCACGTGCGCTGTACGTCAATCGGCTCGCCGTCGACCCAGGACTCGACCTTGCGCTCAACCATCAGCGCAGTGCCCGGTGGTGGCACGAAACGGAACAGCAGCACCAGCAGCACGCTGCCGATGGCAAACCACTTGAGGGCTTTGAGAAAACGCTTGAAGAGGAGACGCAGCATAGAGATGGCTTGGCCGAACCCGTTGAGCGGGCCATTATACAGACCCTGCCCCCTGAGTCTGACTGGAGTTCCTCATGTTGCGTGGCTTTCTGATGCTGGCTGCCTTTTTCGGTTTCACCGGCGTCGCCCTGGGCGCGTTTGCCGCCCACGGCCTGAAAAACCGCCTGAGCGCCGAGTACCTGGCGATTTTCCACACCGGCGTGACCTACCAGTTGGTGCACACCCTGGCGCTGTTCGGCGTGGCACTGTTGGCGGCGCACATTCCGGGCAGGCTGGTGACGTGGGCGGGGGTGTCCTTTGCCGTGGGCATCCTGCTGTTCTCCGGCAGCCTGTATGTGCTGACCATGACCGGCATCAGCAAGCTCGGCATCATCACCCCGTTTGGTGGCCTGGCGTTCCTGCTGGGCTGGTTCTTCCTCGGTTTGGCGGCGTGGCGTCTACAGGCTGCCTGACCAAGGGGCTTGGGCCAGCAACGCCAATCACGCTAGAATGCTGGCCCCTAAAAACGATGGCGGCCCGTGGCATGCGCATTCAGTTGAACGGCGAACCCTTTGAACTGCCCGACGGTGAAACCGTTGCGGCCCTGCTGACCCGTCTGGACTTGACCGGACGCCGCGTCGCAGTGGAGCTCAACCAGGATATCGTCCCGCGTAGCCAGCACGTCGAGACCGCGCTCACCGAGGGTGACCAGGTCGAAGTGGTCCACGCCATCGGCGGCGGCTAGCCGTCCGGCGCTCCAGGGCGCCAACCCGCATTCTGCAGAACCTCACCCCAACTCGAGGATTTCCCATGAGCATCGTTCGTAGCGACAAGCCTTTCGTCTTGGCCGGTCGTACCTTCCAGTCGCGTCTGCTGGTCGGCACCGGCAAGTACCGCGACATGGAAGAAACCCGCCTGGCCATCGAAGCCTCGGGTGCCGAGATCGTTACTTTCGCCGTGCGCCGCACCAACCTCGGCCAGATCGAGGGCGAGCCGAACCTGCTCGAAGTGCTGTCGCCGGATCGCTACACCTTCCTGCCGAACACCGCCGGTTGCTACGACGCCATCGAAGCCGTGCGCACCTGCCGCCTGGCCCGTGAGCTGCTCGACGGCCACAACCTGGTGAAGCTGGAAGTGCTGGCCGACCAGAAAACCCTGTTCCCCAACGTGATCGAAACCCTCAAGGCCGCCGAGACCCTGGTCAAGGAAGGCTTCGACGTGATGGTCTACACCAGCGACGACCCGATCATCGCCCGCCAACTGGCCGAAATCGGCTGCATCGCGGTGATGCCGCTGGCCGGTCTGATCGGTTCCGGCCTGGGTATCTGCAATCCGTACAACCTGCAGATCATCCTTGAAGAAGCCAAGATCCCGGTGCTGGTGGATGCGGGCGTGGGCACTGCCTCCGACGCCACCATCGCCATGGAACTGGGTTGCGATGCGGTGCTGATGAACTCGGCCATCGCCCATGCCCAGCAGCCGATCATGATGGCCGAAGCCATGCAACACGCAATCGTCGCCGGCCGCCTGGCGTACCTCGCCGGGCGCATGCCGAAAAAACTTTACGCCAGCGCCTCCTCGCCGCTGGATGGTCTGATCAAGTAAGAGCCATTGATGACTGAATCAAACGAAACGCCGAACACCCTGGAAGAAGGCGACGAGTCCAAGCACCGCCGCATCAAGAGTTTTGTGATGCGCGCCGGTCGCATGACCGAGGGCCAGCAAAAGGGCCTGGAGCAGGGCACGCCGCTGTTCGTCCTGCCGCTGGCAGACGCGCCGGTGGATTACGACCAGGTGTTTGGCCGCTCGGCACCACGCTCCCTGGAGATTGGCTTCGGCATGGGCCATTCCCTGCTGGAAATGGCCGCGGCTTCGCCGGAGCAGGATTTTATCGGGGTTGAAGTACACCGTCCGGGTGTTGGCGCGCTGCTGAACGGCGTGCTGACTCAGGGCCTGACCAACCTGCGGGTCTACGACTGCGACGCGATCGAAGTGCTCAACCGCTGCATCGCCGACAACAGCCTCGACCGCCTGATGCTGTTCTTCCCGGACCCATGGCACAAGAGCCGCCACCACAAGCGCCGCATCGTCCAGGCTTCCTTCGCGGAACTGGTGCGCAGCAAGCTGAAAGTGGGCGGCATCCTGCACATGGCCACCGACTGGGAACCGTATGCCGAGTACATGCTGGAAGTAATGAACGTCGCCCCTGGCTACCGCAACCTGGCGGAAGACGGCAAATGCGTCCCGCGCCCGGCCGAGCGGCCGATCACCAAGTTCGAACGTCGCGGCGAGCGACTCGGGCATGGGGTTTGGGATTTGAAGTTCGAGAAAGTGGACTGATAAGTCCCAGGCTTGAAATGCAGTAAAAAATGTGGGAGCGGGCTTGCTCGCGAATGCGGTAGATCAGTCGACATTTACGCTGACTGACACACCGCATTCGCGAGCAAGCCCGCTCCCACATTTGTTTTGTGCCGCGCTTAAGGTCAGCGGCGATCCGCCACCACCCCAATCAACACCAGCACCACCAACAACACCGGCGCCAGGCTGTAGTTGTTGAACTGGCTCAACCCGCGAACAATCCACGGCGTGGCATAGATCAGTGCTGCACCGCTGCCGATCATGCACACCAGCGCCATCAGCGGCACGCGCAGCGCACCCGCGATGCTGCCCAGCCGTGCTTCGACCCAGCCCTTGATGTCGGCGCCAAACAGCACCAGCAGGCAGCCTACCAACGCCAGGGAGATTTCCGACAGGTTGCTACGGCTCCAGCGGGATACGGTGGCGAGCAGGTCGAGTACCAGATCCATTTGATTTCCTTAAGAGCAATCAGCTCAAAAACTTCTGCAGCAGGTCATTGAGAAAGAGTTGCCCGCGGTCGGTGGCCGCCAGGCGTGACGGTTCGACCTGCATCAGGCCACTTTGTTCTGCCTCGCGGCGAGCTTCATCGAGGCTGGCCAGGTCGAGGCCGGTACGCTCGGCGTAAAGCCTGGCTTCGACGCCGTCAGTGAGGCGCAGGGCGTTCATCAGGAACTCGAACGGTAACTCTTCGTTGGTCAGTTCTTTCGCGCCGGCCTGGTAGTTTTTCGCCGGGTTGAGGTAGTCCTTCGGCGCCCGGGTTTTCCAGGTGCGCACGATGCGCCCATCCGGATGGCTGAGCTTGCCGTGGGCACCGGCGCCGATGCCGATAAAATCGCCAAAGCTCCAGTAGTTCAGGTTATGCCGCGCCGGCCGGCCCGGTTGGGCGTAGGCCGAGACTTCGTACTGGGCGTAACCGTGTTCGGCGAGCAGCGCCTGGCCGGCTTCCTGGATGTCCCACAGGGTGTCGTCTTCCGGCAGCACGGGCGGCTGGTTCCAGAACACGGTGTTGGGTTCCAGGGTCAGTTGATACCAGGACAGATGCGTGGGCTTGAGGGCAATGGCCTGGCGCAGGTCGCCCAGGGCGTCCTCCAGGGACTGATCGGGCAAACCGTGCATCAAGTCCAGGTTGAAGTTGTCGAACCCGGCCTGGCGCGCCATGCCGGCGGCACGCACGGCTTCGTCACCGTTGTGGATGCGGCCCAGGGCTTCGAGTTTTTCCTGCTGGAAACTCTGGATGCCAATCGACAGCCGATTGATCCCCAGCTTGCGGTACGCCACGAACTTCTCTTGCTCGAAGGTACCGGGGTTGGCTTCCAGGGTGATCTCGATATCGCCGGCAAACGGGATGCGCGCTTCCACGCCCTTGAGCAACCGGCCCAGGGCAGCGGCGCTGAACAGGCTTGGGGTGCCGCCGCCGAAAAAGATCGAACTCAGCTCACGGCCGTACACTGCATGCAGGTCCTGATCGAGGTCGGCCAGCAACGCGTCGACGTACTCTTCCTCCGGCAGCACCTTGCTGGCGGTGTGGGAGTTGAAGTCGCAATAGGGGCATTTGCGCACGCACCACGGGATGTGGATATACAGCGCCAGGGGCGGCAGGTGAGGCAGGGCCGCCCGAGGTGTTTGCGCGCCACCGAGAATCAGTGGCTGCGCGGAGGTGTTCTGAGTCATTTCATGCCCAGGCGCTGGCGCAGCAAATCCATTGCGCGGGCGCGGTGGCTGATCTGGTTCTTGTCGGCCGGGCTCAATTCGGCGCTGGAGACATTGCGCTCCGGCACCCAGAACAACGGGTCATAACCGAAACCGTGCTCGCCGCTGGCCGCATGCAGGATGCGCCCGTGCCACAAGCCTTCGCAGAGGATCGGCAATGGATCATCGGCGTGACGCACCAGGGCCAGCACGCAGACGAACTGCGCGCCGCGCATCGCGTCGGGCACGTCCTTGAGGGCGTCCAGCAGCTTGGCGTTGTTGGCCGCATCGCCTTTACCGTCGGCGTAACGTGCCGAGTAGATGCCAGGCGCGCCGCCCAGGAAGTCCACGGCCAGGCCAGAATCGTCAGCCAGTGCCGGCAGGCCGGAAATACGCGCGGCGTTGCGGGCCTTGAGGATGGCGTTCTCGACAAACGACAGGCCGGTCTCTTCCGGCTCTACCTGGCTGAACTCGCCAATCGAGCGCAGTTGCACCGAGTCGCCGAGCATGGCCTGGAGTTCTTTGAGCTTGCCGGCGTTATGGCTGGCCAGTACGAGTTGAGTAAGGTTCATCATTGCGCCGGAAACAGTTCCTGGTTGAAACTGAAACCGTGGGCTTTGCCACCGGTTTCAACGTTGATGGTGAAAATCTTGGTTTCCTGCTGCGGCACCGGGTACTGGGCGACGTAAAGCGTAGAACCTTTCTGGGTGATTTTCTTGAACGTCAGCATCTCGCTCTTGCCGCCCAGATCCTTGATTGTGCCGGTAACGGTGGCGTCTATCGATTCGACGCCCTTGTTTACGAACACATTGATCATGCCCAGCTCTTTGCTGCGTACGATCCCGGCTTCCTGAGCCATTTCCGGCGTCAGGAAGCTGGTGGTCAGGGTGTTGTAGTGCACCGTGATATCGCCGAATTCTTTCTGACGATTACCATCGATAACATCCGCCGCCATAGCGCTGACGCTCAGGCACGCGGTGAGTAGAAAAACAGCCAGGCGACTCATGATCGTCCTCCTTGAAAATGGTTAGACGGCAATCTGGTGGTCCGTCAGGCCCGGGCTGCTGACCCGGTAGATCCCGATCTCACCCAGCAGGTTGGGCCATAGCTTACTCGCCCAGCCGTGACGATGCTGTTGATCGACGGCAAGGCGGTTGATGACTTTGGCTTCGCGCTCGCCGCACAGCGCTTCGAAGTCTTCAAAGGTGCAGAAGTGGATGTTGGGCGTGTTGTACCAGGTGTACGGCAGGAAGTCCGACACCGGCATGCGGCCCTTGGTGGCCAGGTACCAGCGGCAGCGCCAGTGGCCGAAATTGGGGAAAGTAATGATGCACTGGCGGCCGACGCGCAACATTTCGTCGAGGATCCGGTCCGGGTAGTGCACGGCTTGCAGGGCCTGGGTCATGACCACGATGTCGAAGCTGTTGCTGGCAAAGTTGCCGAGGCCCTTGTCCAGGTCCTGCTCGATCACGTTGATGCCCTTGGCCACGCACTGGGCGATGTTGTCCGGATCGTTTTCCAGGCCATAGCCGGTGACTTGCTTGTTGTCGCGCAGCCAGCTCAGCAGTTCGCCATCGCCGCAACCCAAGTCGAGCACGCGGCTGCCGGCGGGGATCCAGTCTTGGATGATTTCCAGGTCGGCTCTCATGGCGTTCTCACAGTGCTATTCGGTTCATGTAATTGCTAAAGGCCTGCAAGTAACGCGGGATCGGGATCAGGAAGGCGTCGTGGCCTTGCGGTGCGTCGATCTCCAGGTAGCAGACGTCTTTCTTGGCGGCCATCAGCGCATCCACCAATTCCCGCGAGCGGGCCGGGGAGAAGCGCCAGTCGGTGGTGAACGACATCACGCAGAACTTGGCGGTGGCCGCCTCGAAGGTGCGCGCCAGGTCATCGTCGAAATTCGCCGCCGGGTCGAAGTAGTCCAGGGCCTTGGTCATCAGCAGGTAGGTGTTGGCGTCGAAACGCCCGGAAAACTCCTCGCCCTGATAACGCAGGTAGCTCTCGACCTGGAATTCGACGCTGTGGAAGTCGTAGTTGAGCTTCTCGCTCTTGAGGCCACGGCCGAATTTCTCGCCCATGGAGTCATCCGACAGGTAGGTGATGTGCCCGACCATGCGCGCGAGCATCAGCCCGCGCTTGGGGATCACGCCCGCTTCCTGGAACGAACCGCCGTGGAACTCGGGGTCGGTCAGGATCGCCTGGCGCGCCACTTCGTTGAAGGCGATGTTCTGCGCCGACAGCTTGGGGGCCGAGGCGATGGCCAGGCAATGGCGCACGCGGTCCGGGTAGGTGATGGTCCATTGCAGGGCCTGCATGCCGCCCAGGCTGCCGCCGATCACGGCGGCCCATTGGGCGATGCCCAGTACGTCGGCCAGGCGCGCCTGGCTGTGCACCCAGTCTTCCACGGTCAGCACCGGGAAATCGGCGCCAAACGGCTTGCCGGTTTCCGGGTTGAGGCTGCTGGGGCCGGTGGAGCCGTTGCAGCCGCCGAGGTTGTTCAGGCTGACCACGAAGAACTTGTTGGTGTCGATGGGCTTGCCGGGGCCGATGCAGCTGTCCCACCAGCCGGGCTTGCGCTCGTCCATGCTGTGGAAACCCGCAGCGTGGTGGTGGCCGGACAGGGCGTGGCAGATCAGCACGGCGTTGCTGGCCGTAGCGTTCAGTTGGCCGTAGGTTTCATAGATCAGGTCGTAGGCGGGCAGCGAACGGCCGCAGGCCAGGGCCAGCGGTTCGCTGAAATGCGCCACTTGGGGCACGACCAGTCCAACAGAATCGGGGGGGAAGGCAGTTGGCATCGACCCTGCTCTCGTTTAAATGAGGCGTAAGTCTAAAGACCGCTGCACCCAGCGGCAAGCAAAGGCCTGCGGCTGGTGTTTTTAAGGCTTTTTGTGGCGAGGGAGCTTGCTCCCGCTGGAGCGCGAAGCGGTCCCGGTCCGGTTGCCGCGATTTCGCAGATGCAACGCGGTCGGCCGTTTTGGGGCTGCTGCGCAGCCCAGCGGGAGCAAGCTCCCTCGCCACATTGTTGTCAGATCAGACCGAACAGTTCTTTGGGCATGAATGCGTAGAACGCCAAGCGTGGAATCACCCAGCTTTGCAGCAGCTGGATCGCGATAAACGCGAAGATCGGCGAGATGTCCAGGCCACCCAGGTTAGGTACCAGGCGACGGAACGGTGCCAGCACCGGCTCAGTGATCTGTGCCACCAGTTCGGCACCCGGGCTGCGGCTGCCCGGAGCGACCCAGGACAGGATCACGCTGATGATCATCGACCAGAAAATGATCTTCAGGAACAGCGAGAAGATCCCGATCAAGGCCCACGGCAGCAACAGCAGCGTGGTGGCCTGATAGCCATTGAGCAGCAGGATGACCGCGAACAGCAGGATCTGCAGCAGCAGCGCCAATACCAGCGACGACATGTCCAGGCCGAACAGGCTCGGGATCACCCGGCGCAGAGGCTTGAGCAGCGGCTGCGTGGCCTTTACCACGAACTGGCACAGCGGGTTGTAGAAGTTCGCCCGCACCAGTTGCAGGATAAAACGCATCAGCACGATCAGCAGGTACAGGCTGCCCAGGGTCTGGATGATGAAAATGGCAGCGTCATTGATTCCGAGCATGTTTGATTCCTATGTGGGGGACGACTATTTGCCCAGCTGCTCGGCCATTTCGGCCGAACGATGTGCTGCGGCACCCAGTGCTTTTTCCACCAGGGCTTCAAAGCCCCCGGCCTGGAACGATTCGATTGCCGCCTGGGTCGTGCCGCCGGGCGAGGTCACGCGACGGCGCAACTCGGCCGCGTCGACATCGCTGGTCACGGCCATCTGCGCGGCGCCCAGTGCGGTCTGCTCGGCCAGTTGCTCGGCGACTTCCTGCGGCAGGCCGAGTTTCACGCCAGCGGCGGTCATGGCCTCGATCAGCAGGAAGAAATACGCCGGGCCACTGCCGGAGACGGCGGTGACGGCGTCCAGTTGCTGCTCTTGTTCCAGCCACACGGCGAGACCTACGGCGGACAGCAGCTCTTGTGCCTGGTCGCGCTGTTGGGCAGTGACTTCGGATGTGGCGTACAAGCCGCTCACGCCCTTGCGCAGCAGCGCCGGGGTGTTGGGCATGCAACGCACAATCGGCTGAGCGCCGAGCCAGTTGTTCATGCTGGCACAGGTGATGCCGGCGGCGATGGACACCACCAGTTGATGGGGCTTGAGGCTAGGCCGCAGGCTTTCGCACACGGCTTTCATGGCCTGCGGCTTGACCGCCAGTACCACCACGTCAACGCCTTCGATCGCTTGTGCGTTGTCGGCGAAGGTTTCGATGCCGTGCTCGGCGCTGACGCGGGCGCGGGTGTCGGCGCCCGGGTCGCTGGCGCGAATCTGTTGTGCTTCCAGGCCCTTGGCCCGCAGGCCGCCGATCAGGCTGGCCGCCATGTTGCCGGCGCCGATAAAGGCAATACGCGTGTTGCTCATGACAGGTCCTTACTCAGATGGAAGTCAGCCATTTCACGGCTGGCCATAGTCGCGGGCACCAAACAGGGCGGTACCGATCCGCACCCAGGTGGCCCCTTGGGCGATGGCCGACTCAAGGTCATGGCTCATGCCCATGGAAAGTGTGTCGAGCCCCAGGTCGAGGCTCGCTTGCAGGTCGCGCACGGTGGCGAAGGCTGCGTCTTGCTCTGCACGGTCGTCGGTCGGCTCGGGAATCGCCATCAGGCCGCGCAGCTTCAGGCGCGGCAGGGCGCTGATGGCTTCGGCCAGGGCGGGCAGGTCGGCGGGTGTACAGCCGGACTTGCTGGCTTCGCCACTGACGTTGACCTGGATGCAGATATTCAGCGGCGGCAGGTCAGCCGGGCGTTGTTCGGACAGGCGTTGTGCGATTTTCAGGCGGTCCACGGAATGCACCCAGGCGAAGTTCTCGGCGATCGCACGAGTCTTGTTCGATTGAATGGGGCCGATGAAGTGCCAACTCAAGGGCAGGTCGGTTAATTCGGCCTGTTTGCCCAGGGCTTCCTGCAGATAGTTCTCGCCAAAGTCACGCATCCCGGCGGCATAGGCTTCGCGCACGGCCTGTGCGGGTTTGGTCTTGCTCACGGCCAGCAGGTGCACGCTGCCTGCGTCGCGCTGCGCGGCCTCGGCGGCTGCCCGGATCCGCTCGGAAACCAGGCCGATGTTGTCTGCTATGGTCGACATTCAAGTTGCGCCCGTGGATATGGAGTCCGCGGCATTCTACTGGAAATGGAAAGCCCTATGGATATCACTGAACTGCTGGCCGCCGGCGTACGCCTGCGGGCCTCCGACCTGCATCTGTCGGCGGGGTTGGCGCCGATGCTGCGAGTGGATGGCGAGATCTGGCCACTCGATTGGCCTGTACTTGCGCCGGTGCAAGTGGCGGCGTTGCTCAGCCCTTTGCTGAACAATCACCAGCAAAAGGATTTCGAAACATCTCTTGAAACGGATTTTGCCTTCGAGTTGCCCGAGGTGGCGCGGTTTCGGGTGAATGTGTTCCAGCAGCACCGGGGCATGGGCGCGGTGTTTCGTACCATCCCCTCAACGGTGCAGAGCCTGGAACACCTGGGGTTGGGCGAGGTGTTCCGGCGCATCGCAGACTTGCCCCGGGGGCTGGTGCTGGTCACCGGGCCGACCGGTTCCGGCAAGTCCACCACCCTGGCAGCGATGATCGACTACCTCAACACCCATCGTCGCCAGCACATCCTCACCCTTGAAGACCCGATCGAGTTTATCCACCAACCGAAAAATGCCCTGATCAACCAGCGACAGGTGCATCGCGATACCCACAGTTTCTCGGCGGCCCTGCGTTCGGCATTGCGGGAGGACCCGGATGTGATCCTGGTGGGCGAATTGCGAGACCTGGAAACCATTCGGCTCGCGCTGACGGCGGCGGAAACCGGGCACCTGGTGTTTGGCACGTTGCACACCACGTCGGCGGCTAAAACCGTGGACCGGGTGGTGGATGTGTTTCCGGCGGGGGAAAAGACCATGGTCCGCTCGATGCTCTCGGAGTCATTGCAGGCGGTGGTGTCCCAGGTGCTGGTGAAGAAGGTCGGCGGCGGGCGGGTGGCGGCTCACGAAATCATGCTCGGCACACCGGCGATTCGTAATTTGATCCGCGAGGACAAGGTGGCGCAGATGTATTCGGCGATCCAGACGGGTGGGGCGCTGGGGATGACGACGCTGGACATGAGTTTGAAGGCGTTGGTCAGCCAGGGGCTGATCAGCCGGGAACATGCCCGGGAGAAGGCGAGGGTGCCTGGGGATATTTAAGGTCGCGTGGGCGATGAAAAACTAATGTGGGAGCGGGCTTGC
>NZ_JACAPN010000024.1:321192-398710 GCF_013385665.1 Pseudomonas sp. D4002
TGCTCTCACATCAGCCTGATATCAGCGCTGCACAATCCGCAGGTTGTTCTGTTCTTTAGGCAGGACACGCTTGGCAATCACGTAGTTCTTGTCCCAGAACGGCTTCTTCAGCGTATCGATGCTCACGGACTTGCCACGACGCGGTGCGTGGATGAAACGGTCGTTGCCCAGGTAGATGGCAACGTGGTTAACCTGGCGGCTCTTCAGTTTGAAGAACAGCAGGTCACCCGGTTTCAAATCCTTGCGCTCAACCTTCAGCCCGTGGCCGGCGGCCATGGCGTTGGAAGTGCGCGGCAAATCCACGGCTTTTACGTCGTTAAACGCATATTTCACCAAACCACTGCAGTCGAACCCTTTACTTGGGCTGCTGCCGCCCCAACGATAAGGAGTACCGAGCACGTTGACGGCACGGCTGAGGACGTTGCTGCTTTGCTTGGTGTTGACGGCCATCAGCCCTGGCGCTGCATTACCGTGGGCCTTGCTCAGTTGAGTCGGGCGCTTCACGGTCAGCTTTACCGATTTGGCGGAGCTGGTGGTGGCGTGAACTTTAGGGGTGAAACCGTTAACGTTGGGAAGTCGTTGCTCACGATTGGTGGCGTGGGCGGCCAGTGGCATTAATAGGCAAATGGTTAGCCATGTCTTGAAAAATGGTCGCATTAGGCGTGGCTCTTTTTGGTTTGCGCGCAACTTTATAACAGCTTTTTGTGTCGTGCTAAGGCCGTTTGTCGACTGAACCCTGGGGTCAAATTCAGGAAAACCGTGACGAATTGCCGCGATTGTCCTACACAAGTCAGGCGGTATAAGGCTTTGAGGGAAGCGAAGATACCATTTGCCGCATGTCGGGCGCCCGTAAAAAAGTCACAAAGAAACCAGAAATATTTATCTATCGAGGCTAAAGAGGTACTCCATGAACACCTATCGACAGGATGTTTCGCAACAAGACACCCACAGCAAGGTGATCGGCTACCTGCTTTGGATTTTCGGTTTTACCGGTGCTCACCGCTTTTATTACGGCAAGCCGGTGACCGGGACGATCTGGTTTTTCACCTTCGGTTTGTTCGGGATTGGCTGGTTGATCGACTTGTTCCTGATTCCGGCAATGGACCGCGAAGCGGACCTGCGATTTACCGCCGGGCCGATCGAGTACAACGTGGCCTGGATTCTGTTGGCGTTCCTGGGTGTGTTCGGTTTGCACCGCATGTATCAGGGCAAATGGATCAGCGGGATCATTTACCTGCTGACCGGGGGCTTGTTCCTGATCGGGGTGCTGTATGACTTCTGGACGCTGAATACGCAGATTTCGATCCGCAATGCCGAGCGCAACGGCGGCCGTTAAGATTTGTGAAGATCCAAATGTGGGAGCGGGCTTGCTCGCGAATGCGATGTGTCAGTCGACATCTCTATTGACTGACCCACCGCTTTCGCGAGCAAGCCCGCTCCCACATTTACTGTGCCCACTCTGGATTGGATTCAAGCCTGGTAGCTGATCCGCCCATCCACCAAGGTGTACCGCACCGTCGCCGGCAGGCTGTGGCCGATGAATGGGCAGTTTTCACCCTTGGACAGCCAGTGTTCCCCGGCAATCGTGGAGCTGGCCGGATCAAACAGCACCAGGTCCGCCGCCGAGCCCACCGCCAGCTTGCCCGCCGGCAGGCGCAGCGCCTCGGCAGGGCCCGCACTGAGACGCGCCAGCAGGGTCGGCAGGTCCAGCAAACCATCTTCCACCAACGTCATTGCCAGCGGCAGCAACAGCTCGACGCTGCTGATGCCTGGCTCCGTCGCGCCGAACGGCGCCAGCTTGGCATCCCGCTCGTGGGGCTGGTGATGGCTGGAGATCGCCGAAACCACCCCGGACTTCACCGCCGCCCGCAAACCGTCACGGTCAGCGCGCGTACGCAGTGGCGGCTGCACGTGATACAGGCTGGAGAAGTCGATCAGCGCCTCATCCGTCAGAATCAGCTGATACAGCGCCACATCCGCCGTCACCGGCAATCCGCGGGCTTGTGCCTGAGCGATCAGGGCCACGCCGCGAGCGCTGGTCAGCTGGCTGAAGTGCGCGCGTACGCCGCTTTGTTCCACCAGCAGCAGGTCGCGGGCCAGGGCCACGGTCTCGGCGGTTTCCGGGATGCCCGGCAGGCCGAGGAAGCTCGCGGTGGCGCCTTCGTGGGCCAGGCCGCCTTCGGCCAGGTCACGGTCCTGGGAGTGGAAAATCACGGTCAGGTCGAAAGTCGCCGCATATTCCAGCGCACGGCACAGGGTGCGGGTGCTGCGAAAGCTCTCCAGGCCGTTGCCGAAGGCCACGCAGCCAGCATCGCGCAGGGCGATCAGCTCGGCCAGTTGTTCGCCGTCCAGGCCTTTGCTCAGGGCACCGATGGGGAACACTTTGCAGTTGCCGGCTTCGCGGGCGCGGTCGAGGATCAGTTCGGTCACCGCCGAGGTGTCCAGCACCGGTTTGGTGTGGGGCGGGCAGCACAGGCTGGTCACGCCACCGGCAGCGGCAGCGCGGGTTTCGCTGGTGATGTTGCCCTTGCGGCTGTAGCCCGGCTCACGCAGGGCGACGTTCAGGTCAACCAGGCCGGGCGCGGCGATCAGGCCTTTGGCGTCGATAGTTTCGCTGGCGCTGAAGCCTGCGGGTGCGGCGCCGATGGCAATGATCTTGCCGGCTTCCAGGTGCAGATCGGTGACTTGATCCAGGCCGCTGGCCGGATCGATGACTCGGGCGCCGAGAATGCTGAGCTTCACTGGGCGTTCTCCTGCTCGAATTGACGTTGCGCGGTTTGCCCGCTCATGGCCATGGACAACACCGCCATGCGGATGGCGATGCCGTACGTGACCTGGTTGAGAATCACCGACTGCGCGCCATCGGCCACCGCCGACTCAATCTCCACGCCACGGTTGATTGGCCCCGGGTGCATCACGATGGCGTCCGGCTTGGCGCCGGCCAGGCGTGCGGTGGTCAGGCCGAACAGGCGATAGAACTCGCCTTCGCTCGGCAGCAGGCCGCCCGCCATACGCTCGCGCTGCAGGCGCAGCATGATCACCACGTCCACATCCTTCAGGCCTTCGGCCATGTCGGTGTAGACCTTGACGCCGTACTGCTCGATGCCGATCGGCAGCAGGGTCTTGGGGGCGATCACGCGGATGTCCGGGCAACCCAGGGTTTTCAGGGCCAGCATGTTCGAGCGCGCAACCCGCGAGTGCAGGATGTCGCCGACAATGGCCACCGAGAGGTTTTCAAAGCTGCCCTTGTGCCGCCGGATGGTCAGCATGTCGAGCATGCCCTGGGTCGGGTGGGCGTGACGGCCGTCGCCGCCGTTGATGATCGCCACATTCGGGCACACGTGCTCGGCGATGAAGTGCGCAGCACCGGAATCGCCGTGGCGCACCACGAACATGTCGGCGGCCATGGCTTCCAGGTTGCGCAGGGTGTCGAGCAGGGTTTCGCCCTTGCTCGCCGACGAGGTGGACACGTTCAGCGTGATCACGTCAGCCGACAGGCGTTGGGCCGCCAGTTCAAAGGTGGTGCGGGTGCGGGTCGAGTTCTCGAAGAACACGTTGCAGATGGTCTTGCCGCGCAGCAACGGGACTTTCTTCACCGCCCGGCCGCCGACTTCGAGAAACGAGTCGGCCGTGTCGAGGATTTCGGTGAGCAGTTCGCGGGGCAAGCCGTCGAGGGACAGGAAGTGTTGCAGCTGGCCCTGAGCATTGAGCTGCAGCGGGCGCTTGGCATCTAGAGGCGTCATCGCGGGGACTCTTTACAAGGCGGTTTAAAGGGCAAGGTCTTGCAGTTCGAGTTCGAGCGGCGTGGGACCGGACAATTTTACCCGCTGGTGGGCTTCCAGGGACAGGGTGGCGCCGACCACGTCCGGGCTGATCGGCAATTCGCCGGCGTCCAGGTCCAGCAAACAGACCAGGGTCACGCTGGCCGGGCGGCCGTAGTCGAACAGTTCGTTCATCGCGGCGCGGATGGTGCGACCGCTCATCAGCACGTCATCGATCAGCACCAGGTGCTGGCCTTCGATCTCGAAGGGCAGGGCCGAGGGGCGCACTTGCGGGTGCAGGCCGTTCTGGCTGAAGTCGTCACGGTAGAAAGACACGTCCAGGGTGCCCAGGGGCGAGTCGCTGCCCAGTTCTTCCAGCAGCGCCTGGGCCACCCACACGCCACCGGTGCGGATGCCGATAAAGCGCGGCTCGCTGATGGCACGGTGTTCCAGGTGCGCCTTGAGGCGGATCGCCATCTGGCTGATCAGGTCGGCGGGATTGGGCAGGCTCATGGGTGCTCCTTCTAGGCCTCGCGCAGGCAAGGTCCGGGCTCAAACGTAAGAAGACGCGGCAAGCCGCGTCAGTCAGGATTCAAATAAAGCGGTGTTTTCATCCAGCCAGCCCTGCAACAGCAGGGCCGCGGCGATGGCATCCACCGGGTTGTCGCGGTAACTGCCTTTCTGCCCGCCACGGTCACGGCGCTCGCCCTTGGCTTCGAACGTGGTCAGGCGTTCGTCGTGGGTATAGAAGGGCAGGTTGTAGCGGCCGTTCAGGCGGCGGGCGAACTTTTCGGCCCGCAGGCACATCTCGCTCGGGGTGCCGTCCATGTTCAGCGGCAGGCCGACCACCACGGCGTCGGGCTTCCACTCCTTGATCAGGGCTTCGACCTGGTTCCAGTCCGGCACGCCGTTCTGGGCCTTCAGGGTGCACAGCTCGCGGGCCTGGCCGGTAATCACCTGGCCGACGGCGACGCCGATCTGTTTGGTGCCGTAGTCGAAACCGAGGATCAGACGCAAGGCCATCAGGCGTGCCCCGCCTGGCTGGTCAGCAGGCTGAGGTTGATCCGCAGCTTGGCGGCGGCCGCTTCCAGGCGCAGTTCGCTGGGGGTGTTGAACAGGATGTCGGCATCGAACGGGCAGGTCAGCCAGGCATTGCTCGCCAGCTCCGCCTCCAGTTGCCCGGCTTCCCAGCCGGCGTAGCCGAGGGTGATCACACTTTGATCAGGCCCCACGCCGTCGGCAATCGCGAACAGGACGTCCTGGGACGTGGACAGGGACAACCCTTCAAGGTCCACGGTCGCCTGGAATTTCGGCCCGGTGGGGTGCAGCACAAAACCCCGGTCCGTCTGCACCGGCCCGCCGATGTAGATCGGTACGTGCTGGCAGCTGGCGGGTGGGTCGATGTCCGGGCGCAGTTGCTCGAGGATATCGGCCAGGTTGAGGTCTTGCGGGCGGTTGACCACCAACCCCATCGCACCATTGGCGGTGTGCTCGACGATGTAGGTCAAGGTTTGCGCAAAGTTCGGGTCGGCCATATGGGGCATGGCGATCAGGAATTGGTGCTTGAGGTAGGTCGGGCTGACATTTTTCATGTCCGCTAGTGTGGCGTTGGAGGGGCGAACTGACAAGCTGAGGATGCGCAGGAATTGGTTTGGCGTGTTGATTCTCTGTAGGAGCGAGCTTGCTTGCGAAAAACCTGAGAGCGCCGGGTTAAGCCAGAAAGCCCGCGTTATCGTTAACGATCTTCGCGAGCAAGCTCGCTCCTACAGAAAGCAGGGTTGGTTAGTTGCTCGACAGCCGATCACCCTTGGCAAAGCGCCAGGTGCGAATGATTTCCAGGCGGTCGATGTCGTTCAGGTCCCCGGTAAACGGCGCAAAAGGCGCCGCCAGCCGCACGATGCGTTGCGCTGCCTGGTCCAGCAGCGGTTGGCCGGAGGACTCCAGCACCTGCACCTCGTACAAGGTGCCGTCGCGGTTGATCGACACCAGCAGTCGCAAATTGCCGTAGATCTGCTGGCGACGGGCTTCGTCCGGGTAGTTCAGGTTGCCGATGCGCTCGACCTTCTTGCGCCACTCATCCTTATACCAGGCGCCTTTGTCGCGCATGGTGGAGGCGGCGTTGAGGCGGTAGATCCGCGGGCGCTTGGCGTACAGCTGTTGTTCGTGGGCCAGTTCGGCTTCCAGGCTGGAGATCTCACTGGAGAGTTGCGAGCTGTCAAAAGTCGGGGCCGGCGGGGCCGGCGTGGGTTCGGTCTTGGCCTTTTCGCGCTGGGTCGGGGCTTTTTGCGGCTTGGGCGCCACGGTGGTGACCGCCGCCTTGGGTGCGGCCTGTTTCACCTCCGGCTTGGGCGCCGGCGGTGGCGTGACCTTATTGACCTTGTTGTCCTGGAATGGCGCGACTTCAGTGGTCTTGGGCACGGCCTTCTTGTCGAGGGTGCCGCTGCCTTGCTGATTGTCCTGGGCGAGAAAGTCGGCCTTTTCGGGTTTCTTTTCGCTTTTGAACGTGGCGAGGGTGATTTCCAGGGTCTTGGTGATCTGCTTGGGTTCGGCAAAGGTGAAGCCCAGGCCGAGGATCAACGCCAGGTGAATCAACGCCGCCAGAAACAGGGTAAATCCGAGCCGATCAGCCGGGCGCACGCCGCTGTGGGAGAGTTCGGGGGGTAGATCGGACGGGAGCGTCATGACAAGAAAACCAACATCGCGCGTTTCACAGGTGGCGCATGATAACGCAATGTTGGTTTGTGTCCGGCTGTTCTATGTCACTTGGCTTGTAGCTTGGCGGCAATCGCAGCCATCAGCATTTCGCCGATGTTCGTGCCAAATGCGTTGTCGATCTCGCGAATACAGGTCGGGCTGGTGACGTTGATTTCGGTGAGGTTCTCGCCGATTACGTCCAGTCCTACGAACAGCAGGCCTTTTTCGCGCAGGGTCGGGCCGACTTGGGCTGCAATCCAGCGATCCTTGTCCGTCAGCGGGCGGGCTTCACCCCGGCCACCGGCGGCCAGGTTGCCGCGGGTCTCGCCGGCGGCCGGAATGCGCGCCAGGCAGTAAGGCACCGGCTCGCCGTCGATCATCAGGATGCGCTTGTCGCCGTCCTTGATCGCCGGAATGTAGGCCTGGCCCATGATCTGCTGGGTGCCCAGCGCAGTCAGGGTCTCCAGGATCACCGACAGGTTCGGGTCGCCGGCGCGGTGGCGGAAGATCGAGGTACCGCCCATGCCGTCCAGCGGCTTGAGGATCACATCGCCGTGCTTGGCGGCGAATTCGCGCAGCACATCGGCGCGGCGGCTGACCACGGTCGGCGGCGTGCACTGCGGGAACAGCGTGGCGAACAGCTTTTCATTGCAGTCGCGCAGGCTCTGGGGCTTGTTGACGATCAGCACGCCCGCGCGCTCGGCCTGCTCCAGCAGGTAGGTGGAGTAGACGAACTCCATGTCGAACGGCGGATCCTTGCGCATCAGGATCACGTCGAGGTCGCTCAGGGGGCTGTCGATTTCGTCTTGCAGCTCGAACCACTTCTCGGGGTTGGCAAACACCTGCAGGGGACGCATCCGCGCCCGCGCTTCACCGTCGCCCTGGTAAAGGTCCGGCTGCTCCATATAGAACAGGCTCCAGCCGCGGGCCTGGGCGGCCAGCAGCATGGCCAGCGAGCTGTCCTTTTTATAGGAAATGCTGGCGATAGGGTCCATGACAATGCCGACGCGAACGCTCATGGGGGATTTCCTCTAGCAAATAAGGGCGCATAAAAGTGGCGTCAGAGTGGCGCTGCGGCTGTTGTGGGTCAAGGAAAAACCACCACGCGGGTCGGCCGATAGATTGCGTTCTGAGACTGTGCTAAAAAGGCTGCCATGGCACATCAGCCCTTGAATTCCGAGGCTTTTGGCGCTCGTCCTGTGCAACATCAGGCAGTACACACCGAAAACCTATTCGCTGTGGCGATGGTAGAGCAGATATGGAACAGCATTCCAACGCCTTGAAAGTGATGGTGATCGACGATTCGAAAACGATTCGCCGCACGGCCGAAACACTGTTGAAGAACGTAGGGTGCGACGTCATCACGGCCATCGACGGTTTCGATGCCCTGGCCAAGATTGTTGACCATCATCCACACATTATCTTTGTCGACATCATGATGCCGCGCCTGGATGGCTATCAGACCTGCGCGCTGGTGAAGAACAACCCGGCGTTCAAGTCGATCCCGGTAATCATGCTGTCCTCCAAGGATGGTCTGTTCGACAAGGCCAAGGGGCGCATCGTCGGCTCTGATCAGTTTTTGACCAAGCCTTTCAGCAAGGAAGAACTGCTGAGCGCGATCAAGGCCTATGTACCGGGCTTCGCCGCAGTAGAACAAGCACACTGACGGGGGCCCCACGAGGGCTTGCGTCTACTAGATAAGTGGGGAAAACCATGGCACGTGTTCTGATCGTCGACGATTCGCCGACTGAAATGTACAAACTGACCGAAATGCTCGAAAAGCACGGTCACACCGTCCTCAAGGCCCAGAACGGCGGCGATGGCGTTGCGCTGGCCCGTCAGGAAAAGCCGGATGCGGTGCTGATGGATATCGTGATGCCGGGCCTCAATGGCTTCCAGGCCACCCGTCAGTTGACCAAAGATGCCGAGACCAGCCACATCCCGGTGATCATCATCACCACCAAGGATCAGGAAACCGACAAGATCTGGGGCGAGCGCCAGGGCGCCAAGGATTACCTGACCAAGCCGGTAGACGAAGAAACCCTGATCGCCACCCTGAACAAGGTGCTGGCCGGCTGACGGCACGTTCCCATGACCGAGTCGCAAACCGCCTTCGAGCTGCTGCTGGACATCGACCGCCGCTGCCGCTTGCTGGCTGCCGACCTGCCGTCCCAGGAAACCCGGCTGCTCAGCTGGAGTGGGATCGGGTTTCGCCTGGGCGAACACTGGTACGTGGCGCCCATGGGCGAGGTGGCGGAAGTGCTGCACGAACCGCGCTGTACCTTGATGCCCGGGGTCAAGCCGTGGATCAAGGGCGTGGCCAACCTGCGGGGGCGCTTGCTGCCGGTGATGGACCTGGGCGGTTTCCTTGGCCTTGAGCTGTCGGTGGCGCGCAAACAACGGCGGGTGCTGGTGGTGGAGTATCAGGACGTGTTTGTCGGCCTGTTGGTGGACGAGGTGGTGGGCATGCAGCATTTCGCACAAGACGCGTTGTCGACGAGCACCGCAGGCGGCGCGCCGTTTATCCAGGGCCAGTTCGACGGCGACCAGCTGTGGCAGGTCTTCAGCCCCTTCGCCCTGGCCCAGGCTCCAGGTTTCATGGATGTCGCCGCATGAGTACCGTCACCCCGGTCAAACCCCAGGAAGCCTCCCGCAGCCGCTCGCAGATCATCGTGCTGTTTATCGCGCTGATCGTGTTCATCATGCTGCTGTTCGCCAACTTCGCGTACCTCAACACCCAGTCCACCTACGACAAACAGTACATCGGCCACGCCGGCGAGCTGCGGGTGCTGTCCCAGCGCATCGCCAAGAACGCCACCGAGGCTGCCGCCGGCAAGGCGGCGGCGTTCAAGCTGCTGGGGGATGCGCGCAACGATTTTGCCCAGCGCTGGGGTTACCTGAAAAAAGGCGACCCGGCCACCGGCCTGCCCGCTGCACCCACCGCCGTGCGTGCCGAAATGCGCGCCGTGCAGACCGACTGGGAAGCGCTGCTGAAAAACGCCGATGCGATTCTGGCCAGCGAGCAAACGGTGCTGTCGCTGCATCAAGTGGCCGCGACCCTGGCGGAAACCGTTCCGCAGTTGCAGATGGAGTCGGAAAAGGTTGTCGATATTCTGCTGCAACGCGGCGCACCGGCCAGCCAGGTAGCGTTGGCCCAGCGCCAGTCATTGCTGGCCGAACGCATCCTGGGGGCGGTGAACACCGTGCTGGCGGGGGACGAGACTGCCGTGCAGGCCGCCGATGCCTTCGGCCGCGATGCCAACCGTTTCGGCGTGGTGCTCAGCGGCATGCTCAACGGCAATCCCGGGCTGCGCATCACCCAGGTTGAAGACCACGACGCCCGCGCCCGGTTGGCGGAGATTTCCGAGCTGTTCGAATTCGTCTCCGGTTCCGTGGACGAAATCCTCGAAACCTCGCCGCAGCTGTTCCAGGTGCGCGCCTCGGCGAGCAATATCTTCAACCTGTCGCAAACCCTGCTGGACGAAGCCTCGCACCTGGCCACCGGCTTTGAAAACCTCGCGGACGGGCGCACTTTCGACACCATCGGCGGCTACGTGCTGGGCTTGCTGGCGCTGGCCTCGATCATCCTGATCGGCCTGGTGATGGTCCGCGAGACCAACCGCCAGTTGCGGGAAACCGCCGAGAAGAACGAGCGCAACCAGAACGCGATCATGCGCCTGCTGGATGAGATTGAAGACTTGGCCGACGGCGACCTGACCGTCACCGCCTCGGTCACCGAAGACTTCACCGGCACCATTGCCGACTCCATCAACTATTCCGTGGACCAACTGCGCGACCTGGTGGCCACCATCAACCTCACTGCCGGCCAGGTGGCTGGTGCGGTGCAGGACACCCAGGCCACCGCCATGCACCTGGCCCAAGCGTCGGAGCATCAGGCACAGCAGATTGCCGAAGCGTCCACGGCGATCAACCAGATGGCCCAGTCCATCGACCAGGTGTCGGCCAACGCCGCCGAATCTTCGGCAGTGGCCGAGCGTTCGGTAGAGATTGCCAACAAGGGCAACGAGGTGGTGCACAACACCATCCACGGCATGGACAACATTCGCGAACAGATCCAGGACACCGCCAAGCGCATCAAGCGCCTGGGGGAATCGTCCCAGGAAATTGGCGACATCGTCAGCCTGATCGATGACATCGCCGAGCAGACCAACATCCTCGCGCTCAACGCCGCGATCCAGGCGAGCATGGCCGGTGATGCCGGGCGTGGTTTTGCGGTGGTGGCCGATGAGGTACAGCGCCTTGCCGAGCGTTCTTCGGCGGCGACGCGGCAGATCGAAACCCTGGTGCGAGCGATCCAGACGGATACCAACGAAGCCGTGATTTCCATGGAGCAGACCACCACTGAAGTGGTGCGCGGTGCGCGGCTGGCCCAGGACGCCGGGGTAGCGCTGGAAGAGATCGAAGGCGTGTCGAAAACCCTGGCGGCGCTGATCCAGAGTATCTCCAACGCGGCGCAGCAGCAGACGTCGTCGGCGGGGCAGATTTCCCTGACGATGAACGTGATCCAGCAGATCACCACTCAGACTTCGTCGGGCTCTACGGCCACTGCCGAGAGCATCGGCAACCTGGCAAAAATGGCCAGTCAGTTGCGGCGGTCGGTGTCGGGGTTCACCTTGCCGGCGGCGAAGCGGGTGGATGAGTGAAATGCGCCCTCGAAAACACCGAAAAGCAAATGTGGGAGCGGGCTTGCTCGCGAATGCGGTGTGTCAGTCGCCGACGCTTTGTCTGACCCACCGCATTCGCGAGCAAGCCCGCTCCCACAGTTGATCTCCTTTGTTTTGAGATCGGTGTACGCATGACCCAGCACTACCAGCAACTCATGAATTCAGACGGGAGCGGTTATGGTTGATCGGCACGACTACGTGGCCCTCGAATGGGTCAAGGGCGAAATTGCCGAAACCCTGAAACAGGCCCGCTCGGCGCTGGACGCCTATGTTGAAGAAAGCAGCAGCGAGGCCATCGGCCAGTGCCTGGAATGCATCCATCAGGTGCATGGCAGCCTGTTGATGGTCGAGTTCTACGGCGCGGCCCTGTTCGCTGAAGAAATGGAACAACTGGCCCTCGCCCTGCAAGGCGCGCGCGTCAGCCAGCGCGACGAAGGCATTCGCCTGCTGCAACAGGGCCTTGGCCAACTGCCGCTGTACCTCGACCGCGTACACAGCGCCCGACGCGACCTGCCCCTGGTGGTGCTGCCGCTGCTCAACGACCTGCGCAGCGTGCGCGGCGAAAGCCTGCTCTCGGAAACCAGCCTGTTCAGCCCGCAACTGCTGGTGATCCCGCCGCTGCCCGAAGACGCCCTGGCCCAGCGCACGCCAGAGGATTTCCCCGAACTGCTGCGCCAGTGGCGGCAGATGCTGCAACAGGCGCTGGTCGGTTTGCTGCGCGAAGACCACGGCCCCAGCAACCTGGAAGACATGGCGCGGGTCTTCGCCCGCCTCGAAGCCCTGTGCCATGGTGCGCCGCTGCTACCGTTGTGGCAGGTGACCTCGGCGCTGGTGGAAGGCATGCTCATTGGCGTGGTTGCCAACAGCCCGGCGTTGCGCAGTTTGCTCAAGGCCTGCGACAAGCAACTCAAGCGCCTGCTGATCCAGGGCATCAACGGCATCAACACCCCGGCCCCGGATGAGCTGCTCAAGAGCCTGTTGTTCTACGTCGCCAAAGTCACCCGACCGACTCCACGGATGCAAAGTTTGAAAGAACGATATGGCCTCGATGAAGCTTTGCCCGACAGCGCCGTGGTGGACGCCGAACGCGCCCGCCTGGCCGGCCCGGACCGCGACGCGATGGGCTCGGTGCTCGGCGCATTGTGCGAGGAGCTGGTGCGGGTCAAGGAACGACTGGACCTGTTCGTACGCAGCGACCGTCAGCACGCCTCGGACCTTGAGGCGTTGCTGGCGCCGCTGCGGCAGATCGCCGATACCCTCGCCGTATTGGGCTTCGGCCAGCCGCGCAAAGTGATCATCGACCAACTGGCGGTGGTACTCGGCCTGGCCCAGGGGCAGCGCGAACCCAACGATGCGGTATTGATGGACGTTGCCGGTGCGTTGCTCTACGTCGAGGCCACGCTGGCCGGGATGGTCGGCACTGTCGAGCCGGAGCGCCGCGAAGAAAGCCGCCTGCCTACCACCGACCTGACGCAGATCCACCACCTCGTCATCCGCGAATCCTGCCAGTGCCTGACACAGGCCAAAGAGCTGGTGATCGACTGCATCGAGGCCCATTGGGACCGCCAGCGCCTGGAGTCGCTGCCCGAGTTGCTGACCCAGGTGCGCGGCGCGCTGGCGATGATTCCGCTGCCCCGTGCGGCGAGCCTGATGCGTGGCTGCAATGACTACGTCAACGAGCAACTGATGGTCGGCGATGCCGCGCCTTCCGAGGCGCAGCTTGAGCATTTTGCCGATGTGCTCACCAGCCTCGAGTACTACCTGGAACGCATGCTTCAGGACCACGACGCCCCGGGCGAACGGGTGCTGGAAGTCGCCGCTGAAGGCCTGGCCGCGCTGGGCTATTTGCCGGCCGAAAAACCCTGGCGCCAGGCACTGCTTGAGCAGGGTGACACGCCCACGGAGCAAACCCCGTTCCTCGCCGATGCGTTGGCCAGCCCCACCTCGCGCCTCAACCCGCCGGCACTCCAGCGTCCCGGCAGCCTGCTGCCGCCGCCCGCCGGTGAAGAGGCCATCGATGATGAACTGCGGGAAGTCTTCCTCGAAGAAATCGCCGAAGTTCTCGATGTGCTGCATCGCTATGTGCCTGCCGGCACCGCCAGCCTGGAAGACAAGGCCACCCTGAGCGAAATGCGCCGCGCCTTCCACACCTTGAAAGGCAGTGGCCGCATGGTGCGCGCCCTGGTGTTGGCGGAGCTGGCCTGGGCCGTGGAAAACCTGCTCAACCGCGTGCTGGAACGCAGCGTCGCGCCGGGCCCGGATGTGCAAGCAGTGCTGGATGACGTGTTGGAATTGCTGCCGGAGCTGATCACCGATTTTGCCGACGATGCCCAGCGCCAGCGCGATGACGTAGACGAACTGGCGGCGCGGGCGCACGCCTTGGCCAGCCGTGTCGAACCGTCGGCCACAGACCCGGCCGCCCTGGACCCGCAGTTGCTGGAAATCTTCCGCAACGAAGCCCAGAGCCACCTCGACAGCCTCAACCACTTCCTGCAACAGGCCACCGAGCACCTGCCGCTGCAAGTCAGTGATGAACTGCAACGCGCACTGCACACCCTCAAAGGCAGCGCCTATATGGCCGGTGTGTTGCCCATCGCCGAACTGGCGCGCCCGCTGGATCACCTGACCCGCGAATACAAGGCCCACCGCCTGCCGCTAGACCTGGATGAAATCGAATTGCTGCTGGAGGCCGAGGCGTTGTTCCAGCGCGGCGTGCGCCAGCTGGACAGTGACCCTCACGCGGCCATCAATGGTGCAGCAGGGCTGATCGAGCGCACGCAAAACCTGCTGAACAGCCAGCTTGAAGCCTTGCTGAATGCGCCCAACACCGGCCTGCGGATCAAGCGCGACCCGCAGTTGATCGCCAACTTCCTGGCCCAGGGCATGGACATCCTGCTGGACGCCGAAAGCCTGCTGCGCCGCTGGCAACAGCACCCCGGCGAACGCCAGGAACTGAGCGCGCTGCTGGACGAACTGACCACCCTCGGCGAAGGCGCGCACCTCGCCGACCTGCACTCGATGGATGAATTGTGCGAAGCCTTGCTCGACCTCTACGGCGCAGTGGAAGAAAGCAGCCTGGCGGTCAGCGAGCGCTTCTTCCACGAGGCCGAACAGGCCCACGAAGCCCTGATCAACATGCTCGACCAACTGGCCGCCGGCCAGGAAATCAGCGCGGCGCCGGCCCGGGTACGCGCCCTGCGCGAGCTGCTGGATGAAGGCCTCGACCCGTCCGCCACCGGTTTGATCAAGACCGATGGCAGCCGCGCGCTGAGCATCTCCGAGCTGGGCGCCGCTACGGCGAAGCTCGATCAGGGTTTTGCGGTGGATGACGAGATCGTCGAGATCTTCCTTGAGGAAGCGGTGGACATCCTCGACAGCGCCGGCCAGTCCTTGAAGCGTTGGCTGCTGGACCCGGATAACGCAGCGCCGCTGTCATCGTTGCAGCGGGATTTGCACACCCTCAAGGGTGGCGCGCGCATGGCTGAAATCGGCGCGGTGGGCGACCTGGCCCTTGAGCTGGAAAACCTTTACGAAGGTTTGGTGGACCGGCGCTACAGCTATTCCAGCGAGCTGGCCAATGTGTTGATGGCCAGTCATGAGCGGCTGGCGCTGTTGCTTGAGCAACTGCAACACCAGCAACCGTTGAGCGACTCCTCCGACCTGATCAGCCACTTGCGTGAGTTGCGCCAAGGCACCGGACAAGCGGCGCCCGCAGCGGCCGCCGAAGTCGAGACGCCGGGCAGTGATCCCGAGCTGCTGGATATCTTTCTCGAAGAGGCCGCCGACATCCTCGACAGCTCCGGCGCCGCGCTGTTGCGCTGGCAGGCCGAGCCGAAAAATCGCCAGGAAGTCGAGACACTGCTGCGCGACCTGCACACCCTCAAGGGCGGCGCTCGCATGGTCGAGATCGGCCCGATTGGCGACCTGGCCCATGAGCTGGAGTTTCTCTATGAGGGCTTGTCGGCAGGTTTGCTGGCGCCCTCGGCGGAGCTGTTCGCCTTGCTGCAAGGCTGCCACGACCGCCTGGCGCAGATGATCGATGCGGTGGCGGCGGGAATGCCGGTGGGCTCGGTGGACCTGCTGATCGAGCGCATCAAGGGCCTGGTGCGTCCGGCTGAAGTGACGGACGCACCGCTGGCGTTGACGGCAACCAAAACCGAGGCGGTGCCGGCCAGCGATCCGGCCGCCGACATGGTGAAGATCTCTGCCGACTTGCTGGATGACCTGGTCAACCTGGCGGGTGAAACTTCGATTTTCCGTGGGCGTATCGAGCAGCAGGTCAACGATGCGAGCGTTGCCCTCAACGAGGTGGAAACCACCATCGAGCGTATGCGCGATCAACTGCGCCGCCTCGACACCGAGACCCAGGGCCGCATCCTCAGCCGCCAGCAGGCCGAGGCCGAACGCCTGGGCTACGAAGAATTCGACCCGCTGGAAATGGACCGCCATTCCCAGTTGCAACAACTGTCCCGGGCCTTGTTCGAATCGGCTTCCGACCTGCTCGACCTCAAGGAAACCCTCGACCGCCGCAACCAGGATGCCCACAACCTGCTGCAGCAACAGGCGCGCATCAACACCGAGTTGCAGGAAGGCCTGATGCGCACGCGCATGGTGCCCTTCGAACGCATGCTGCCACGGCTTAAACGCATCGTGCGGCAGGTGGCGGGCGAGCTGGGCAAGGACGTGGAATTTATCGTCGGCAATGCCGAAGGCGAGATGGACCGCAACGTGCTGGAGCGCATGGTCGCGCCGCTGGAACACATGCTGCGCAACGCCGTCGACCACGGCCTGGAATCCCGCGATGCACGATTGCTGGCCGGTAAACCCGAGAAAGGCCGCATCACCCTGGACCTGACCCACGAAGGCGGCGACATCGTTTTCGACATGCGCGACGACGGCGCCGGCGTGCCGCTTGAAGCCGTGCGGCGCAAGGCGATCAAGCGTGGCTTGCTCGACCCCAACCTGGAAATCAGCGACCGCGACGTGTTGCAGTTCATCCTGCAACCGGGGTTTTCCACTGCCGAAAAAATCACCCAGATTTCCGGGCGTGGCGTGGGCATGGACGTGGTGCATGAAGAAGTGCGCCAGCTGGGCGGCTCGATGGTCATCGACTCGACGCCGGGAGAGGGCGTGCACTTTCGCATTCGCCTGCCGTTCACTGTGTCGGTCAACCGGGCGATGATGGTGCAGTGTGCCGACGATCAATACGCGATCCCGCTGAACACCATCGAAGGCCTGGTGCGGGTCATGCCCCATGAGCTGGAAGGGCACTATCAGCAGGACCCGCCGCGCTACGAATACGCCGGCCAACGCTACGAACTGTTCTACCTCGGCGACCTGCTGCACACCGTCGGCCGGCCGAACCTGCTGGGCCAGTACCAGCCGCTGCCGGTGCTGCTGGTGCAATGCAACGAACGGCGCGTGGCGGTGCAAGTGGACGCCATGGCCGGCACCCGGGAGATCGTGGTCAAGGGCCTGGGGCCGCAGTTTGCCGGGGTGAAGGGCGTGTCTGGCGCAACCATCCTTGGCGATGGCCGCGTGGTGCTGATCATCGACCTGATGGCGCATATCCGCGCCCGGCCACCGGCGTTGCCGGCCCAGGCGGCGGACGCTCCGTTGATCCTCAACGACCCGCTGAAAAAGCGCCCGCTGCTGGTGCTGGTGGTGGACGACTCGGTCACCGTGCGCAAAGTCACCAGCCGCCTGCTGGAGCGCAACGGCATGAACGTGCTCACCGCCAAGGACGGCATCGACGCCATGGCCGTGCTGGAAGAGCACACCCCGGACCTGATGCTGCTCGACATCGAAATGCCGCGCATGGACGGCTTCGAAGTGGCCATCCAGGTGCGTGACGACCCGCGGCTGATGCGCATGCCCATCATCATGATCACCTCCCGCACCGGGCAAAAACACCGTGATCGTGCGATGGCGATTGGCGTCAACGACTACCTCGGCAAGCCTTATCAAGAGTCGGTGCTGCTGGAAAGCATCGCTTACTGGAGCAAGTCCCGTGCTTGATCACCGCGCAACTCAACTCACCGGCTTGCTGCTGCCATTGGCCGACCGTCACCTGTTGTTGCCCAACGTCGCCGTGGCCGAGCTGATCGACTTCCAGCGCGGCGAACCGGCCAGTGATGCGCCGCCGTGGTATTTGCGGCAGGTCACCTGGCGGGATCGGCAGTTGCCGTTGATCAGCTTTGAGGCCGCGTGTGGCGAGTCGGGCGTGGTGGGAGAGCGGGCGCGGATTGTGGTGTTGAACACCCTCGGAGGACGGCCGACGTTGAAGTTTATTGCGTTGGTGATCCAGGGGATTCCGCGCTCGTACAAGCTCGATAGCCAGTTGAGTTATGTGGACGTGCCGTTGTGCCCGCTGGAGTTGGCGGCGGTGCAGGTGGGGGAGCATGTGGCCAGGGTGCCGGACTTGATGGGATTGGAGGCGTTGTTGGTCGAGGCCGGATTGGCCTGAGTGTAACCGTCAGTCAATTGATGATCGTTCCCACGCTCCGCGTGGGAATGCAGCCTCGGACGCTCTGCGTCCAGCTGGCGATGCAAGGCTTAAGTCTCGCGCTGTGGTGACGCGGAGCGTCACGGGATGCATTCCCACGCAGAGCGTGGGAACGATCGCATCGGCGTGCGCTTTACAGTCGGATTTTTCCTGCAACCTCTCGCGCTGTGCATGAACTTGTTGTGCCCTGCGATCGCGCCTAGTCTTCGTGCGTCATCGCAAAAAACGGTGACACGGACGTGCAAGTCCGGTTACATGTCGGCGCACCAACGCCCATAGCCATTCAACGGGCGTTTTTTATGCCTGCTGTATTTCTTATGGCGGCTGTGCGTGGGAGATCCCTTGGGGTCTGCCGGGGTCCGATATGCCCGGTCTTGCACACCTGCGCACAGCTACCACCTTATTCGCGTGCAAGCGGACGGTGTCAGCTTCCCTAATACATATCGGAGCTGCACATCATGTTCAAACCTACCCCCAATCCGCCCCACAACACCGAAATCGAACACCGCAAACTCCAGGCCGCCGCCGAGCGTGCGATGGATCATTACTTTCCGCCTTCGGCTTCATCTTCACTCTTTACCGTCACCCCCTCTCAATCCACCGAAGCCCTGCTGGCCAACGCTTCTGAAACCTTTGCCTCACTCAACGCCCTGACTTCCAACCTGGCCTTTGAATTGGAAGGTTCCCAGCGCGGCGTGGTGCTGGCCATTCAGCAGATGAGTGAGCTGGGGCAGTTACTGGTTGATCAGGCACTGGAGCAGGTTGCTCCTTCTTGCGCAGCCTAAAAACTTGATCGTTCCCAAAAAGGGACCTATCGTTCCCTTTTTGGGACTCTTCGGTCGCTGCCATGCAAACCTTGCCCCTTAGCACTGCGCTATTCACCGTGACTCAGCAGAAAGTCTTGGGTTTGCTCTTTGGCAAGCCCGACCAAAGCTTCTTCACCAATGAAATCGCCCGCTGGGCAAAGGTGGGCAAGGGCAGCCTGACCCGCGAGCTGGAGCGTTTGCAGTTGGCAGGCATCCTGACCTTGACGCGCCAGGGCAACCAAACCCACTACCAGGCCAATCCGCAGTGCCCCATCTACTCGGAGCTGGTGGCCATCGTGCGCAAGACCCTGAGCCTGGACGAGCCATTGCGCAACGCACTGGCTCCATTTGCCGCGCAACTGAAGTGGGCATTTATCTACGGTTCCATCGCCAAGGGCGAGGCGCACTCATCCAGTGACATAGATCTGATGCTGATCGGCGAAAACCTCAACTACAGTGAAGTCATGGAGCAGCTCATGCCGCTGGAAGAGCAACTGGGCCGCACCATCAACCCGACGCTCTATACCCCCGAAGACTGGATCGGCAAATGGAATGCCGGTAACAGTTTTGTGCAAAGGGTGGCGGAGCAGGACAAGATCAACCTGATTGGGGAAAACCCCGTGGAGTCCAAGGATGGACAGCAAGGCCAACCTGGAGAACCTGCAACGTAGTGGTGGCTTGAAGGCAGAGCCGCCGGATCGCAAGGAATGTGATGGGTTGATGCGCTCTGCCCGTGATCGATTGAAGGACGCCAAAACCCCGCAATTATCTTTCGCCAGCCGTTTTGATTTGGCTTACAACGCGGCCCACGCAATCGCCCTCACAGCCTTGCGCTTGCACGGCTATCGCTCGGACAAGCGCTATCTGGTGTTCCAATGCCTGCTTCATACCACCGCAGCCAACAAGGTTCAGGTAAGACTGTTTGCGCTATGCCACGAGCGCCGCAACCTGGCGGAATATGAAGGGTATATGGATGAGGATGAGGGGTTGTTGGAGCAACTGATTGCGCATACTCAAGCGCTATTGAAGGAGGTCGAACAGTGGGTGACTAACCAGAAATAGCGGCTTGGGTGATGAAGCGAGATCAGTCCCAAAAAGGGACTGATCGTTCCCATTTTGGGACTTCTGCGCACGTTCTCCCGAACAGCGCTGAGCAAATGTGGGAGCGGGCTTGCTCGCGAATGCGGTGTGTCAGTACCCGATTTATCAACTGACCCACCGCATTCGCGAGCAAGCCCGCTCCCACATTTGAACTGTGTTGAGCCCGAGCCTCAGCGTTTGCTAATGAACCATTACTCCAATCGTAACGGTTCACCGCCCAGCTTGATTGATGCCCCCCCAATACCCTCCTAAGGTACAGCCCACGACAGCAAATCCCGTGGAGCGACCATGACAACAACAACTTCCCCCGACTCGCGCTGGACGCGGCGGCGCGATGAGAAGCAGCGCCGCCTCGCATTGGTGCGATCCTTCGCCGATGGCGCCGTGCTCCCCAGCGAGCGCATTGTCGAAGCCCTGGAAGCCCTGATCCTCCCCGGCGACCGCGTGGTTCTGGAAGGCAACAACCAGAAGCAGGCCGATTTCCTCTCGCGCTCCCTGGCCAAGGCCGACCCCGCCAAGCTCCACGACCTGCACATGATCATGCCCAGCGTCGGCCGCTCCGAGCACCTGGACCTGTTTGAAAAGGGCATCGCCCGCAAGCTGGATTTCTCCTTTGCCGGCACCCAGTCCCTGCGCATCAGCCAGTTGCTGGAAGACGGCCTGCTGGAAATTGGCGCGATCCATACTTACATCGAACTCTACGCGCGGCTGGTGGTGGACCTGATCCCCAACGTGGTCCTGTCGGCCGGCTTCATGGCCGACCGCGCCGGCAATATCTACACCGGCCCGAGCACCGAAGACACACCCGCGCTGATCGAGCCGGCCGCCTTCAGCGATGGCATCGTCATCGTCCAGGTCAACCAACTGGTGGATGACGTCACCGACCTGCCGCGCGTCGACATCCCCGCGAGCTGGGTCGATTTCGTGGTGGTCGCTGACAAGCCCTTCTACATCGAACCGCTGTTCACCCGCGACCCACGCCACATCAAGCCCGTGCATGTGTTGATGGCGATGATGGCGATCCGCGGCATCTATGAAAAACACAACGTTCAATCGCTGAACCACGGCATCGGTTTCAACACCGCCGCCATCGAATTGATCCTGCCGACCTACGGTGAATCCCTGGGCCTGAAGGGCAAGATCTGTCGCAACTGGACCCTCAACCCGCACCCAACCCTGATCCCGGCCATCGAAAGCGGCTGGGTCGAAAGCGTGCATTGCTTCGGCACCGAACTGGGCATGGAGAACTACATCGCCGCCCGGCCGGATGTGTTCTTCACGGGTCGCGACGGCTCGCTGCGCTCCAACCGAATGTTCTGCCAACTGGCCGGGCAGTACGCGGTGGACCTGTTTATCGGCGCCACCTTGCAGGTCGATGGCGACGGGCATTCCTCCACCGTCACCCGTGGCCGCCTCGCCGGCTTTGGCGGTGCGCCGAACATGGGCCATGACCCACGCGGTCGCCGCCACGGCACACCCGCCTGGCTCGACATGCGCCACGACGACGCCCCGGAAGCCTTGCTCGAACGCGGCAAAAAGCTCGTGGTGCAGATGGTCGAAACCTTCCAGGAAGGCGGCAAACCCACCTTTGTCGAAACCCTCGACGCGGTGGAAGTCGCCCGCAAAAGCGGCATGCCCCTGGCGCCGATCATGATCTACGGCGATGACGTCACGCACCTGCTCACCGAAGAAGGCATCGCCTACCTGTACAAGGCCCGTTCCCTGGAAGAGCGCCAGGCGATGATCGCCGCCGTGGCCGGGGTGACCGCCATCGGCATGCGCCACAACCCCAAGGACACCGCACGCATGCGTCGCGAAGGCTTGATTGCGCTGCCCGATGACCTCGGCATCCGCCGCACCGATGCCACCCGCGAGCTGCTGGCCGCCAAGAGCGTGGCCGATCTGGTGGAGTGGTCCGGTGGCTTGTACAACCCGCCCGCCAAGTTCAGGAGCTGGTAAATGCACGCACTCAAACTGCACGACCTGACGCTGGCCGAACGCCTGGCCGACATGGCCGTCGACGCGTTGATCGATGAGGCGGACCTGTCGCCGAAACCCGCCCTGGTAGACCGTCGCGGCAACGGCGCCCATACCGATTTGCACCTCGGCTTGATGCACGCCTCGGCGCTGTCGCTGTGGCCGGCGTTCAAGGAAATGGCCGAGGCCGCGGTCGAATTTGGCGAAGTCGGTTTGCCCCTGCGTGAAGCCCTCGGGCGCATCGGTCGCGAAGGTGAACAGGCGATGCTCGTCACCACCAGCGGCGTAAATACCCATCGCGGCGCGATCTGGGCGCTCGGCCTGTTAGTCGCCGCCGCCGCACTGCAACCGGAATCCTGCACTGCCAGCGCGGTGACGTTGCGCGCCGCCCGCCTGGCCTTGCTCAACGACCGTTACGCACCGCAACCGCTGAGCCACGGCGCCCAGGTCGCACAACGCTACGGCACACGCGGTGCTCGCGAAGAGGCGCAACTGGGCTTCCCGTCGGTGCTGCAACGCGGCCTGCCCCAACTGAAGAAAAGCCGCCTGCAGCAACACGGCGAACAGAACGCGCGCCTCGACGCCTTGCTGGCGATCATGACCGACCTGGCCGACACCTGCGTGCTCTACCGCGCCGGTCCTGAAGGCTTGCAGGCCATGCAGCAGGGCGCCCAAGCCGTACTGGACGCCGGCGGCAGCGCAAGCCTCGCCGGCCGCCGCCAACTGCATGAGCTGGACCAGCAACTGCTGGCGCTGAATGCCTCCCCCGGTGGCGCCGCCGACCTGTTGGCCGCCTGCCTGTTTATCGACCGCCTCGACGGAGCGCTGTGATGGAAACCTTATCCTTTGAATTCCCCGCCGGGCAGCCCGCAAAGGGCCGCGCGCTGGTAGGTTGCGTCGGCTCCGGCGACCTCGAAGTGCTGCTGGAACCGGGCACCGCCGGCACCCTGACGATTCAGGTGCAAACCTCGGTCAATGGTGCGCAGCTACGTTGGCAGCACCTGTTTGAACGGATCTTCCAGGAGCAGACGCCCCCTGCATTGAACATCGATATCCACGACTTTGGCGCCACACCCGGCGTGGTGCGCTTGCGCCTGGAGCAGGGCTTCGAGGAGATCGGTCATGACTGACTTGCTCAACAAACACAGCTTCGTCGAACTCGGCGCCCGGCAGCGGGCCAAGGCCTTGCTCGATGCGGGCAGCTATCGCGAATTGATCGATCCGTTCCAGCGCGTCATGTCGCCATGGCTGAGTCGCCAGGGCGTGGTGCCGCAGGCAGATGACGGCGTGGTGATCGCCAAGGGCAGCATCGCCGGCTTGCCGGTGGTCATCGCGGCCATCGAAGGCAATTTCCAGGGCGGCAGTCTCGGTGAAGTCGGCGGCGCGAAGATGGCCGGTGCACTGGAGTTGGCTGCTGAAGACAATCGCAACGGTATCCCTACTCGCCCGATCCTGCTGCTGGAAACCGGCGGCGTGCGCTTGCAGGAAGCCAACCTGGGCTTGGCCGCCATCGCCGATATCCACGCAGCGATTGTCGACCTGCGCCAGTACCAGCCGGTGATCGGCGTGGTGGCGGGCAGCGTCGGTTGTTTTGGCGGCATGTCCATCGCGGCAGGCTTGTGCAGTTATCTGCTGGTGACCCGTGAGGCGCGCCTTGGCCTGAACGGCCCGCAGGTGATCGAGCAGGAAGCCGGCCTTGAAGAATACGACTCCCGTGACCGGCCCTTCATCTGGAGCCTGACCGGCGGTGAGCAGCGTTTCAACAGTGGCTTGGCCGACCGGTATGTGGCCGACGACGTGGCGCAGATTCAGCAGCAGATCACTGAACTGCTGCAACAAGGCTTGCCGGAAAACCAGCGCAGCCGTCAGGTTGATCACTATCTGGAACGCCTGGCCGCACTGAACGCCGAACCGCAAATCGACCCGGCGACGGTTCGCGATCTGTATCAGGGAGAACGCTCATGAGAGGTTTGCAGTGGTTCAACGCATTGAGCGGCGACGCAGCGCCAGTGAGCGGTTTGCCGAACTCGCTGAAAGTTGCCGACGGTGTGCTCGGTGATCAGCCAGTGCGCTTTATCGCGGTGGTCACTGACCCACAAAACCGCTTCCCTCGCGCTCGCAACGGTGAAGTCGGTTTGCTGGAAGGCTGGGGTTTGGCCAAGGCGGTTGATGAGGCGATCGATACCGGCGACAAGCGTCCGCTGATTGCCATCGTGGATGTGCCGAGCCAGGCCTACGGTCGTCGCGAAGAAGCCTTGGGCATTCACCAAGCATTGGCCGCCGCTGCCGACAGCTACGCCCGTGCCCGCCTGGCCGGTCACCCGGTGATCGCGCTGCTGGTGGGCAAGGCGATGTCCGGCGCCTTCCTCGCCCATGGTTACCAGGCCAACCGCCTGATTGCCCTGCGTGACCCCGGCGTGATGGTGCATGCCATGGGCAAGGCTTCGGCGGCGCGGGTAACCCTGCGCAGTGTTGAAGAGCTGGAAACCCTGGCTGCCAGCGTGCCGCCGATGGCCTATGACATCGACAGCTATGCCAGCCTCGGCTTGCTCTGGGAGACCTTGTCGGTCAGCCAGATCGAGCAGCCCACCAGCGAAGATGTGGCGCGGGTCAGCGATTGCCTGGTGCAGGCGATCAAGGATGTGCAGGCCGGCGGTCGGGACCTGAGCGGTCGCCTGGGCGCCACTAACCGCGCCGCCTCCAGCCACGTGCGCCAACTGCTGCGGGAGCAATGGTGAACGCTCACGACTTGCTCTGGGGCATGACCCCGGCGCATGCGCCCGCTGATGCGCCGGCCTGGGTGCTGGAAGCATTGGCCGCTGGGCATCCGGTGGTGGTGCGGCGTGCCGTCGCGTCGCCGGGCCAGGTAGCGGTGGGGGTACGCGGGCGCTTGCGCGAGCAGCGCTTCGCCGCCGTGATGCCGATGGCGGCGGTGCAGCGGCGCGTGGTGCCGGAAGACCTGCGCGGTGTGATCTCGCCAAGGGATTTGCCGGCGTTGCAGGCCCTCGCTCAGTTGCGACCGGTGCTGGCGGGAGAGAGTTGGGGCGTCACCGGCAGTGCGGGTTTCGAGTTGGCCAGCGGCGTCGAAGCGTTGCATGCCAAGAGCGATCTGGATTTGATTCTGCGCACGCCCGAGCGCCTTGATCGCAGCGATGCAGAGGACCTGCTGGCGATACTGGATACGGCGGTGTGCGCCGTGGACCTGCAACTGCAAACGCCGTTTGGCGCGGTCGCGTTGCGTGAATGGGCCGGTGGTTCGCGTCGCGTGCTGCTGAAGAACGCCAGCGGCGCGCAGTTGGTGCTCGATCCTTGGCAGGCCGTGGCATGAGTAGCCTCCTGGCATTCCCGGGGCAGGGCGCCCAGCGTCCCGGCATGCTCCAGCAATTGCCGCGTGCGGTGCTGGACGAAGCCAGTGCTGCCCTCAATGAGGATGTGCTTACTCTGGATTCTGCCGAAGCGCTGGCCTCGACCCGTGCCGTGCAGCTCTGCCTGTTGATTGCCGGTGTGGCCAGTGCGCGTTTGCTGGAACACACCCCCGATTACGTCGCCGGCCTGTCCATTGGTGCCTATCCGGCCGCCGTGATCGCCGGCTCGCTGGACTTTGCCGACGCGTTGAAACTCGTCAGCCTGCGCGGCGAATTGATGCAACACGCGTATCCCCACGGCTACGGCATGACCGCCCTTATCGGCCCGGACCTGTCCACCGTCGAAGCCTTGCTTGCTCAGGTCCACAGCCCGCAAACCCCGGTTTACCTGGCCAATATCAATGCCGACAACCAGACGGTCATCGCCGGCAGCGATGAGGCCATGAAGGCGGTCGCCAATCTGGTGCGCGGCAACGGCGTCGCCAAACGCCTGGCCGTCAGCGTGCCGTCCCATTGCGTGCTGCTGGAAAAGCCCGCCGAAGCACTGGCTCAAGCCTTCGCCCAAGTGACACTGAAACCGCCGAGCATCACCTACCTGAGCAGCACCCGCGCCCGGCCGATCCACAACAGCGAACACCTGCGCGACGACCTCGCCTTCAACATGTGCCGCATCGTCGACTGGCGCGGCACCGTGCAAAGCGCCTTCGAGCGCGGTGTGCGCCTGCATATCGAACTGCCTCCCGGTGCCGTGCTTACGGGCCTCGCGCGCCGGGTGTTCGAGCAAGGCACCGTCATCGCCTTCGAAGGCGCCCGCCTGGACACCTTGCAGGCCTTGCTGCGAGAGGAGGGAAACCATCACCGATAGAGCTCCACCAAGGCTGATGCTGGTCGGTCAAGAGATAGAGCGGGTCACCAATGACCTGTGGCGAGGGAGCGTGCTCCCGTTGGAGTGCGCAGCGCTCCGAGGATTTCAGGGCCGCTACGCAGCCCAACGGGAGCAAGCTCCCTCGCCACAGGTACGGTATTCATCTTTATCGGATCGGCATTGCCGCCCAAGGCTTTCGAAGCACAAAAACAACAATTTCGATGAAGCACTTTGAGGACAACCATCATGATTATTTACGGTGTGGCGTTGCTGGCGATCTGCATGTTGGCCGGCGTGATTCTGGGCGACATGCTCGGCGTGTTGCTGGGAGTCAAATCCAACGTGGGCGGGGTGGGGATCGCGATGATCCTGCTGATCTGCGCACGGTTGTGGATGCACAAACACGGCGGCATGACCAAGGAATGCGAGATGGGTGTCGGCTTCTGGGGTGCCATGTACATCCCGGTGGTGGTGGCGATGGCGGCGCAACAGAACGTGGTCACCGCGCTGCACGGCGGCCCTGTGGCGGTGCTGGCGGCGATTGGTTCGGTGGTGGTGTGCGGTTGCACGATTGCCTTGATCAGCCGCACGCACAAGGGCGAACCGCTGCCCGATGAAGAGCCGCTGATTGCGGCTGCACCTGTCGCGGGAGGTCGCTGATATGTGGGAACTCATCGAGAAAGGCCTGGCAAATAACGGCTTGGTCACCGCCTTTGCATTTGTCGGCGTGGTGATGTGGATTTCGGTGGTGCTGTCCAAGCGCCTGACCTTCGGACGCATCCACGGCTCAGCCATCGCGATTGTGATCGGGCTGGTGCTGGCCTGGGTGGGCGGCACCTTGACCGGCGGGCAGAAAGGCCTGGCGGACGTGGCGCTGTTTTCCGGGATCGGCTTGATGGGCGGCGCCATGCTGCGGGACTTTGCCATCGTGGCCACGGCGTTTGAAGTACAGGCCACCGAGGCGCGCAAGGCCGGCTTGATTGGTGCGATTGCCTTGCTGCTGGGCACGGTGCTGCCGTTTATTGTGGGCGCGAGTATCGCCTGGGCGTTTGGTTATCGCGATGCGATCAGCATGACCACCATCGGCGCGGGCGCGGTGACTTACATCGTCGGGCCGGTGACCGGGGCGGCGTTGGGTGCAAGCTCGGATGTGGTGGCGCTGTCCATCGCGACTGGGTTGATCAAGGCGATCCTGGTGATGGTGGGCACGCCCATGGCGGCACGCTGGATGGGCCTGGATAACCCGCGCTCGGCGATGGTGTTCGGTGGTTTGGCCGGCACGGTGAGCGGTGTGACGGCAGGCCTGGCGGCGACGGACCGGCGGCTGGTGCCGTATGGCGCGTTGACTGCCACCTTTCACACCGGGCTTGGGTGTTTGCTGGGGCCGTCGGTGCTGTACTTCATCGTGCGCGGGATTGTCGGCTGACCCGAGAGGTGTCGACCGCTTTTGTGGCGAGGGAGCTTGCTCCCGCTGGAGCGCGAAGCGGTCCCAATGCATTCATCCTGAAACAACACGGGCGCTGATTTTACGACTGCTGCGCAGCCGAGCGGGAGCAAGCTCCCTCGCCACAGGGGATCATTGTCAGGTTTGGCGGTTCGCATACATCCGGCACTCCGCCAACAGCGCGAGCAGGTTCGGGTCGCGTTCCTTGGCTTTCAGAAACACCACGCCAATGTGCTGCTGCAAACGGTAGCGCGGTTGCAGGGGAATCAGCTTCACCCGGTTCTCATACACCGCCGCAATCCGCCCCGGCAGCAGCGCATAACCCACGCCCGAGCTGACCATGCTCAGCAGGGTGAAGATGTCGTTGACCTGCATCGCCACCTTCGGCTCGAACCCTGCCTGCTTGAATACGCGGTTGCCGTCCTGGTGGGTGGCGAAGCCTTGGGTGAGGGTGATGAAGGTGGCGTCGCGCACGTCCGCCAGGTCGATTTCCTGTTCACGGTCGAAGGGTGAATCGGCCGGGGTGGCGAGGAAGATGTCGTCGGAAAACAGCGCGATCTGCTCGCAGTCCGGATCGTTGGCGTGCTCGTCGAGGGAGATCAGGATCGCATCGACTTCCATGTTCTTCAGCTTGTACAGCAGGTCGAAATTGGAGCCGAGGATCAGGTCGATATTCAGCTCGCTACGGCGAATCTTCAGCCCCATGATCAACTGCGGCACGGTCTTCACCGTCAGCGAATACAGCGAGCCCAGCTTGAAGCGCTCGGCGGAAAAGCCGGCGGCCTCGCGGGTCACCCGCACGCTGTCGACCACATCCTGCACCAGCTTCTGCGCACGCTCTTCCAGCACATAGGCGCTTTCCAGCGGCGTGAGGTTACGCCCTTCGTGCTTGAACAGCGGGCAGCGCAGGGCGTTTTCCAGGGAGTGGATCGCCCGGTGCACGCTGACGTTGCTGGTCTGCAGTTCAGCCGCCGCCCGCGCCAGGTTGCCGGTGCGCATGAACGCCAGGAAGATTTCCAGCTTCTTGAGGGTGAACTCTTCGTCGATCAGCATGGGCGTGACTCTTGTTCGAATGCCGTCGATTGTGCCCCTAAAACCAGTTCACTCCCAGCCATGCGCTGCACAGGCCCAACACCACGCCGAGGATGATCAGCCAGATTGCGTTGAGCCTTGTGTAATACACCACGGCAGCGCTGGCCAGGGTCAGCACCAGGCTGGTGGCATTGTTTTCCAGGCTGTTCATCAGGATGTAGCTGGCGGCCAGGATCAGCCCGATGGAGATCGGCAGCAGGCTGCCTTTGACCCGCTGCACCCACGGGGTTTTGCTGTGTTTTTCCAGCCAGCCGGCGCCGAGGTATGTGAGTACCGAGCAGGGCACCAGCTTGGCGGTCAGGGCCACCAGGGCGCCGGGCAACCCGGCGGCTTGCTGGCCGATAAATACCAGGAACATGCCATTGGGCCCCGGCAAGGCCTGGGACAAGGCGAAGAAGGCGACGAACTGGGCGTCGGTGATCCAGTTCATGTCGGTGACGGTGTAGCGGTGGATATCGCTCAGGGCCACGGTGTTGCCGCCAATCGCCATCAGCGACCACAGCGCGCATTGGATCATCAGGTGAAACAGCACGCTCTGCATCAGCCGGCCACCTTCTGCTTGCCCATGAAACTCAAGGCCAGGGAGCTAGGAATGCAGATCAGCAGGACCATCCACAACGGCAGCACCAGCACCGCCATCAATACGAAGGTCAGGACGAACGCGCTGTAGTTGGCCAGGGTCCGCGGCATGGCCTTGAGCAGGCGCAAGGTGGTGCCGAGCATCAGCCCGGTGGCGATCGGCATCACCGCGCCGAAGATCTGCTGCACCACGTCATGGCTCCACCATTTGGCATAGGCGAAGCCGGCCAGCACGGTGATCAGCGAGGGGAACAGATACAAGCCGACCACGGTCACAACCGCACCCGGCAAACCGTGCAGGCGCCGACCGTAGATGATGCCGACGTTGGCGATATTCGGCCCGGGGAAAAATTGGCCGGTGGTCAGCAACTCGTTGAAGCCTTGTTCGCTGACCCACTGCCTGCGGTCGACCATCATCTGCCGCGCCCAGGGCATCACGCCGCCAAAGCCGAACAGGCCGACCATGGCGAAGTTGTAAAACAATTGCCACAGACTCGGGTGGGGCTGGGCAGGTTCGAGGTCGGCCATGGGCGTTACCGATGAGGGGCTTTTATGTAGGAGCTGGCTTGCCTGCGATAGCGGTGGGTCAGACATGCATCTGCTGCTGATACACCGCTATCGCCGGCAAGCCAGCTCCCACAGGATGAAGCGAATCATCCATCGGCATGTGTATTTGGGCAAATGAAGAAAGGTTGTTACCTGATATTGGGTGGGTGACGTCAGAATGGTCGAGGTGATAACCGTTATTCGAGGTGAGTGACACATGTATCACGGGGAACGATTCAACGCCTGGAGCCACTTGCTCGGGGCGGTTGCGGCTTTTGTGGGTGCGGTATGGATGTTGGTGGTGGCCAGTATGGACGGCAACCCCTGGAAGATTGTCAGCGTAGCGATCTACGGTTTCACATTACTGGTGTTGTACAGCGCGTCCACCGTTTACCACAGCGTGCGCGGGCGCAAGAAAGCGATCATGCAGAAGGTCGATCACTTTTCGATCTACCTGCTGATTGCCGGCAGCTACACGCCGTTTTGCCTGGTGACGCTGCGCGGGCCGTGGGGCTGGACGCTGTTCGGGATTGTGTGGGGGCTGGCGGTGATCGGCATCCTGCAGGAGATCAAGCCACGCTCCGAGGCGCGGATCCTGTCGATCGTGATCTATGCGGTGATGGGCTGGATTGTGCTGGTGGCGGTCAAGCCGCTGATTGCTGCGCTGGGGCCTACCGGGTTTGCCTGGCTGGCGTCGGGCGGGGTGCTGTACACCGTGGGCATTATTTTCTTTGCCCTGGAGGACCGCTTGCGGCACTCCCACGGGATCTGGCATTTGTTCGTGATTGGCGGCAGCCTGCTGCATTTCGTGGCGATCATGGGGTACGTGTTATAGCCGGTCCAATTGCTCCTGGGCCCGGCTGCCGAAGATCTCCAACAGGCTCGCCAGCATATGCGGCGGCGGTTCGTCGGCGCGGGTCAGGGCGTACAAGGTGATTGGCAGCGGTGGCGCCAGCGGGCGAATGCAGGTGGTGGCCGGTGATGCGCCGAGGGCGGTGAACGGATCAATCACCGCCAGCCCGGCGCCGGATTCGACCATGGCCCTGGCCAGGGAATAGGTCTGCACTGCGATGCTGACCCGTGGCGGTGGATCGACCGCTTCCAGGTAGCTGTCCAGCTTCGCCGACAACGGGTCGGCGCTGGACAGGCCAATCAACGGCGCGCCCGCCAGGGCCATCAGCGGCAACGGTTTGCCCAGCTCGTTTTCCTTCCAGTAACCCTGCGGCGCCAGCGCCACCAGCACGCCGTGGGCCAACGGCTGGGCGTTCAGCCCTGGGTGATCGGGCGGTTGCAGGGTCAGCGCCACGTCGACCTCACGCATCAACAGGTTTTGCACCAGCTCGCGGCTGTGGGCGCTGGACAGCTCGCAGGCGATGTCCGGGTAGCGTTGGGTCCATTCGCGGATGGCCGGCGGCAGCAACGACAAGGCCAGCGCGGGTGTGGCGCCGATACGCAGGCTCTGGCCCGGCTCGCGGCGCAGGTTCTGCGCCAGGCGCCGCACGCCTTGCAGGCTTTCGGTCACCTTGTCGACTTCGCGCTCCAGCGCCAGCGCTTCCGGGGTTGGCTGCAGCTTGCCGCGTATACGCAGGAACAGCGGGAACCCCAACTGCAACTCGGCGTGCTGCAGCACCTTGCTCACCGCCGGCTGCGAGACATGCAGCAACTGGGCGGCGGCGCTGATGGAACCGGTCTGGCGGATGGCCTGGAAGATTTCGATATGACGCAAGCGCATGGGCAGTCCATAACCTTTGTTTATGGGTGACCCATCTTTATTCATTGTCCCGCCGCTGTCACCTGCCTCTAACCTTCAAGCCTGACATCGCACGGTTAAGGGACGCACATGGCTCAGCAGGTTTGCATCATCGGTGGCGGGGTTATCGGCCTGGCGAGTGCCTACGCGCTGGTGCGTGCCGGCATGCAGGTGACGGTGGTCGAAGCCCGGGAAACCCTGGGCAGCGAGACCAGCTTCGCCAACGGCGGGCAACTGTCCTACCGCTATGTCGCGCCGTTGGCCGACAAGGGTGTGCCGTTGCAAGCCATCGGCTGGATGCTGCGCGGTGACTCGCCGCTGAAGCTGCGCCCGCGCATGGACCCGGCGCAGTGGCGCTGGATGGCCTCGTTTCTGGGCGCCTGCCGTGGCTCGGTGAACCAGCGCAATGCGGCCCACTTGCTGCGCCTGGCGTCCTTGAGCCAGGGCACCCTGCAACGCTGGCGTGAAGAAGACCAACTGGGCGGTTTCCACTGGCGGCGCAACGGCAAGCTGGTGACCTTTCGCAGCCTCGACAGCTATGAACGCGCCTTGAATAAAGTGACCGACCCGCTGCAACAGCAAGTGCTCTCGGCGGCGGACTGCGCACGGCTGGAACCGACCCTGGACAGCGCCAGTTTTGCCGGCGGCATCTATACGCCCAATGAAGAGGTCGGCGACTGCCATGGGTTCTGCCAGCAACTGGCGGCGCGCCTTGAAGCGTCGGGGCGTTGCACGTTCCTGTTGGGGCGCAAGGTGACGGCGATTCGTCACAGCGCAGGCGCCGTGCAGGCTATCGAAATGGGCAGTGAAGTCTTGCCGGTGCAGCACCTGGTGCTGGCCGCCGGGCACCGCAGCCCCGAGCTGGCCTTGCCGGGTATGTCACTGCCGCTGTATCCCCTCAAGGGTTACAGCCTGAGCGTGCCGATTGGCGCGCAGCATCAGGCGCCGAACATCAGCATCACCGATTACGACCGCAAGATCGTCTACGCGCGCATCGGTGAGCAACTGCGGGTGGCGGCGATGGTGGATATTGTCGGCTTCGACACCCGCCTGGAACCCAAGCGCCTGGCGCTGATTAAACGTCAGGCACTTGAGACGTTCCCGCTGGCCGGTGACTACCAGCACGCGGTCGAATGGGCCGGTATGCGCCCGGCCACGCCTACCGGCGTGCCGTTGATTGGTGCCAGCGCCTACAGCAACCTGTGGCTTAACCTCGGCCACGGCGCCCTCGGGTTTACCCTGGCTTGCGGCAGCGGCCAGGTACTGGCCGAGTTGATTGGCCGGCACACCACTTCCATTGATATGCAGGGCTTCGCGCCCCGAGCCGCTTGAGGATATTTCGATGACCATCACCCGAATCAACAGCAACAGCCGCTTGTCTGGCGCCGTGGTTTTTCAGAATTTGGTGTTCCTGTCCGGCCAGGTGCCAGGCGAAGGCCGCGATGTGAAGACCCAGACCGAACAGGTGCTGGCCAGGATTGATGCGCTGCTGGCCGAGGCCGGCAGCGACAAGGATCATCTGCTGAATGCGACCATCTACCTGAACAATATCCAGGAGGGTTTTGCGCCGATGAATGAAGTCTGGTCCGCCTGGCTATCGCCGGGGCAGGCACCGACGCGTACCACGTTGCAGGCGCAGTTGGCACGACCGGACGTGCTGGTCGAAATCAGCGTCATTGCCGTGCGCCGTCCATAACTAAAACAAAAACGGAGAATAACAATGCAAAAACTGTGGCGAGGGGGCTCGTCCCCCGTCGGGCTGCGCAGCAGCCCCATACTCTTCCTGGCCCTGATATTGAGTGCACAGACCCAGGCAACCGAAGCCCCCTTGGACGGTACGCTGAGCAAGATCGCCAACGCCAGGAGCATCACCCTCGGCTACCGCGATGCCTCGGTGCCGTTTTCCTATGTGGGGGATCACAGCGGCAAGCCCATGGGCTATTCGGTGGAGCTGGCGAACAAGATCGTCGAGCGTATCCAGCAGAAAACCGGTGTGCCGAAGCTCAACGTGAAGTACAACCTGGTGACTTCCCAGACCCGCATAGCCCTGGTGCAAAACGGCACCGTGGACCTGGAATGCGGTTCCACCGGCGTGACCGCCGAGCGGCAGAAGCAGGTGGCGTTTTCCTACGGGTTTATCTACGTGAAGGGCCAGTTGCTGACCGCCAACGACAGCGGCATCAAAAGCTTCGCCGACCTGCAAGGCAAGAACGTGGTAACCACCGCCGGTACCACCAACGAGCGGTTCCTCAAGAGCTACAACGTCGATCACAAACTGAACATGTCGGTGATCAGCGCCAAGGACCACGGCGAAGCCTTCCAGATGCTGCAATCCGGCCGGGCGGCGGCGTTCTACATGGATGACGCGTTGCTCTACGGCGAGCGCGCCAAGGCGAGGGACCCGCACAAGTGGGTGGTGGTCGGGGAAGAACAGTCGCGGGAAATCTACAGCTGCATGGTGCGCAAGGACGACCCGCAGTTTCTCGCGGTGGTCAACGAGACCCTGGCCGGGCTGTACAGCTCGGGGGAGATCAACGGCATTTACCAGCGCTGGTTTGAGCAGCCGATTCCGCCCAAGGGCCTGAACCTGGAATTCCCGATGACCAGTGAGTTGAAGGCGATTATTGCGACGCCTGTGAGTGACCCGGTGGAGTAAACAGGTCTGAGGTTGGTAACCCGATCAAAATGTGGGAGCGGGCTTGCTCGCGAAAGCGGAGTGCCAGTCAATACATGTGTGACTGATCCACCGCATTCGCGAGCAAGCCCGCTCCCACATTCGATTGGGTTTGCAAAACGGGTTTAGAAGTCGCCCCAGAGTTGTTGAGCCACCGCCAGCGCCACGACTGGCGCAGTTTCGGTACGCAGCACCCGTGGGCCCAACCGTGCGGCATGAAACCCCGCACCTTGTGCCGTTTCGACTTCGCCATCAGTCAATCCACCCTCCGGCCCGATCAGGAAGGCCAGGCTCCCAGGCTTCGCGTGGCTCACCAGGGGCTCGGCCACCGGGTGCAGCACCAGCTTCAAATCCGCTTCGGCCTGTTTCAACCAATCCGCCAGCAACAGCGGTGGGTGAATCACCGGCACTCGCGAGCGACCGCACTGCTCGCACGCGCTGATCGCCACCTGGCGCCAGTGCTGCAGGCGTTTGTCGGCGCGTTCGTCCTTGAGGCGCACTTCGCAGCGGTCGCTGAAGATCGGGGTGATTTCATTCACCCCAAGCTCGGTGGCTTTCTGGATCGCCCAGTCCATCCGCTCGCCACGGGACAGGCCCTGGCCGAGGTGAATCTGCAATGGCGACTCGACCTGCCCGGCGAAGGTTTCGGTGACTTGCACCACCACGCGTTTTTTGCCGACTTCCAGCAAGCTGGCGCGAAACTCCTGGCCGGAACCGTCGAACAACTGCACGGGGTCGCCTTCGCTCATGCGCAATACGCGGCTGATGTAGTGCGCCTGGGCTTCCGGCAACTCGTGGTCGCCAAGGCTCAGGGGGGCGTCGACAAAAAAGCGGGACAGTCTCATTTCTGTTCTCTGGAAATAGTGTGCAGGGCGGACGCGGAGCGTCCATGGCTGCATTCCCACGCGGAGCGTGGGAACGATCAACTCAATCAGCCCGGATCACGAAACCCCGGGTGGAAATCCTTGGGCACCGCCACGCTGACCTTGCTGTTGGTGGCAATGTCGATCCCTTCGCTGGCCACTTCAGCCAGGAAGTCGATCTGCTCCGGGGTGATCACATACGGCGGCAGGAAGTACACCACGCTGCCCAACGGCCGCAGCAACGCGCCTCGCTCCAGCGCATGTTCGAACACCTTCAGGCCACGGCGTTCCTGCCACGGGTAGGCGGTCTTGGTGGCCTTGTCCTGCACCATCTCGATGGCCAGCACCATGCCGGTCTGGCGCACTTCCGAGACGTGCGGATGGTCCACCAGGTGCGCGGTGGCGGTGGCCATGCGCTGGGCCAGGGCCTTGTTGTTTTCGATGACGTTGTCTTCTTCGAAGATATCCAGGGTCGCCAGGGCCGCCGCACAGGCCAGCGGGTTACCGGTGTAGCTGTGGGAGTGCAGGAAGGCGCGCAGGGTCGGGTAGTCGTCGTAGAAGGCGTCGTACACATCGTCGGTGGTGACCACCGCGGCGAGCGGCAGGTAGCCGCCGGTCAGGGCCTTGGACAGGCACAGGAAGTCCGGGCGGATGCCGGCCTGTTCACAGGCGAACATCGTACCGGTGCGGCCAAAGCCCACGGCGATTTCGTCGTGGATCAGGTGCACGCCATAACGGTCGCAGGCTTCGCGCAGCAGCTTGAGGTACACCGGGTGGTACATGCGCATGCCGCCGGCGCCCTGGATCAGCGGCTCGACGATCACGGCGGCCACGGTGTCGTGGTTTTCGGCCAGGGTCTGCTCCATGGCCAGGAACATGTTCCGGGAATGTTCTTCCCAGCTCATGCCGTCGGGGCGCAGGTAGCAGTCGGGGCTCGGCACCTTGATGGTGTCCAGCAGCAGGGCTTTATAGGTCTCGGTGAACAGCGGCACATCGCCAACCGACATCGCGGCGATGGTTTCGCCGTGGTAGCTGTTGGTCAGGGTGACAAAGCGCTTCTTGTTCGGCAGGCCGCGGTTGAGCCAATAGTGAAAGCTCATCTTCAGCGCGACTTCGATGCACGACGAGCCGTTGTCGGCATAGAAGCAGCGGGTCAGGCCTTCGGGGGTCATCTTCACCAGGCGCTCGGACAGCTCGATTACCGGCTGGTGACTGAAACCGGCGAGGATCACGTGTTCCAGCTGGTCGACCTGGTCCTTGATGCGCTGGTTGATGCGCGGGTTGGCGTGGCCAAACACGTTGACCCACCAGGAACTGACGGCGTCGAGGTAGCGTTTGCCTTCGAAGTCTTCCAGCCAGATGCCTTCACCGCGCTTGATCGGGATCAGCGGCAGTTGCTGGTGGTCTTTCATCTGGGTGCAGGGATGCCACAGCACCGCAAGGTCGCGTTGCATCCACTGGTTATTCAAACCCATGTTCATTCTCCTCGAAGCGGCTCGCGACGTGCGCGGGCGAAACAATCGCGCAAGCCTATGCAATGCAGGCCTGTGTCACAACCCATTGCGAGTCTGAAGCGTAAATTGGTGGTAAACGCAGGACAGTCCGTCACGTTTCTTCTGGATAGTCCTTAATCTCTTGTTAACTTACTCTGCATACGCTCTTGATCGTATTTCTCGATATTTCAAAGCGAAATTTTCCGCTTTAATTCGATAGGTAAATCGATAGTCTTGCCACAGCTCTTACGGGATTTGGGACATGCAACTACGTAATTCACCGGCCCGCTATGGCTGGGTCAGCATCGTTTTGCACTGGGGCGTGGCCCTGGTGGTGTTCGGTCTGTTCGCATTGGGCCTGTGGATGGTCGGTCTCGACTACTACAGTGCCTGGCGCAAAGACGCCCCGGACCTGCACAAGAGCATCGGCATTACGCTGTTCGCCATCATGCTCGTGCGGATCGTCTGGCGCCTGGTCAGCCCGCCGCCGCCACCGCTTGCCAGCTATAGCCGCATGACGCGTCTGGGGGCTGCGTTTGGCCACGCGTTCCTGTATCTCGGGCTGTTTGCCGTGATGATTGCCGGTTACCTGATTTCCACCGCAGACGGTGTCGGGATCCCGGTGTTTGGCCTGTTTGAGATTCCTGCACTGGTTTCCGGGCTACCGGACCAGGCAGACACCGCAGGCGTGGTGCATTTGTACCTGGCCTGGGTATTGGTGGTGTTCGCCGGCCTGCATGGTGTGGCTGCGTTGAAACACCATTTCATTGATCGTGATGTGACCCTGGTTCGTATGCTGGGGCGCAAAGCCTGATGTTCAACCTCGACTCACAAGGAATAGAAAGCATGTTGAAAAAGACTCTCGCCGCTCTGGCCATCGGTTCTGCCCTGCTGACTGCCGGTCAGGCGATGGCAGCTGACTACGTTGTCGACAAGGAAGGCCAGCACGCCTTCGTTGACTTCAAGATCAGCCACTTGGGCTACAGCTTCATCACCGGTACCTTCAAGGACCTGGACGGCAAGTTCAGCTTCGATGCTGCCAAGCCTGAAGACAGCAAGATTGAGTTCAACGTCCGCACCGCCAGCGTGTTCACCAACCACGCCGAACGTGACAAGCACATCGCCAGCAAAGACTTCCTGGACGTTGGCAAGTTTGCCGATGCCAAGTTCGTCTCCACCAGCGTCAAGACCACTGGCAAGAATGCTGCTGGCCAAGTCACTGCTGACGTGACCGGCGACCTGACCTTTCACGGCGTGACCAAGCCGATCGTCGTCAAGGCGACCTTCCTGGGTGAAGGCAAGGATCCATGGGGCGGCTACCGTGCCGGCTTTGAAGGTACTACCTCCTTCAATCGCCAGGACTTCGGCAAGCAGATGGACCTGGGCCCAGCGTCCAACAACGTTGAGCTGTACGTGACGTTTGAAGGTGTGAAAGCGAAGTAATTTTCGCCGGCCACACAAAAATGCCCCGGATCTCGCGATCCGGGGCATTTTTTATGGCGCTTTGAAAACTCAGCGGTTGCGGGTCAGCAACGCCGGTTTTTCACCACGTGGACGGCCCGGCAGTTGATCCAACTGCTCAGGTGTCAGCGTGCGATCGCTTTTCGACTCTTTGTGGATGATCTTCGGTGCCGGGCCGCCGCGCGGGTTTTGCACCGCTGGCTCCGACAGGCGAGGTTGATCATCACGGGCCGGGCGACGGTTGCGCGACTCTTCGCGACGGGCCTGGCCGTCACGCGGTGCACCGTTGCGCGGGCCGCTGCGCTTGGCAGGCGGGGTGCCGGTGGTGGCGCCGTTGCTGCTGCGCGGACCGTTCTGGCGACCTTGTGGCTGGCCGCCGGTACGCGGAGTACCGGCGCCTGCGCCCTGGGCCGGAGCGCCCGGACGACGACCACGGCCCTGGGCCGGCTTGGCCTGGGGCACGTAGTCAACGCGGTTACCGAAGTTGTCCACATCGTCGTCCAGGAACTCGTCCGGAGCACGGTCGGCAGCAGCACGTGGCGGCTGGCTCGGCTGGCGCTGTTCGCGGGCCGGGGTGCCTTCACGGGGCTTTTGCTCACGGGCCGGGCGTTCGCCACGGCCATTGGTCGCAGCCTTGTCCTTGCCGCCCTTGTCCTTGCCCTTGTCTTTACGACCGCCACCACCGCCGCCGCCGTTCGGGCCATCGCCCTTCGGACCGCGTGGGTTGTTGCGCGGGTTGCGCACGTCCGGACGTTCGCGCACTTCAGGCTTCTCGGCCTCAACGGCGCTGGAGTCGAAGCCCATCAGGTCGCCGTCGGCGATTTTCTGCTTGGTCATGCGCTCGATGCTTTTCAGCAGCTTTTCTTCGTCCGGTGCGACCAGGGAAATGGCCTCGCCCGAACGACCGGCCCGGCCAGTACGGCCGATACGGTGCACGTAGTCTTCGTCGACGTTTGGCAGCTCGAAGTTGACCACGTGGGGCAGTTGGTCGATGTCCAGGCCGCGAGCGGCGATGTCGGTGGCGACCAGGATGCGCACTTCACCGGCCTTGAAGTCGGCCAGGGCTTTGGTGCGGGCGTTCTGGCTCTTGTTGCCGTGGATCGCGACGGCGGTGAGGCCGTGCTTGTCCAGGTACTCGGCCAGGCGGTTGGCGCCGTGCTTGGTGCGGGTGAACACCAGCACCTGTTCCCACGCGCCGGCGGTGATCAGGTGGGCCAGCAGCGAACGCTTGTGGGCGGCCGGCAGGCGGAATACGCGCTGCTCGATACGCTCGACCGTGGTGTTCGGCGGCGTGACTTCAATGCGCTCGGGGTTGTGCAACAACTTGCCCGCCAACGCGGTGATGTCGTTGGAGAACGTGGCCGAAAACAGCAGGTTCTGGCGTTTGGCCGGCAGGCGCGCGAGGACCTTTTTCACGTCATGGACAAAGCCCATGTCGAGCATGCGGTCGGCTTCGTCCAGCACGAGGATTTCCACGTGGGACAAATCGACGCTGCCTTGGCCGCACAGGTCGAGCAAGCGACCCGGGCATGCAACCAGTACGTCGACACCGCGGGACATGGCCTGAACCTGTGGGTTCATGCCGACGCCGCCGAAGATGCAGGCGCTGACGAACTTCAAGTCGCGGGCATACAGCTTGAAGCTGTCATGCACTTGGGCGGCGAGTTCGCGGGTAGGGGTCAGGACCAGTACGCGCGGTTGGCGCGGGCCATGACGCTGGGATTTGTCCGGGTGACCGTTGGGGAACAACCGCTCCAGGATCGGAAGGGCGAAGCCGCCGGTTTTACCAGTACCTGTCTGAGCCGCAACCATCAGGTCGCGGCCTTGCAACACGGCGGGAATGGCCCGCTGTTGCACCGGAGTAGGCTCGGTATAGCCCGCTGCCTCGATGGCGCGGACTAAAGCCTCGGAGAGACCGAGGGAAGCAAAGGACATGAGTAATCCTGTTTTAGTTAGGGCTTGGCCCAGAGGGATAGTCTTGCCTGGCGTGAATGGCGTTTAGATGAACGCAATCCCGTCCGGTCCTGCTGGGGCTGGCGGGCACTCAGACGGCTCGCGCGGGCTTGAAAGCTGCGCTGTAGCGGGGTCGGGTGCCTTTTGCAAGACCGAAGCGTCCGGGCGTAAGCCTGGCGGAAAGGCCGGAGTATAACAGAGCAATCACTCTGCGCTGCTTTCCTGCTGCTCAACGGTGCGTACGGGCAGGGCTGATGCGCTGGTTTGCGGGCTGCTGCCTGCATATTTGGCACTCAAGGCCGCGTAGGCAGGCTCTTGCTTGAAGCGTTTGAGTTCGGCGGCGAAGCGTTGCACCAGCAAATCCATGCCGGCACCGCGGCGCACGGCCAGGAACTGTGGCTGGCTGCTGACCACCTGGGGTGCCTGGGTGACCTGGTCCTCAAGTCCAAGGGCCTTGAGTACATGCTGGCCAACCCGACGGTCCGTGATCACCAGGTCGATCCGGCCAAGGGCCAGTTTGCCGAAGTTGGCCTCATGGCTGGCGGCCGGCTCCTGCTTGAACAGGGTGGACTCGCTGAATTCGGCGCCATAGAGGTAGCCTGGCGAGGTGCCGATGGTCAGGCCGCGCAGGTCGTCGAAGGTCTGGAACGGGTGTGGGCGCTGATTGGCGTAGAACAGCACGAACTCCACCTCGGACAGCGGCTCGCTGGGGTACAGCAGCACCGCGTCGCGTTCATGGCTATGGAAAATATCCAGTGCGCCGTCGGCCTGGCCCTGGTCGAGCATCGCCAGGCAGCGCTTCCAAGGCAGGAATTGCCAATCCACATCGATGCCCAGGCGCTGGAACACGATCACCGTGGTCTCGTAGTCGAGCCCGCGCATGGTGCCGTTGTCGTCGTAGACGTAAGGCGCCCAGGGCTCGGTGACAATGCGCAGTTTCTCGCCATGGGCACCGAGGCTCAGGCAAGCGAAAAGAACAGCAGTCAATAACCGGAAAGTGACAGGCATACCCTGAGATTACGACTGTATCGGGCTAAAGAGAAGCTCTGGCACAGTGATCTGCGGGCGCCCGCCAGGTTTACTTGCCCGGAGATTTGATCAGGTGTTCGTAGATCGCCTCGCGCCGCTCGCCGAGAATCAGCCGCACCACGGGATTGCCAAACCAGTGCTCCAGCAGATGGGCATCCACCGGTCGGCCCTGGCGCTCTTCCTGGTTTTGTCGGGCCTTGTCCCACCAAACCGGGCCACACGCCTGGTCGAACTCGTTTTCATGTTCGTAACAGCCGTAGAGGATTTCCCGGATGAACTGCTGCTGGTGCTTGGGCAATGCCAGGGTGATCAGCTTGTACATCAAGCGTTGCAGACGAGGCGGGCGGGGCAGGTGGGCGGAAACCTGGCGCGTGTCATCCAGGGCCGTGGCGCCGGTGGGGTTTGCCCCATGCTTGGCGATCCACGCCTTGACCTTGGCCCGGAACAGCTGCTTGCGGCTCCAGTAATGGTGGATCAAGTCCGGGCATTCGCGCACGTTGAGGGTGCGATAGGCGGCAATGGACAGGCAGAATTCTTCCAGGGTGTAGGCGCCCTGGGCATGGGGAAACAGTTCGTCCATCAACTCGATCGAGCGGTCGAGGATGTGCGCGTCCTGCTGCGTCAGGCCCATGACCCCTGAATTGAGGGTCATCATGTCATCGTCGGCCACGCCCATGTCCAGCAGGCGCTGGTACAGGGCGCTGTACAGAATGCTTTCGTGGTTGTCGCCGTACTTGGTGTAGAAGGCGTTGCACAGCAGGGTGCCCGGCTGCACGCGTTCAAACAGCGCCAGGGGCGAATGATGGAAAAACGTATCGGTGTCGATCAGCAGCGCCACTTCGGATTCTTGCAACACTTGCCGCAGCACCACGTGCTTGGTGCGAAAGTGGTAGCCGTGAGGCTCGCTCCAGCGTTTGCGCGTGGCTTCGTCCAGCGGGCGTACCCGTACTGGCAGCAGGCGGTAGGGCTCGGGGTTGTCGGTGAAGACCTGGATGTCGATTCCTGTGTCCGGCTCGTCCCGCAGGAACGACAGGGCGCTGGCGATGCTGAATACCGCTTCCTGATGGTAAGTCTCTGCGCCGAACACCAGGTAGACCAGTTGCGGGCGGGACGTCGGGGCGGATGTATTCATGGACTGCAGAATTCCGTGGGCGTTTAGAACGGCAAAGGCCCTCATTATGAGGGCCTTTGCATTTCGGAACAGACCTTAGCGTGGCAGCTTCAGGTTGTTCCAGACAGCGAGGCTTGGCTCAGCCTGGTTCAGGGTATAGAAGTGCAACCCTGGCGCGCCACCTTGCAACAATTGTTCACACATTTCGCTGATGACCTGTTCGCCGAACGCCTGGATGCTCTTGACGTCGTCGCCGTAGGCTTCCAGTTGTTTACGAATCCAGCGTGGGATTTCCGCGCCGCAGGCGTCAGAGAAGCGCGCCAGTTTGCTGTAGTTGGTGATCGGCATGATGCCCGGCACGATCGGGATGTTCACGCCCATCGCTTGTACACGCTCAACGAAGTAGAAGTAGCTCTCTGCGTTGAAGAAGTACTGGGTGATCGCGCTGTTGGCGCCGGCGTTGGCCTTGCGCACGAAATTCTGCAGATCGTCTTCGAAATTGCGCGCCTGGGGGTGCATCTCCGGATAAGCGGCCACTTCGATGTGGAAGTGATCGCCGGTTTCTTCGCGAATGAAGCTCACCAGGTCATTGGCGTAGCGCAGCTCGCCGCTGGCCATGCCCATGCCGGAGGGCAGGTCACCGCGCAGGGCGACGATGCGCTTGATGCCGGCTTGCTTGTACTGGGTCAGCAGGCTGCGCAGGTCGGCCTTGCTGTCGCCCACGCAGGACAAATGCGGAGCTGCAGGTACTTTGACTTGGCTTTCCAGCTGCAGCACGGTGTTGATCGTGCGATCGCGGGTGGAGCCACCGGCACCGTAGGTGCAGGAGAAGAAATCGGGGTGGTAGCTGGCCAACTGCTTGGCAGTTGCCATCAGTTTTTCATGCCCAGCATCGGTCTTGGTCGGGAAGAACTCGAAGCTGTAGCGACGGTCTTGGGACATGGTCATACCTATGGAAACTCATAAAGCCAGAAGGTGCACACCGTCAATGTGGGAGCGGGCTTGCTCGCGAAGGCGGTATGTCAGTAGTAGATAAGTCGACTGACACACCGCCTTCGCGAGCAAGCCCGCTCCCACAAAAGCCTGCCCCCACATGGGGAGCAGGCAGCAGGCAAATCAGTAGCGGTAAGCGTGCGGCTTGAACGGGCCTTCGACCGTCACGCCGATGTAGTCGGCCTGGGTCTTGGTCAGTTGAGTCACTACGCCGCCGAAGCCGCGGACCATTTCCAGGGCCACTTCTTCGTCGAGTTTCTTCGGCAGTACTTCCACGGTCAGGCGCTCGGCTTTCTGGGCGGGCGACAGGTCGGCGTATTTCTGGCCGAACAGGAAGATCTGCGCCAGTACCTGGTTGGCGAACGAGCCATCCATGATGCGGCTTGGGTGGCCAGTGGCGTTGCCCAGGTTGACCAGACGGCCTTCGGCCAGCAGGATCAGGTAGTCATCGTTCTGCGGGTCGAAATCGCCAGCACCGGTACGGTGAACCTTGTGTACCTGTGGCTTCACTTCTTCCCATGCCCAGTTCTTGCGCATGAAAGCGGTGTCGATTTCGTTGTCGAAGTGACCGATGTTGCACACCACGGCGCGCTTTTTCAGGGCCTTGAGCATGTTCGAGTCGCACACGTTCACGTTGCCGGTGGTGGTCACGATCAGGTCGATCTTGCCCAGCAAGGCCTTGTCGATGCTGGCTTCGGTGCCGTCGTTCTGGCCGTTGATGAACGGCGAAACCACTTCGAAACCGTCCATGCAGGCTTGCATGGCGCAGATCGGGTCGACCTCGGAGACTTTAACGATCATGCCTTCCTGACGCAGGGACTGGGACGAACCCTTGCCCACGTCACCGTAGCCGATCACCAGCGCTTGCTTGCCGGACAACAGGTGGTCGGTGCCGCGCTTGATCGCATCGTTCAGGCTGTGACGGCAGCCGTACTTGTTGTCGTTCTTGCTCTTGGTCACCGAGTCGTTGACGTTGATGGCCGGGATTTTCAGCTCGCCCTTGGCCAGCATGTCCAGCAGGCGGTGAACGCCGGTGGTGGTTTCTTCGGTCACGCCGTGGACGCGGTCGAGGATCTGCGGGTATTTCTTGTGCAGCAGCTCGGTCAGGTCGCCGCCGTCGTCGAGGATCATGTTGGCGTCCCATGGCTTGCCATCCTTGAGGATGGTTTGCTCCAGGCACCACTCGTACTCTTCTTCGGTTTCGCCTTTCCAGGCGAACACGGCGATACCGGCAGCAGCGATAGCGGCAGCGGCCTGGTCTTGAGTCGAGAAAATGTTGCAGGACGACCAGCGTACTTCGGCACCCAGGGCAACCAGGGTTTCGATCAGCACGGCAGTCTGAATGGTCATGTGGATGCAGCCGAGAATCTTCGCGCCCTTGAGCGGCTGCTCAGCGGCGTACTTGCGACGCAGGCCCATCAGGGCTGGCATTTCGGATTCGGCGATAAAGGTTTCGCGACGGCCCCAGGCAGCGAGGGACATGTCGGCGACTTTGTAGTCGGTAAAACCTGCAGGCGTGATTACAGCGCTCATGAAGAGCCTCCATTCGTAGTGTGCGAATGGGCGCCGTTGTGCGTTTAGTATCCAGCTGGCTAACCAGGCCGGACAACGCCCCATCCGAGCCTGACAGGTCGAGCCTGCTGCAGCGCCCCTCGGACAGGTGGCGGGAGAACGGTATCAATCGAAGATGACCGTTTTGAAGCGGAGGCGATTATAGCCGCCTGCGCCTGACTTCTAAAGCCTTTCTGTCGGCGGCATGAAGATCGCTCATGGGGTTGATAGGCAATGGCTCATAGAGCTTGGGCCCGGCCTCTGCCATGATGTTGCCCATCATTTCGCAACACGCTTTGGAGTGAACATGAACTTCCACACCCGCAAATGGGTAAAACCCGAAGACCTCAACCCCAACGGCACCCTGTTCGGTGGCAGCCTGCTGCGCTGGATCGACGAAGAAGCGGCCATCTACGCGATTGTCCAGTTGGGCAACCAGCGGGTGGTGACCAAGTACATCTCCGAAATCAACTTCGTCAGCGCCTCGCGCCAGGGCGACATCATCGAACTGGGCATCACCGCCACCGAGTTCGGTCGCACCTCCATCACCCTGACCTGTGAAGTGCGCAACAAGATCACCCGCAAGAGCATTCTGACGGTGGAAAAAATGGTCTTCGTGAACCTGGGTGAAGACGGGTTGCCAGCGCCACACGGCCGTACCGAGATCAAGTACGTGAAGGATCAGTTCCAGTCGGAAGGCCTCGGCGAGTAATCCTGCGCAGGGCCAGTGAACGCTCTTGATCAACCATAGGTCGTACCTGAACATCGCCCCCCCGTTCAGGTATCACCATGGCCACGCAAGAAGACGGCAAGACCCCCAATCTGTCGCAGGAAGAGCAGCACGACGTCGACAAGAACCAGCCGCCTCGCGCGGCGGTTCTGCATGAAATCATCCGCACTCAAGGCGATCAGGAACTGGAGCGCAACGTCGCCGCGTTGTGGTGGTCGGCGCTGGCCGCCGGCCTGACCATGGGCCTGTCACTGATGGGCATGGGCTTGCTCAACTCGCGCCTGCCGGATGGCGAAGAGTTCAAGGTGATCGCCAGTTTTGGTTACTGCGCCGGCTTTCTTGCCGTGATCCTCGCCCGTCAGCAGTTATTCACCGAAAACACCCTGACCGCGGTGTTGCCGGTGATGAGCAAACCCACGCTGAAGAATTTCGCACGCCTGCTGCGTTTATGGGCCGTGGTGCTGGTGGGCAACCTGTGCGGCACCTTGCTGGTGGCGTACGTGATGCTGCACTTGCCGATCTTTGACACCAAGACCGACCTGGCCTTCCTGGAAATCGGGCGCAAGGTCATGGAAAACGACGCCTACCAGATGTTCGCCAAGGGCATCGTCTCGGGCTGGATGATCGCCACCATGGTCTGGATGATCCCATCCATGGAAAGCGCCAAAATCTGGATCATCATCCTGATCACCTACCTGATGGCACTGGGAGACTTCACTCACATCGTGGTGGGCTCGGCGGAAGTGTCGTACCTGGTATTCGCCGGCGAGCTGCCGTGGAAAGACTTCTGGCTGGTGTTCGCCGGGCCGACGCTGGCGGGCAATATCATCGGCGGCAGCTTTATCTTTGCGCTGATCAGCCATGCGCAGATTCGCAGCGAAAGCAGCCTGCCGGGCAAAGCCGCTGCGGACCCGAGGCATCCGCAGCAGATCAACAAGGGTCAGTGAGTCTCCGGCGCCGCAGCAGGCGCCGGCTCATCCTTGGTCACATGCTTGACCAGCTTGCCGATGCTCAAGCCCTGCAACAGGATCGAAGACAGCACCACGATGTAGGTGATGCTCAGCAGCAAGTCACGCTCCGGGCCCAGTGGCAGGGCCAGGGCCAGTGCCACGGAAACCCCGCCGCGCAAGCCGCCCCATGTGAGGATGCGGATGGTGCCGCGGGGCACCGTGCGCCAGCGGCGCAGCAGCAGGATCGCCGGGGCCACCGTCAGCAGGCGTGACAACAGGATTGCCACCGCCAGCAAACTGGCGGCCAACACGTGCAGCCAGTTGAACGGCAACAGCAGCAGTTCCATGCCGATCAGCGCAAACAGCAGGGCGTTGAGCATGTCATCGAGCAGTTCCCAGAAGCCGTCCAGGTAGCGCCGGGTCATGTCGTTCATCGCCAGCTTGCGGCCGAGGTTGCCGATGATCAGGCCCGCCACCACCATCGCAATGGGTGCCGAGACGTGCAGTTCAGTGGCCATCGCCGAGCCGCCGATCACCAGGGCCAGGGTCAGCATCACTTCGATCTGATACTGCTCGATGCTCTTGATCATCAGATACACGATGTAGCCGATCAGCCCGCCAAACACCACGCCGCCAATCGCCTCATGGGCAAACAGCATGGCCGTGGCGCCGACCGTAGGCGTCTCGCCCAGTTGCGCGATGCCCAGCAACACGGTGAACACCACCACCGCGGTGCCGTCGTTGAACAGCGATTCGCCGACGATGGTGGTTTTCAGCGGTTTCGACGCATTGGCGGTCCGCAGCACACCGAGCACGGCAATCGGGTCGGTGGGGGAAATCAGCGCGCCGAACAGCAGGCAGTACAGGAAACTCACGTGCCAGCCGAACAGGGCAAAGATGTAGAAGGCCAGGCTGCCGATCACCACCGTTGCAATCAGTACGCCGAAGGTGGCGAGCAGGCCGATGGGCCAGCGGTAACTGCGCAGGTCGCTCAGGTTGACGTGCAAGGCGCCGGCGAACAGCAGGAACGAGAGCATCCAGTTCATCAGCAGGTCGCCGAAGTCGATCTGGCCGATCAACTGCTGGATGCGCTCCTCAAGGCCGGGGTAGCCGATGAAGCTCAAGCCTTGCAGCAGCAGGGAAAACATCAGCGCCGTGACCATCACACCGATGGTGGGCGGCAGGCCAATGAAGCGGTAGTTCACATAAGTGAGCAGGGTGGTGAGGCAAATAAACGCAGCGACAAGTTCAAGCATCCGGGGTCCTTGGATGGAGGAGTGAGTAGAGATCATATGTGGGAGCTGTCGAGCCCCAGCGAGGCTGCGATGGCATCACCTGGGTGAGGCTGCAAGACCGCAGCGCCTGTATCGCAGCCTCGCTAAAGCTCGACAGCTCCCACACAGAACACATTTATCAGTTGGCTACGTTGACCGCAGCAGGGCGACGACGTTGCAGGTCGATGAACAAAAGTGCCGCCGTCACCATCCCGCCGATCCAGGCACCGAGCGGCAGGCGAGGATCTCCTTCGGTAATCGTGACGCTCTGATCAGGCATACGCAGGCCGACGCCCGGATCGGCGAAGATCGGGCAGCGGCAAAAATTTATTGGTCCAAGTCTTTGCGCAACTGAGTGCGGCGTGGTCAGCTTTAGTATAAACAGATGCTGAAATATGACGAATCAATTCCGCTTTTTATGACTGGGGAGTCACCGTGATTGCAACAGCTCTGGTACTGGTAGCGGCGTTGTTGCATGCGACGTGGAACACCTTGATCAAATTCAGCGGCGAGCGCCTGTTGGTCATCGCGTGCATGGACACGGTGGCGTTGCTGTTTGTGGTGCTGGCGGTGGGGTTTGTATCGTTTCCGCCACTGGAAATCTGGCCGTGGATCATCGCCTCGGCGTTGTTTGAATTGCTCTACCGCTACCTGCTGATCCAGGCCTATCGCGTGGGTGACCTGGGCCTGGTGTACCCATTGATGCGCGGCTTGTCGCCTTTGGTGGTGCTGGCGCTGACGCTGGTGTTTGCCGGTGAGGTGCTCAGTACCCAGCAGATTCTCGGCATTCTGCTGATTCCGTTCGGCATGCTGTGCCTGTTATGGCAGGGCGGCGGTGGCGACCGGTTGCCCTGGTCGATGCTGCCGGTGGTGGCGTTGATCGGCCTGTGTATCGGTTGCTACACCTTCCTCGATGGCCAGGCATTGCGCCGTTGGTCACACCCGCTGGACTACCTGGTGTGGCTGACGCTAATAAGCGCATGGCCGTTTCCGTTGCTGGCGATGGTGCGCAAACGGGCGGCGTTCGGGCTGTTCTGGCGCACGCAGTGGCGGCTGGGGCTGAGTGTCGGGTTGTGCGTGTTGTTGAGCTACGCTCTGGTGCTTTGGGCCATGCAGTTGGGCTCGATTGCCGAAGCCGCCGCGCTGCGCGAAGTCAGTGTGATCCTGGTGGTGCTGTTCGGCATGCGTTACCTGAAAGAACCTTTCGGCCGCCCACGGCTCATAGCCTGTGGGTTGGTGCTGATCGGCATGTTCGTGATGAAACTCTAACCGTCGGATAAAACTAAAAAAGGAATGGGTTATGACAGTCGCTTTCTGGTGTGTGTTGATCGCAATTTTTCTGCCGTACCTGTGCACGGGCGTGGCCAAGTTCAGCGGCGGCAAGTTCGGGCCGCGGCAGAACCATGATCCGCGGGCGTTCCTCGACACCCTCGAGGGGTTTGCCAAGCGCGCCCACAGTGCGCAACTCAACAGCTTTGAAGTGACCCCGGCGTTTGCGGCGGCGGTGATCATTGCCCATTTGGCCGGCGCAGCATCGCTGGTGACGATCAACGTATTGGCGGTGCTGTTTATTACCAGCCGGTTGCTCTACATCATCTGCTACCTGGCGGACTGGGCGATGCTGCGGTCGGTGGTGTGGGCGGTGGGGATGGCGTTGATTGCGAGCTTCTTCTTCGTCTCGATCTGAAGCCTGACACTGTTCAAATGTGGGAGCGGGCTTGCTCGCGAATGCGGTGTGTCAGTCACCGGATGTATCGACTGATCCACCGCATTCGCGAGCAAGCCCGCTCCCACACAAGCCCGCTCTCACATAGACCTTGGTGTTCTTCAGGTGCCTGTCGGCGCGTCCGGCACTTTTGGCAACGCTGCGCCTTTGGGCCACAGCATCCAGATCTGGCCCTGCTGCTTCATGTTGCCCGCCAACTCACCAGCGGCATCACCGGTTCCCCAGAACAGGTCGGCCCGCACTTCGCCGGTGATTGCACCGCCGGTGTCCTGCGCGGCCACCGGGCGGGCAATCGGCGCACCATCCGGTCGGGTAGTCGACAGCCACAACAGGCTGCCCAGCGGAATCACCTTGCGATCTACCGCAACGCTATACCCCGCAGTCAGCGGCACGTTCAGCGAGCCACGCGGGCCTTCGTTGCTGTCGGGGCGGGCACTGAAGAACACGTAACTGGGGTTGCTTGCCAGCAATTCAGGAATACGCTGCGGATGCGCCTTGGCCCAGGCCGCGATGGCGCCCATGGTCACGTCTTCTTTTTTCAGCTCGCCCTGCTCCACCAGCCAGCGGCCGATGGGGCGGTACGGGTAACCGTTCTGGTCACCGTAACCCACCCGCAATTGGCGGCCGTCGGCCAGTTGGATACGACCCGAACCCTGGATCTGCAGGAATTGCAGGTCCATCGGGTTGGTCAGCCAGGCGATGGGCTTGGCGGTGGAGCCTTGGTGGTTGATGGTGCTGGCGTCGTCATAGGGTTTGAGTACCCGGCCTTCCAGGCGACCGCGCAGGCGCTTGCCCTTGAGCTCCGGGTAGATGCTTTCCAGGTTGACGATGATCAGGTCATCCGGCACGCCGAACACCGGTACATGGGCGGTGGCGGTTTCGGTGAGGCTGCCGGGGTAAACCGGTTCGTAGTAGCCTGTGATCAGGCCGTTGGGGCTGTTGTCTGCCGAGCGCAGGCCGTAGACGTCGAGGTTGGCCTTGAGGAAGTCACGAATCGCCACTGCGGTCGACGGCACGGTGGCCGATGCCGCGCACGTCGCGCCCCATACCGGGTCAGTCTTGAGGCGTTGACAGGCACTGCGCCAGGATTCGAAGCCGGCTTGCAGGTCGCTGTCCGACACGGCCGGCAGGTTTTCCCAGGTGGCGCCGACGTAGGTAGCAATGGCGTGGGGCTTGGCTTTTTCGTCCTTGCCGGTGTCGCAACCGGCCAGCAGCGCGATCATTGGCAGGGCCCACACGAGGCGGCGCCAAGGCTTAAAACGGGTATTCATACACAAAATTCCTGAAGCGATTGCTCGTATCGGCTGGCGTTCGAGCAACCCTTATTATTAATAGGGGTATTGGTCTTTGCGGGCGGGGCGAGGATACTGGCCGCCGTTTCCCGTGACCTTGAGCCATCATGACTTTTAAAAGACTGACCGTTGTATTGCTGGCCTGCCTGACACTGTCCGCCTGCGGCGGGGTTGATCCGAATTCGCCCCTTGGCCAGCGCAAGGCCATTTTCAAGCAGATGCTCAAGACCGGCGAAGACCTGGGCGGCATGTTGCGTGGGCGCATTCCATTCGACGGCGGCAAATTTGCCGAAGGCGCGGTCAAGCTTGATGCGTTGTCCCACGAACCGTGGAAACATTTCCCGAGCGTGCGTGAAGAAGACCACACCAGCGCCAAGGACGACGTGTGGCAGCAGCAGGCACGTTTCCAGGAAATGGCTCGAAACCTTGAAACGGCCACCGGTGAATTGGTGATCGCCAGCCAGGTCCAGCCCTACAAGGCCAGCAACCTCGGGCCGGCGGTGCAGAAAGTCGAAGATGCCTGCACCGCGTGCCATAAACAGTTCCGCGATCACTGAGGCCGTCTTACTTGTCCAGTTCGTCCAGGGCTTCCTGCAAGTCCTTGCGTGACTGGGCCAGCTTGTCCTTGCGCTTGTTGATCTTGTCGGAATCACCCTTCTTCATGGCCTTGTCGAGGTCAGCCTGACGGCGGCTGACTTCGTGCTTGGCGTCGAGCACCTTGTTTTCCCGCTCCTTTTTCAAGGAGGCATCGGTGCAGTTGGCGGTGACTTCACTCAAGGCTTTTTCCAGGCCGGCTTGTTGCTCACTGTTGCCGTGGGCCTTGGCTTGTTCGATCTGGGTGCTGATGGACTCGCGCTTGGCGGCGCAGCCTGTGAGTGGCGCAGCTTCCTCGGCTGCCAGCAATGGCGCGGACATAAGGGTCGCGACGGTCAACAGGGCAAAAGGTGCAAGAAATTTCATAAAGGCTCCAAGGCAAACAAGGTCGCAATCAGGTGGGCAGGATGAATTCTGCCGGCACCGGTTAATGCCGTCGGGCAGAGGTCAAAAACCATCTATCCCGGCAGCCCGTAATGTTTCACTCAAGGCCAGCACCTGCGGGTCGCGAAAAAAGGCGCTCAGTTGCGCCGCGCGACCCGGGCCTATGCCGTCTTCGGCCAGCCAGGCTTGAGTGTCTCTGGCGGCCAGGGTTTGCCAGCCGCCTTGTAGATTGTTGCGGGCCGTGGGCGGTACTCCCAGGGCCATCAGCCATTGCGCGAACGGTCGCTGCCGGGCGCTGCGCAAGCTGTCGAGTAAACGCGCACTGCTGCGTTCGCCGAAGCCATCAATGTTAGCAAGCTCTGCCTCATCCAGGGTTAACCAATCGAGCAGGCCGTCGATCAGGCCGGCCTGGATCAAGGTGTTCCAGGTTTCGCGGCCGATGTGTGGCAGGGCCAGGCCCTGGGCGCCGCTCAGCCAGGTCAGGCGCGCGAGCAGCTGTTCTTCGCAACCCGGGGCCAGTTGCCAGCAACTCAAGGGGTGGAAGTCCCTGGCCTGCGGGACCTGCAACTCGGCCCGTGGCTGGCTGCGCAGGATGACGCGGTCAAGGCGGGGGATGACGTGCCCGGCGAGGCTGATGGAGACCTGGTCGCCAGTACGGATATCCAGTTCCCGCCAGCGTTTCAGGGAACCGACACTGACCCGGCTGATCTTCCGGTCATCGAGCAGTACCGGTTCCAACTCCAGGATGGAGGTGATGCGCCCGGTGCGGCCAATCTTGAAGTGCACCTTGCGCACATGGGCCAATGCCTTGGCCACCGGGTACTTCCAGGCAACCGCCCAGTAGGGCGCGCTGACCCGCCAGCGCTCGGCCGGGGCCCGCTGGCCTTGATGCAATACCACGCCGTCGCTGGCGAAGGGCAGCGGGTGGCTGTACCAATAGCTGCGCCAGTGCGCCGCTTCGGTAATGTCCTTGATCGGGTGGCTGTAGCGCCCGCTGTCGGTGAAGCCCCATTGCGCCAGTTGGCTCAGCCGCTCGGAAAAGTCATCAGGGCCCTGGGGCCAGGCCCAGACAAACAGACCGATATTGGCGGCCTCGGCGTCGCTCAACTGCCGGCGATTCATCAGCCCGGCCACTTTGCCGCGGGCGCCGAGGCCACCTTTGGCAGCTTGCACATGGTCATTCAGTCGCCAATAGAGTTCGCCCTGCAACAGCAGGTCAACGGGCTCGGGCAGTTGCTGCACGATCCCCGGAATCCGGCGGGCGGAGGCTGACCAATCCTGGCCCAGCCGGCCATCGCCGCGACTGATGACCCGGCTCAACCGGCCCTTGCGGTAAACCAGCGTGACGGCGACGCCATCGACCTTGGGCTGGATCCACACGTCCTGGCGAGTCCCCAGCCAGGTTTGCACGGCGTTATCGTCCAGCAGTTTTTCCAGGCCGGTGTGGGGCGTCGGGTGGGCGGTCGTGCCCCGCGAGCTGCCCAGCGGGTCGTCCGTGACTGGGGCGGAGGGAGTGAAACACCTGCGCCATTGGGCAAGGCGCTGGCTGGCCTGGTCATACAGCTCATCGCTGATCAATGACTGGCCGAGCCGGTGGTAGCTGTCATCCCACAAGCGGATTTGTTGCGCCAGGGTGCTGATCTGGGCCCGGGCGTGATCGGCCTCCCAGTCGGGGCACGCCTGCGACCACGCAGTGAGCGGCGAGAAGCTGAGTAAAAGGAAAAACAGCCAGCGCATAAGTGACGTCATCATGAGCATCCTTGCTCTGAAAAGGGCGCCCAGCCTAAGCCATCCCTGCGGGCATAAAAAAGCCCCGCAATCGCGAGGCTTTTTACCCGATGTTTCTGCTCGCTTGAACAGAACGCCGGGGCTTTGTGTACACCGTAGGACGATTACAGGCCGGCGGCAGTACGCAAGTCGTTGGCACGGTCGGTCTTTTCCCAGGTGAACGTAGTGAACGTGTCGTTGCCGACAGTCTTCTGCTCAGGGGTACGACCGAAGTGGCCGTAGGCCGCAGTTTCCTGGTACATCGGGTGCAGCAGGTCGAGCATGGTGGTGATTGCGTAAGGACGCAGGTCGAAGATCTCACGCACCAGCTTGACGATCTTGTCGTCGCTGATCTTGCCGGTACCGAAGGTGTTCAGCGAGATCGACGTAGGCTGGGCCACACCGATTGCGTAGGACACTTGAATCTCGCAACGCTCGGCCAGGCCGGCGGCCACGATGTTCTTGGCCACGTAACGACCGGCGTAGGCCGCCGAACGGTCAACCTTGGATGGATCCTTGCCGGAGAACGCGCCACCGCCGTGACGGGCCATGCCGCCGTAGCTGTCGACGATGATCTTGCGACCGGTCAGGCCGCAGTCGCCCACCGGGCCACCGATGATGAACTGGCCGGTCGGGTTGATGTGGAACTGGGTGTCCTTGGTCAGCAGTTCGGCAGGCAGCACGTGCTTGACGATCAGCTCCATGACGCCTTCGCGCAGGTCGGCGTAGGAAACGTCCGGGTTGTGCTGGGTCGACAGTACCACCGCGTCGATGGCGACGACTTTGCCGCCTTCATAACGGCAGGTCACCTGGGACTTGGCGTCCGGGCGCAGCCATGGCAATGCACCGGATTTACGGGCTTCGGCCTGGCGCTTCACCAACTGGTGGGAGAAGGTGATCGGTGCCGGCATCAGCACGTCGGTTTCGTTGCTGGCATAGCCGAACATCAGGCCCTGGTCGCCGGCGCCCTGATCTTCAGGCTTGGCACGGTCGACACCCTGGTTGATGTCAGGGGACTGCTTGCCGATGATGTTCATCACGCCGCAGGTCGCACCGTCGAAGCCGACGTCGGAGCTGTTGTAGCCGATGTCGATGATCACATCACGCACGATCTGCTCCAGGTCTACCCAGGCAGAGGTGGTGACTTCGCCGGCGATGATCGCCACGCCCGTTTTCACCAGAGTCTCGCACGCCACTCGGGCGAACTTGTCTTCAGCGATGATGGCGTCCAGCACCGCGTCAGAGATCTGGTCGGCGATTTTGTCCGGATGCCCTTCAGACACGGACTCGGAGGTGAAAAGGGAGTATTCGCTCATCTCGATGTTTTCCTGATATTTACCGATGGTGAGTGTCGCCAGCCGGCCGCTGAAAATGGCGGACCTGAATCTGGAAACCATTACGTAAACCTACATAGAGGCTTTCCCCGGGAACGAGTCCCGCAGCGGTGGCCCAACGGGCCAGATCGTCCTGTTCAAAACCCAGCCAGAGATCACCGCAGGCTTCCCTGGCCCAACTCTGGTTGTGGCTGCATAAATCCGTGACCAACAGGCTGCCGCCTGGTTGCAGCAAATTTGCCATCTGCCTGAGGGCGTCTGCCGGGGCGGCGAAATGGTGCAGGACCATGTTCAGCACCACGCAATCGGCCCGCAGGCTGGTGTCATTCAGGGCGTCCGCCAACTGCAGGTGGACATTGCCCAGCGCTTCGCGCTCACACAATTGGCGGGCCAGCTCCAGCATCGCCGGGCTGTTGTCCAGCGCCGTGACCTGATGAAAGCGCCGCGCCAGCTCCGGCAGGAAGCCGCCATCACCCGGGCCCACTTCGACCGCCGTAGCCTCATCACTGAAGCTCAGCTTGTCCAAAAGTGCCAGCACGCTTTCGCGGTATTGCGCCAAGCCGGCGATCAGATCCTGCTGGGCGCGAAACTTCTCGGCTACCCGTGAGAAAAAGTCCTGGCTGGCGGCAGCACGTTGCCCGTGCACCTGGCTGATGCGCGACTGCACGTCAGCCGGCAGCGCCAGGCTGTCTATTTCTTCGAGCAGCGCGGCGTGCAGCTTGCCGCCCAGTTGCTCGGTGTGGGGCAGGGCGCGACGGTAAAAAATCGCATTGCCCTCGCGGCGGGTCGCCACCAGGTCGGCCTGGGCCAGTACCTTCAAGTGGTGGCTCATGCCGGATTGGCCGATGGCGAAGATCTGCGCCAGCTCCAGCACCCCGAACGAATCGTTGGTCAGCGCGCGCAACACATTCAGGCGCAACGGATCGCCACCGGCCTTGCACAGGGCCGCCAGCTCGTCGCTGTCGTCGGGTCGAATGGAAGGTGCGCTCAGGTTCATAAGGCCAGCAGTCTAGTGACGGTGGGAAAACCCCGCAAGGGCAATATCAAAAAGTTTTGATATTGGTCGATAATCGGTGGTTATAAGCAGCCGCTATAACCCATGGACGAAGCGGTAAACGGTTTCTCCAGTCAATCCGCAGGAAAAACACCCCCAAGTGACTATCTGTCATTGCCCCGAGGGCCGTGGCTGAGGGAAAATGCCGATCCTTTTTTCCGTTTCTTTTATTCAACCTCCAGGAGATCAGCGATGCCCAGCCGTCGTGAGCGTGCCAACGCCATTCGTGCCCTCAGCATGGATGCCGTGCAAAAAGCCAACAGCGGCCATCCCGGTGCCCCGATGGGCATGGCGGATATCGCCGAGGTACTTTGGCGTGACTACCTGAAACACAACCCGAGCAACCCATCGTTCGCCGACCGTGACCGGTTCATCCTGTCCAACGGCCACGGCTCGATGCTGATCTACTCGTTGCTGCACCTGACCGGCTACGACGTCACCATCGACGACCTGAAAAACTTCCGCCAGATCCACAGCCGCACCCCGGGCCACCCGGAATACGGCTACACCCCTGGCGTTGAGACCACCACCGGTCCACTGGGCCAGGGCCTGGCCAACGCCGTGGGTTTTGCCCTGGCTGAAAAAGTGCTGGCTGCGCAGTTCAACCGCCCGAACCACAACATTGTCGACCACCACACCTACGTGTTCCTCGGTGATGGCTGCATGATGGAAGGCATTTCCCACGAAGTCGCCTCCCTGGCCGGTACCCTGGGCCTGGGCAAACTGATCGCCTTCTACGATGACAACGGCATCTCCATCGACGGCGAAGTCGAAGGCTGGTTCACCGACGACACACCGAAGCGTTTCGAAGCCTACAACTGGCAGGTGATCCGCAATGTCGACGGTCATGACCCGGAAGAAATCAAGATTGCGATCGAGACGGCCCGCAAAAGCGAGCAGCCGACCCTGATCTGCTGCAAGACCACCATCGGCTTCGGTTCGCCGAACAAGCAAGGCAAGGAAGACTGCCACGGCGCCCCACTGGGTGACGCGGAAATCGCCCTGACCCGCGCTGCGCTGAAGTGGAACCACGGCCCGTTCGAAATCCCGGCTGACATCTACGCCGAGTGGAACGCCAAGGAAGCCGGCCTGGCGGTCGAAGCCGAGTGGGACCAGCGTTTCGCGGCCTACTCCGCCGAATTCCCTGAGTTGGCCAACGAACTGGTTCGCCGCCTGGCCGGTGACCTGCCTGCCGACTTCGCTGAAAAGGCCTCGGCCTACATCGCCGAAGTGGCGGCCAAGGGCGAAACCATCGCCAGCCGTAAAGCCAGCCAGAACACCCTGAACGCGTTCGGCCCGCTGCTGCCTGAGTTCCTCGGCGGTTCGGCTGACCTGGCCGGTTCCAACCTGACCCTGTGGAAAGGTTGCAAAGGTGTCTCGGCGGAAGACGCCAGCGGCAACTACATGTACTACGGCGTGCGCGAGTTCGGCATGAGCGCCATCATGAACGGCGTTGCCCTGCACGGCGGCCTGGTGCCTTACGGCGCGACCTTCCTGATGTTCATGGAATACGCCCGCAACGCCGTACGCATGGCGTCGTTGATGAAAAAGCGTGTGATCTTCGTCTACACCCACGACTCCATCGGCCTGGGCGAAGACGGCCCGACGCACCAGCCGGTCGAGCAATTGACCAGCCTGCGCACCACGCCGAACCTCGATACCTGGCGCCCATCGGACGCAGTCGAGTCGGCTGTGGCCTGGAAGCACGCAATCGAGCGCAAGGACGGCCCTTCGGCGCTGATCTTCTCCCGTCAGAACCTGCAGCACCAAACCCGCGACGCGGCGCAGATCGAAGGCATCAGCCGTGGTGGCTACGTGCTGAAAGACTGCATCGGCGAGCCGGAGCTGATCCTGATCTCCACCGGTTCGGAAGTGGGCCTGGCGGTTCAGGCGTACGACAAGCTGACGGCCGCCGGTCGTAACGTGCGTGTGGTTTCGATGCCGTGCACCAGCGTCTTCGAAGCCCAGGACGCCGACTACAAGCAATCGGTGTTGCCGTTGCAGGTCAGCGCACGTATCGCCATCGAAGCGGCTCACGCCGACTACTGGTACAAGTACGTGGGCCTGGAAGGTCGCGTGATCGGCATGACCACCTACGGTGAGTCGGCGCCGGCGCCAGCGTTGTTCGAAGAGTTCGGTTTCACCCTGGAAAACATCCTGGGTCAGGCTGAAGAGCTGCTGGAAGACTAAAGCGCGTCCCCTTGTAGGAGCGAGCTTGTTGTGGCGAGGGAGCTTGCTCCCGCTGGGCTGCGAAGCGGCCCCAAGCCGTGCGATCGAGATGTGTCAGATACACCTCGTCAGCCGGTCTGGGAGTGCTTCGCACTCCAGCGGGAGCAAGCTCCCTCGCCACACAAGCGAGTTCCTGCAAAGGTTTGTGTCGCCCACAATGCGAGAACCCCATGCCTCAACCGCGTCCCTACAAAGTTGCACTCAACGGCTACGGCCGGATTGGTCGTTGCGTCTTGCGTGCTCTGTTCGAGCGAGGGCCGGCGGCCGGGTTTGAAATTGTCGCGATCAACGATCTGGCGGACATGGCCAGCATCGAATACCTGACACGCTTTGACTCCACCCACGGCCGGTTCCCCGGCGAAGTGCGGGTCGAGGACGATTGTCTGCATATTAATGGCAACTGCGTGAAGGTCCTGCGCAGTGCCACCCCTGAGGGCATCGACTGGGCGGCGCTGGACGTCGACCTGGTGCTGGAATGCTCCGGTGCCTATCACACCCGTGCCGACGGCCAGCGGTTTCTCGACGCCGGCGCACCACGGGTCCTGTTTTCCCAGCCGATGGCCAGCGAGGCGGATGTCGACGCCACCATCGTCTACGGCGTGAACCAGGATTGCCTGACCGGTGCCGAATTGCTGGTGTCCAACGCCTCCTGCACCACCAACTGCGGCGTGCCGCTGTTGCGCCTGCTGGACCAGGCGATTGGCCTGGAATACGTGTCGATCACCACCATTCACTCGGCAATGAACGATCAGCCGGTGATTGACGCTTACCACCATGAAGACCTGCGCCGTACGCGTTCGGCGTTTCAGTCGGTGATTCCGGTGTCCACCGGCCTGGCGCGCGGTATCGAGCGACTGTTGCCGGAACTTGCCGGGCGAATCCAGGCCAAAGCCGTACGGGTACCGACGGTGAATGTGTCTTGCCTGGACATCACCATGCAAACCGTCAGCGACACCGACGCCGGCGAAGTCAACCGGATCCTGCGCGACGCCGCCACCAGCGGCCCGCTCAAAGGCCTGTTGGCCTACACCGAGTTGCCGCACGCCAGCTGTGATTTCAACCACGACCCGCATTCGGCCATCGTCGATGCCAGCCAGACCCGCGTTTCCGGCCCACGGCTGGTGAACATCCTGGCTTGGTTCGACAACGAATGGGGTTTTGCCAACCGAATGCTGGACGTTGCAGAACACTATCTGCAAACAGCCTCTCCACAACTTTAGCTCTCAGGAATTGCCCCCCATGACCGTGTTGAAGATGACCGACCTCGATCTGCAAGGTAAGCGCGTACTGATCCGCGAAGACCTCAACGTCCCAGTCAAGGACGGTGTTGTCACCAGCGATGCGCGAATCCTGGCCTCGCTGCCGACCATCAAGCTGGCCCTGGAAAAAGGTGCGGCCGTGATGGTCTGCTCCCACTTGGGTCGTCCGACCGAAGGTGAATTCTCGGCAGAAAACAGCCTCAAGCCTGTAGCTGAATATTTGAGCAAGGCCCTGGGCCGCGACGTGCCGCTGGTAGCCGACTACCTGAACGGTGTGGACGTGAAGGCTGGCGACATCGTGCTGTTCGAAAACGTGCGCTTCAACAAGGGCGAGAAAAAGAACAGCGACGAACTGGCCCAGCAATACGCTGCCCTGTGCGACGTGTTCGTGATGGACGCTTTCGGTACTGCTCACCGTGCCGAGGGTTCGACCCATGGCGTGGCCAAGTTTGCCAAAGTTGCCGCAGCTGGCCCGTTGCTGGCGGCTGAACTGGACGCACTGGGCAAGGCCCTCGGCGCTCCGGCCCAACCGATGGCCGCCATCGTTGCCGGCTCCAAGGTGTCCACCAAGCTCGACGTGCTGAACAGCCTGAGCCAGATCTGCAACCAGCTGATCGTCGGCGGCGGCATTGCCAACACGTTCCTGGCGGCTGCCGGTCACCCGGTGGGCAAATCGCTGTACGAGCCGGACCTGCTGGACACTGCCCGCGCCATTGCCGCCAAGGTCAGCGTGCCGCTGCCGGTAGACGTGGTGGTGGCCAAGGAATTCGCTGAAAGCGCCGAAGCCACCGTCAAGCTGATCGCTGACGTTGCCGCTGACGACATGATCCTGGACATCGGCCCGCAAACGGCAGCCAACTTCGCTGAACTGCTGAAGTCGTCCAAGACCATCCTGTGGAACGGCCCGGTCGGCGTGTTCGAGTTCGACCAGTTCGGCAACGGCACCAAAGTGCTGGCCCACGCCATCGCTGAAAGCTCGGCATTTTCCATCGCTGGCGGTGGCGACACCCTGGCGGCCATCGATAAATATGGCGTTGCTGACCAGATCTCCTACATTTCTACGGGGGGTGGTGCGTTCCTCGAATTCGTTGAAGGCAAGGTACTGCCGGCTGTCGAAGTGCTGGAAAGCCGGGCCAAGGGATAAGGCACTTGCTGAGGAAAAGGAGCATTCCGATGATCAGGTCGTTGGCACTGGTGATTGCAGCGGGCCTGCTGGCCGGCTGCGGCAGCACGCCGAAAGCGGCGCCCGAGTCTGAAAAGGCCGGGGCGGCTCGGCAAAAGAGTTGCTATCAGGCTGACTGGCAAGCCGAAACCATGCCGGTGATCAACAAGCGCATCGGGCCGGACGGGTTGGAGAAATACGACTCTGCGCCCAACGGTCAGGAACAGGGTTGCCCTTGACGGGTCTGATTCACTAACCGACAGCCGCGGTGGCCGCAGGTCGCCGCTTGAGGATTGGCAATGAAAGGCGTTTTCGCCCTGGCGGCACTGGCGGCACTGGCGGCACTGGCGTTATTGGCCGGATGCACCAACCTGAACATGTTCGACAAGAAGGCAGAGCCGGCAGACAAGTGGACCACCTGGACGTGTGACAGCCAGGCGCAAGTCAACTGGCGGTTTGCCGACCAGGCCCGCACCCAGGTGGATGTGCGCCTCGGCGGCTCGGACCAGGTGTATCGCCTCAAGCAGGATGTGGCGGCCTCGGGCGTGCTGTACAGCGACGGCCAGTTGGCGTTTCACACAAAAGGTGAGGAAGGCCTGGTTTACTGGGTTGCCACCGATGATTTGATCGGGCGTGGCTGTAAAGCGCAATAACACGCCGCGATCACCTGTAGGAGCCGGCTTGCCGGCGATAGCGTCAGCCGCCATCGCCGGCAAGCCGGCTCCTGCAGACAGGTTTAACGATTAAGCAGGGCAGGCTTTGAAAGCCTGACCTTCAATAACTTGAATAGCAGCCGCCGCTACGGCAGGCTTGCACGATTAACGACCCTCGACCGGGAGAGAGACTTACAATGGCACTTATCAGCATGCGCCAGATGTTGGACCACGCAGCCGAATTCGGCTATGGCGTTCCAGCCTTCAACGTCAACAACCTTGAGCAGATGCGCGCCATCATGGAAGCCGCTGACAAGACTGACTCTCCAGTGATCGTCCAGGCTTCGGCCGGCGCGCGCAAATACGCCGGTGCCCCGTTCCTGCGTCACCTGATCCTCGCCGCGATCGAAGAATTCCCGCACATCCCGGTGTGCATGCACCAGGACCACGGCACCAGCCCTGACGTGTGCCAGCGCTCCATCCAGCTGGGCTTCAGCTCGGTAATGATGGACGGTTCCCTGGGCGAAGACGGCAAGACCCCGACCGACTACGAATACAACGTACGCGTCACCCAACAAACCGTGGCCATGGCTCACGCCTGTGGCGTTTCGGTTGAAGGCGAGCTGGGCTGCCTGGGTTCCCTCGAAACCGGCATGGCCGGTGAAGAAGACGGTATCGGCGCCGAAGGCGTACTGGATCACAGCCAAATGCTGACCGATCCGGAAGAAGCCGCCGACTTCGTGAAAAAGACCCAAGTTGACGCCCTGGCCATCGCCATCGGCACCAGCCACGGCGCCTACAAATTCACCAAGCCACCTACCGGCGACGTGTTGGCCATCGACCGCATCAAGGAAATCCACAAGCGCATCCCGAACACCCACCTGGTGATGCACGGTTCTTCCTCGGTACCGCAAGAGTGGCTGGCGATCATCAACCAGTACGGCGGCGACATCAAAGAAACCTACGGCGTGCCGGTTGAAGAAATCGTCGAAGGCATCAAGTACGGCGTGCGCAAGGTCAACATCGACACCGACCTGCGCCTGGCCTCCACCGGTGCGATGCGTCGCCTGATGGCCACCAACCCGAGCGAATTTGACCCACGTAAATTCTTCGGCGCTACCGTGACTGCCATGCGTGATGTATGTATCGCACGTTACGAAGCCTTCGGTACTGCGGGCAACGCTTCGAAGATCAAGCCGATCTCGTTGGAAGCGATGTACCAGCGTTATTTGAAAGGTGAGTTGAACGCCAAGGTTAACTAAGCCTTACGCGTTAATGAAAAGCCCGCAGCGATGCGGGCTTTTTTGTGGCTGAAATTTGATCAGGCGGCTGCGGGGGTGTCGAAGCCGCGGTATTCGATGACGCGGAATACGTCGCTTACGTCCTGCACCAGGATGCGGGCGGTGTTGGCTACGTGGTTCAGGTCACGCTCCGCAAAATCGGGCAGGCTGGAGCAGGCCATCAGGTTGAGGTGTTCGAGGGCGGCGTTGAGGCGTTCACGCAGGCAGGCGTGCAGGTCCGTGAGTGGTGCATCGCTGTCGATCAATAGCACGGGGTATTCGGTGGCTGTTTCGGTGCAAGGGGTGAAACGGCGGGGTGGGAGTTGTGGCTTCATGGCAAATCCTTAACTCAAAAGAAAATTGGCCACCGTTTGCTGCGAAACAAATAGGGTGGCAGCTGTACGCGGGTTCGCAGACCGAGGAGTTAAGACCCGGCAGACCCGAAGGTCTCCCACGTACAACCGCCATAAAAAGCCGAGCATTGGCAGGACTGCCTATGTCGTATTTTGACGGGTACGGTATTAACTCTGTAGGGCTGCGAAACCCTATCGCCGTTCAATGCCGGCGACGGGGCGAACTATAAGCGGCGCTCCGGTTCACCGCAACGGCCCTGTAGGACACAGAACCCCTGTGGGAGCCGGGCAAGTCGAATCGTCGCACCGCCAGCTCCCACAGGGATACGTGTTGGTTAAGCGCTTGTGTTAATCACCGAATGATCCTTGGGTCCATAGGACAGTGCCTACGAGATGTGAGGAGACTTAGTTCTCCACCAGCACCTTCGGATTCGAGTTACCCCACACCGTATACAGATCCGCCAGCAACGCACCGTTGATGTCTTCAACCTCCGCCTGGCTGGTCTCCACCGCGCCCTGCTTGCCGAACAACACCACTTCATCGCCGCTCTTCACGGTCGGCACGTCGGTGACATCGACCATCAGGGTGTTCATCGACACCTTGCCCACCACCGGCACCCGGTGCCCGTTGATCAGCACGATGCCTTTGTTGGTAAACGCCCGGCGATAGCCGTCGGAATAACCCACGGTGATGTTCGCCAGTTTCGAATCCCGCGCCAGGGTGTAGGTGCGGTCGTAGCCTACGGTGTTGCCTTTCGGGTAGCTGTTGACCGACGCCACGTGGGATTTGAACTGCATCACGCGCTTGTATTCGGTGAACGACGGTACGGTATCGCCAAACAGCAGGCCGCCCGGACGAAACATGTCCAGCCGCGACTCGGGCACTTCCAGGGTGGCGAAGGAGTTGGCGGCGTGCAGGGTGATTTTGCTGCGGTCGAGCTGGGCGACGTTGATCAGCCAGTTGGCTTGTTCGTTGAACGCCTTGAGGCCGGTGCGCACGTCGGCGGCGTCTTCGACGGCGAAGTGGGTCATGATCGCCGTCACCTGCAGGTTTGGCACCTTGGTAATGGCTACGGCGTCGCGGCGGCCCTGGGCGGTGGTCATTTCCACACCGTTGCGGCTCATGCCGCTGGAGTTCAGGCCCAGGTGCACGACCAGTGGGCGGCCGTGGTTTTCGGCGATCAGGCTGGCGCGCACGGCGAAGTCCAGATTGCCCACCAGCTCTTCGACGTTATACGGCAAAGCAGCTTCCAGCTCGCTCAGGGCGGCGGTGCGTACGCGGATCAGTTGGCCCTTGAAGCCGCTTTCACGGACCACGCGGGCTTCTTCGTTGCTGGCGATGCCGACGCAGGGCACGCCCAGTTTGATCACCGAGGGCATCAGTAAACCGATGCCGTGACCGTAGGCGTCCGCCTTGAGCACGGCGCAGATTTTCGACTTGTCAGCGAGGCTGGCTTGCAGGGTGCGGATATTGTTTTCGAAGGCGACCTTGTTGATTTCGACCCAGGCGTTGCTGTCCTGGATATTGACCTGGGCCACCCCGTCGGCCATCGAGAGGGGCGGGGCGGCGAAGGCCGGGTTTTGCAGCAGTGCCATGCCCATAGAGAGGGCGAGCAGGGTGCGGGAAAAGGGCATTGGGCAGTCTCCATGACTTTCTTGTAGGGGGTAGTGCGCGTGCGCGGCGCCATACTCGGATTGTCCTACAAGAAAGTCGAGACCCTGGGTCGCGGTTCTGTCCTAAAGCGTCGTGGGACCGGTCGCTGAAGCGAATCAGCTTCAGTCGTGATCAATGTCCAGCTTGGCAAACGTCACGCGGGCGCCTTCCTTGCTGTTGCCACTGTTGTCCTGCACGTAGGCGCCGGCCTTGAAGTACAGCGGCTGTTTGCCCCACGCAGCACCGATGCGTTCGTTCCACTGCCCGTTGGCGGCGTCGACGCTTAGCAGGCCGGCCTTGTTCAGGTGGATGACGTAGGTGAAGTCGCGTTCCAGCGGTACGTTCTCGGCGACGATGATCACCCGGCCTTCCGACTCGTCAGGGCGCATGCGCACCTTGGCGACGATGTTGCCGGTCTGGGTTTTTTCCTTGTATTGGTATTCGACCTTGATCAGTGGCTTCTGGCTTTCGTAGGCGTGGATTTGACCGATCACCACCTTGCCGGAGGACGGCACCTTGTTGACCGCCAACGTGGCACGCAGGAAATTGTCGGCGTCGCTGTACAGCCAGTTGCGCAGGCGGCCGTCGGCGTAGGTTTCCCGCAGTTCGCTGCGAGGGTAAACAGCGTTCTCGGTACGCGTGCCGGTTACCGGGGTCCAGAATTGCACGCTGCTGCCTTCGGCCTGGAAGTATTGGTCCTTGAACCCGCTGAGCAGTTTCGGCGTGTCGATGGTCGAGGGCGGGGAGCCGACGGGGATGCTCAGGTTCCAGGTGGACAGATCAATCATTGAATACGCCTTTAACGGGGAAAGAAGGCCTTGGCTCGGGAGCCGGCACTTTCTTTATAGGTGGCTCGAAATGGATTGTTAATGGCTTTGTGGCGGATTGTTGGCGCCAATGAAATGTCAAAAAGCCATGTTTCCCGTAAACCGCGGGCTGTAGACACTGACCGTTAGTCGGTTGTCTGGGCTTTGGCGCAATGATGGCACCGTCGTGGCTTCTGCTTTATGGGATCCAGGGCTAGAGTGAGCCCTTATTGTTTATCCGGTTTTGTCGCAAAAATGACCGGAATGACTCCGACGAAAGAGAAGCAGCAATGGAATGCGCTCCAATCAAGCCTCGCGATGGTTGTTCAGTGCTTTTGGTGGTCGATGACTATCCCGAAAACCTGATCAGCATGCGTGCGCTATTGCAGCGTGAAGATTGGCATGTGGTGACGGCGGCCTCCGGGGTTGAAGCCTTGGGATTGCTGCTCGAACACGACGTCGACCTGGTGTTGCTGGATGTGATGATGCCCGGCATGGACGGGTTCGAGGTGGCCCGGCTGATGCGCGGCAGCCAGCGCACGCAACTGACCCCGATCATCTTTCTCAGCGCTCACGCCCAATCGCCGGCGGCGATGCTGGAAGGCTATGCCAGCGGCGCGATCGACTACCTGCTGAAACCCTTCGACCCGAATATCCTCAAGCCCAAGGTCCAGGCCCTGCTGGAGCACCAGCGCAACCGCCGTGCCTTGCAGCGCCTGAGTCACGATCTGGAATCGGCCCGGGCCTTCAATGCCTCGGTGCTCGACAATGCCGCCGAAGGCATCCTGGTGGTGGGCGAAGACGGCGTGATCAGCTACGCCAACCCGGCGATTTCGCGGCTGATCAATGCGCCGGTCGCTGAGATCCAGGGTGCCGAGTTCCTGGGCTTCCTACAGAAGCCCCATGTGCCTGGGTGGTCCGATTCTGCCTTGTATGAAGGCTACAAACGTGGCGAAACCTGGCGCCTGCACGACGCCATCTTGCGCACCGCACCCGGCCAGCAGTTGCCCGTGGCGATGTCGTGCGCCCCGCTACCGGCCGAGCAGAAAGCCATGGTGGTCACGGTGCTGGACATGTCCGAGGTGCGCCATCTGCATCAGCAACTGGAGTTCCAGGCCGTCACCGACCCGCTGACGGGCCTGCTCAATCGGCGTGGGTTTCACCAGTCGGTGGAGAATGTGCTGTTGCGCAGTGAGCGTAACGAGCAGTCGCTGGTGCTGCTGTACCTGGACCTGGACGGGTTCAAGCGGGTCAACGATTCCCTCGGCCACGACGCCGGAGACCGCGTGCTGCGCTGGGTCTCGGAACAGTTGAAGGCGTGCCTGCGCTCCTACGACATTCTTGGCCGCATGGGCGGGGATGAATTCACCGCGCTGCTGGAGCTGGAATTTCCGGAGCAGGCGGCCAAGATTGCGGAAAAACTGATCGAACGGGTGTCGATCTGTCAGCAGGTCGACGGTCTGGATGTGATGCTGGGCGTCAGTATCGGCATTGCCACTTTCCCGGACTGCGGCTCGGACCTCAACGGCCTGCTGCGCGCGGCGGACGTCGCGATGTACGAGGCCAAGCGCGCCGGGCGTCAGCAATATCGCTACTACGACCAGGAAATGAACGGCCGGGCCCGCTCGCGCCTGATGCTCGAAGACAGCGTACGCAGCGCCATCGACAGCAAGGATTTCACCCTGGTGTACCAGCCGCAGGTGTCGTTGCACGACGGCCATCTGCGGGGCGTCGAAGCGCTGCTGCGCTGGCAGCACCCGAGTGTCGGCGATGTGCCGCCGGGGCTGTTTCTGCCGTTGCTCGAAGAGGCGCGGCTGATCAGCCAGTTGAGCACCTGGATCTACCAGCAGGTGGCCGCCCAGCGGCAGGCATGGGCAGGGGTGTTCAGCGATGAGTTGGTCCTGAGCGTGAGCTTGAGCAGCAGCCAGTTCAATATGCCGAACCTGGCCAGCCAGCTGCAGCAGGTGCTGGAGCGACATGGGTTGCAAGGCCGGCAGCTTGAGGTGGAGATCAGTGAAGAAAGCCTGATGCACAATCTGGATGAGTCCACCAAGCAGCTCAAGCTGTTGCGCCGGGCCGGCGTGCGGATTGCCCTGGATGATTTCGGCGCGGGCAACTGCTCCCTGGCCCACCTGCGGGACCTGGAATTCGACACCCTCAAGCTCGACCCGAAGCTGATCGCCCGCCTGCCGGGTTCATCCCGGGACGCGGCGATGGCGCGCAGCATTATCGAATTGTGCCGGCATTTTGATCTGCTGGTGATTGCCGAAGGCGTCGAGACCCAGGAGCAAGTTGAGTGGCTCAAGGCCAACGGCTGCCAGTTCATCCAGGGCCCGCAGGTGGCGCCGCCGTTGATCGCGGATGAAATTGCCGACTGGCGCCTGCGCGCAGCGGCCCGCTGAATTCGCTACACTGGCGCCCATTCAAATACCCGTTGTTGACCCCATGACCGCGCTGAAATACCTCCAGGCCTACCCCCCAGCATTGCAGGAGCAAGTGCGCCAGTTGATTGCCAAGGACCAACTCGGCGACTACCTGACCCAGCGCTACCCCGAACGGCATGGCGTGCAGAGCGACAAAGCGCTGTACAACTACGCCCAGGCCCTGAGGCAGGAACATCTGCGCAACGCCCCGGCCATCGACAAGGTGTTGTTCGACAACCGCCTGGACCTGACCCACCGCGCCCTCGGCCTGCACACCACCATCTCCCGGGTGCAGGGTGGCAACCTCAAGTCGAAGAAAGAAATCCGTATCGCCTCGCTGTTCAAGGAAGCCGCGCCGGAATTTCTGCGCATGATCGTGGTACACGAACTGGCGCACTTCAAGGAATCGGACCACAACAAGGCGTTCTACAAACTCTGTGAATACATGTTGCCGGGCTACCATCAGGTGGAATTCGACCTGCGGGTGTACCTGACCTGGCGGGACCTGCAGGGCAAGCCCTGACCTTCAAAGGCGATCGAGCATGGATGTGAGCAAGACCAAAAGCAGCTTCTACCGGCGCCTGTATGTGGCGTACCTGATTGATAGCCAGCTGGCCAGCAGCGTCCCGGCACTGACCGAGGTGACGGGCATGCCCCGGCGTACTGCACAGGACACGATTGCGGCGTTGGCGGACCTGGATATTGTGTGTGAGTTTGAACAGGAAGACGGGGCCCGCAATCATGCCGGGCGCTATCGGATTCGTGATTGGGGCGCGATTGATCGGCGCTGGATCGAGGCGAACCTGGCGAGCATTAAACAGGTGTTGGGTTACCCCTGAAAGCTTGGGGTGACCGGGCTGACGCCTTCGCGAGCAAGCCCGCTCCCACATTCGACCGCATTCCAAAGGTGGAACTCGGTCAAATGTGGGAGCGGGCTTGCTCGCGAAGAGGCCCTCATGCCCGACGCATGCCTATATGTGGAATGTCATCCTCCAGGTATTCCTCACCCGCCACCACAAACCCGTACCGCCCGTAATACCCCTGCAAATGCGCCTGGGCCGACAGATAGATCGGCACGTCGGGCCACTGTTTCTCCGCCTGCCTGAGGGCCTCATCCATCATCTGGTGGCCCAGCCCGGTACCCCGCGCGCTCGGCGCAACGATCACCCGGCCGATCACCACATCACCACCCTGTGATTCGGGATCCAGCAGGCGCAGGTAGGCCTGCAGTTGACCATCATCCCAGGCCATCAGGTGATGGGTGTCACCGTCCAGGTCCTGGCCGTCGATGTCCTGGTACACGCATTTCTGCTCGACCACGAAGACCTCCGAGCGCAGGCGCAAAATGGCGTACAGCTGCTCCTTGCCCAGGTCACTGTGGTGTTTGCAGACCCATTCGACTGTCATGGTGTTCTCTCGGCTGATTGTCTGGTCAGGATAGTAAGCGCGCGGGAGGCGGGTGTCTAAATTGCGGTTTTTTTGTGAGTGAGATCAATTTGCCATCATTCTCTGCGTGCGACGCTGCCGTCTTTGTGTAATCTGCAGTACAGGCTCATTGATGAGCTACTGTTAAATCCTCGGGTTGCCCCAGAGGTCAGGCCATAGAATGCCCGCCAAGGACTTGAGCATGCCGCGATTTTCTCGTGCCGTTGCTTTGATCGGTTTGTTGTTGCTGGCCCAGGCGGTGGCGGCAGAACGCTTGCGACTGGTGGCGGATGCCTGGCCGCCGTTCACTGACGCCACCCTGGTCAATGGTGGTTTGGCCACCGACATCGTGACCACCGCCCTGGCCCGTGCCGGCTATGCCAGTGAGTTTGAACAGGTGCCCTGGGCCCGCGCCCTGATGGGTGTGGGCGATGGGCGTTACGACGTATTGGTGAACGCCTGGTACGACGATGCGCGTACTCAGCTGGGGCAGTTTTCCGGCGAATACCTGCTCAACCGGGTGCTGTTTCTCAAGCGCCGCGACGATACCATCGACTACCAGAACCTGGAGCAGTTGCACGACTACCCCGTCGCGGTGGTACGTGGCTATGCCTATTCAGCGGCGTTCGATGCCGATCCGCAATTGCAGAAAGTCCCGGTGCATAACTTCGCCATGGCCGTGCGCATGCTGGCGGCGCAGCGGGTGCGGCTGACGCTGGAGGACGAATTCGTCGCCCGCTACTACCTGGCTCGGGAGTCCGCCACTGTGCGCAACGCGGTGGAGTTTTTGCCGGTGCCGCTGAGCGAAAACAGCCTGCACATTCTGGTTAGCCTGAAAAATCCTCAGCATCAGCAGATTGTTGCCGGGTTTGATCGGGAGATTGCCAGGATGAAAGTGGATGGCAGTTATGCGCGGTTGATGAAGCAGCACGGGATGTAGTGAGGCTAATGGCCCCTTCGCGAGCAAGCCCGCTCCCACATTCGACCGCATTCCAAAGGTGGAACTCGGCCGAATGTGGGAGCGGGCTTGCTCGCGAAGAGGGTTCAGGCTTCGCTGGTATCTTTGATCAGGTGAGCCGCCAACGTGCGCAACGGCCCCAGTTGCCGGCAGATCAGCGCCAATTGCGTCTGCACCAGCCGCTGCCCTTCATCAATCTCATCCGGCATCTGCTCCAGATCCACTGCCAAGGCTTCCTCGGCATCACTCTGAATCGCAATTGGCTGCTTGTTCGCCAGCCCGGTGGCGATCTCGTCGATGCTCGCCGCCAGCGTCTTCCCGGCGCCTTCGATCAAGTGCTCGCGCACTTCCGCCGGCAGTTGGGTTTCCCTGTGGGCGCCCAGCCCCGACAGGTAGCTGAGCAGCGTGTGGGACAGCACCAGGAACCTGAACCCCACGTCCGCTTCCTTACGGAAATGCCCCGGCTCCATCAGCATGTTCGCCAGAGTGGTGGACAGCGCGGCGTCGGCGTTGTGGGCATTGCGCCGGGCGAGGCGGTAAGCCAGGTCGTCGCTTTTGCCCGCGGCGTACTGCTGCATGATCTGGCGCAGGTAGATGCTGTTGCAGGTCAGGGTATTGGCCAGCACCTTGTTCAGGCGCCGGCCCTGCCAGTCCGGCAGGAACAGGAACACCGCCAGCCCGGCGATCAGGCTGCCGAGCAAGGTATCGAACAGCCGTGGCAGGAACAGCCCGTAGCCGTCGCCCACCTGGTTGAAGCAGAACAGCACCATCAGCGTGATCGCAGCGGTCGCCAGGGTGTAGCGCGTGGTGCGGTTGATAAAGAACACCAGGCCCGCGGCGATGGCGAACATCGACTGGATCAGCGGGTTGGGGAACAGGTCGAACAGCGCCCAGGCGATGGTCAGGCCGATGGCTGTGCCGATGATCCGCTGGCCCAGCTTGCGCCGGGTGGCGCCGTAGTTTGGCTGGCACACGAACAGCGTGGTGAGGATGATCCAATAGCCTTGGGACGGGTGAATCAAGTGCACCATCCAGTAGCCGATACTCAGCGCCAGGGGCAGGCGCAGGGCATGGCGGAACAGCAACGAAGTCGGCGTCAACTGCGTGCGCAGGCGCGTCCACATTTCCTTGAGGTTGCGCGGTGCACGGTCCAGCAGGCTGCTGTCGGTGGCATCGGCCAGGCTGTCGGGGTTGGCGGCGTCGCCCAGCAGGCGGTCCAGGGTCGACAGGTTGGCCGCCAAGGCGCGCAGGGAGCGCAGCAGGCCGCGCCAGGCCGGGTTGCTCTGGATGCGCAGGTGTTCCAGGGAGGCGTTGAGGTCGCCCAGGGCTTCGGCGAAGCTGTCGTCATAAACGAACGGCTGGCGCATCTGGATCGATTCGGCCAGGGTCTGGCAGGCCTTGCCTTGCTGGCGCAACAGGCGCTGGCAGCGGAACAGCACGTCGCTGTGGAAGAAGGCTTCGGCGAGGGCGTTGTAAGGGTAGTGCGAGGAGCTGGCGCGCTCGTGGATGTCTTGGGCCAGGAAGTACAGCTTGAGGTAGCGGCTGACCTTGGAGCCCGGGCGACCATTGCCGACCCGGTGCAGGATGATCTCTTTGGCGGCGTTCAGTGCTGCCACCACCCGGCCGTTCTGCTGCGCCAGTTCCAGGCGCCGCGCTTCCACATCCAGTTGGCGGATCGGTTCGAACAGCGACGACTTGAGCTTGAGGTAACGCCCCAGCTCCCGAAACAGTCGCGCCAGGCTCTGCTGCACCGGCTGGTTGGAAAACAGCACCTGCCACAACACCGACAGCGCGCCATACCACGCGGCGCCGGCCACCAGCAGCAAGGGTTCATGCCAGAAGTCGGTGACGGCGCCACCGCGCTGGTCCACGCCGATCATGGTGTAGACCGAGAGAATCAGGGTGGCCGAAGCGATCGCCCCATAACGCTCGCCGAGGGCACCGAGCATGGTCAGGCCGAAGCTGGATAGAGCCAGGAAGATCGCGAAGATCCAGGGATAAGGGAAAAGCAGTTCGACGGACAGTGCCGCAGTGCTGAAGCACACCAGTGTCACGGCCAGGGCGTTGAGCCGGCCTTGCCAGTTGTCATCGGTCTCGGCCAGGGCGCTGGCAATAATGCCCAGGAACAGCGGGATCAGCAGCGCCATTTCATTCTGGTACCAGCACAGCGCCATGCTGCCGGTCAGGGCGATGAATACCCGTACGCTGTAACTGAACTTATCCAGTGCCCAAAGGCGCCGCATGGACTGCTTGAAGGAGGTCGATGACATGAAGTCTGGGGTCTTCCGGGACGATGCCGCTAAATTGAGCCAGTAATGACGCCACGGCAAGCGTGGCGATCACATCTGAGAGCAAAATTTATTCCAGTCATTACTTCCAAGCACACCACGAACCAAATGTGGGAGCGGGCTTGCTCGCGAAGGCGGTGTATCAGTCACTGATGTATTAGCTGACACTCCGCCTTCGCGAGCAAGCCCGCTCCCACATTTTTTTACCGCGTTCCGTCAGGCAAATTGGGCAGCGGCATAACCGGAGGCCCACGCCCACTGGAAATTGAACCCGCCCAGGTGACCGGTCACATCCAGCACTTCTCCGATGAAGTACAAACCAGGGCTTTTCAGGGATTCCATGGTCTTGGACGAGACTTCCCGGGTGTCCACGCCACCCAGGGTGACCTCGGCGGTGCGATAGCCTTCAGTACCCGCCGGCACCAGTTGCCAGCGCCCCAGTTTGCCGGCGATGTCGGCAATCTCGGCGTGGGTGTACTGCTTCATCGGCTTGGAAACGAACCAGGTTTCGGCCAGCAGGTTGGCCATCTTCTTGGTGAAGATCTCACCCAGCAGGGTTTTCAGCTCGCTGTTCGGGCGCTCCACCTGTTGCGCTTGCAGCCAGGTGTGGGCGTCGTGGTCGGGCAGCAGGTTGATTTCCACGGTGTCGCCGGGTTCCCAGTAGGAGGAAATCTGCAGGATCGCCGGCCCGCTCAGGCCGCGGTGGGTAAACAGGATGTTCTCGCGAAAGCTCTGGTCGTTGCAGCTCACCAGGCAATCCACGGACGTACCGGACAGCTCGCCGCACAATTCCTTGAGCTGGTCGGTGATGGTGAACGGCACCAGCCCGGCACGGGTTGGCAGCAGTTCATGGCCGAACTGCTTGGCCACTTGATAACCAAAGCCGGTGGCCCCCAGGGTCGGGATCGACAGCCCGCCGGTGGCGATCACCAGTGATTCGCAGCGCAACTCACCCAGGGTGGTTTGCAACTGATAGCCGCCATCGACCTTGGCAATCTCCTGCACCGAGGTGTCCAGGTGCATGCTCACGCCGACCTGGATGCACTCATCCAGCAGCATCCCGAGGATGTCGCTGGACTTGTTGTCGCAGAACAGCTGGCCGAGTTTCTTCTCGTGGTACGGCACGCCGTGCTTGGCCACCAGCGCGATGAAATCCCACTGGGTGTAGCGGGCCAGGGCGGACTTGCAGAAGTGCGCGTTGTGGGAGAGGAAGTTGGCAGGCTCCGTGTACATATTGGTGAAGTTGCAGCGGCCACCGCCGGACATCAGGATCTTTTTGCCGGCCTTGTTCGCGTGGTCGATCAACATCACCTTGCGCCCACGCCCGGCGGCGGTCAGCGCACACATCAAGCCTGCGGCGCCGGCGCCAATGATCACAACTTCGGTCGAGCGCACAGCCATGTCCTCATACAAATTCTGAATTGGAATACAGTCAAATGTGGGAGCGGGCTTGCTCGCGAATGCGCAGTGTCAGTCACCGAATCTGTCGACTGATATACCGCATTCGCGAGCAAGCCCGCTCCCACATTTTTGATCTCGGTATAGCTTGAGATCTTTACAGGATACGCACGCGCAACGAACGGCCTTTGATCTTGCCGTCATTCAAACGCTGCAGCGCCTGCTTGGCGATCCCGCGTTCCACGGCCACGAACGCCTGGAAATCAAAGATCGCGATCTTGCCGACCTGGGCCCCCGGAATCCCGGCTTCACCGGTCAGTGCGCCGAGGATGTCGCCCGGGCGAACCTTGTCTTTACGGCCGGCGGCAATGCACAGGGTGCTCATCACCGGCAGCAACGGGCCGCCGCTCTGAGGCTTGAGGTTGTCCAACTGGTCCCAGTTCAGCGGCGACTTCTGCAACTGCTCGATGGCCTGGGCGCGGTGGGCTTCAGACGGGGCAACCAGGCTGATAGCGATGCCAGTCTCACCCGCGCGACCGGTGCGGCCCACGCGGTGGATGTGGATTTCCGAGTCGCGGGCCAGTTCGACGTTGATCACCATGTCCAGTGCATCAATGTCCAGGCCACGGGCGGCAACGTCAGTGGCGACCAGTACCGAAGTACTGCGGTTGGCGAACATCGCCAGTACCTGGTCACGGTCGCGCTGTTCCAGGTCGCCATGCAGGCCAACGGCGGAGATGCCCTTGGCGGTCAGGTGATCCACGGTTTCCTGCACTTGCTGCTTGGTAAAGCAGAAGGCTACGCAGGACGCCGGGCGGAAATGCGCCAGGACCTTGGTCACCGCGTCCATGCGCTCTTCCGGGGAGATCTCGTAGAAGCGTTGCTCGATCTGGTCGTCCGAGTGGAACGCTTCAGCCTTGACCTGTTGCGGCGCGCGCATGAATTTCGAGGCCAGCTGCTTGATGCTCACCGGGTAGGTGGCCGAGAACAGCAGGGTCTGGCGGCGGGCCGGGGTCTTGCTGATGATGTCTTCGATGGCGTCGTAGAAGCCCATGTCGAGCATGCGGTCGGCTTCATCGAGGATCAGCGTGTTCAAGCCGTCCAAAACCAGCGAACCCTTGCGCAGGTGCTGCTGGATGCGGCCCGGGGTGCCGACGATGACGTGGGCGCCGTGCTCCAGGGAGGCGATCTGTGGGCCGAGGGACACGCCGCCGCACAGGGTCAGCACCTTGATGTTGTCTTCGGCGCGGGCCAGGCGACGGATTTCCTTGGCCACCTGGTCAGCCAGCTCGCGGGTCGGGCACATGACCAGTGCCTGGCAGCCGAAGTAGCGCGGGTTGATCGGGTTCAGCAGGCCGATGCCGAAGGCGGCGGTCTTGCCGCTGCCGGTCTTGGCCTGGGCAATCAGGTCCAGCCCTTTGAGGATCACCGGCAAGCTTTGCGCCTGGATCTGCGTCATCTCGACATAACCCAGCGAGTCGAGGTTAGCCAGCATGGCGGCGGACAGGGGCAAAGTATTAAAAGCGGTGGCGATGGTAGTCACGGGACTGGCTCTGCAAAACAAAATGTCGCGCAGTGTACCAGCCTCGTGGGATTTTCCCTGCAAGTTCTAGACGAGAAGCCTGTTAATGCTCAATGTCGTGCTCACGGCTGACCACGCGTTTGCCGTCTTTTGGCGACAATTGCAGGAAGATCGCCGCCGCCAGCATCGCCATGATGCCCACGGTGACGAAGGTCAACTGGAACGCCCCAAGCACCGTGTCGACCCCGTCGTTGCCCACTTCGGCGGTAAAACCACCCAGCAGCGCACCGGCGCAGGCCACCCCAAGGCTCAGGGACAACTGCGCCACCACCGACAGCAAACTGTTGCCGCTGCTGGCCTGGGCGTCGTCGAGGTCGATCAGGGTTACGGTGTTCATCGCGGTGAATTGCAGCGAGTTGATGGCCCCGAGGATCGCCAGCATGCTCAGCAGCAGCGGGTAGGGCGTGTGTTCGCTGACCAGGCCCATGCTCGCCAGCATGATGCCCAGCGCCAGGGTGTTGCCGGTCAGCACCACGCGGTAGCCCAGGCGCTCGATCAGCGGCCGGGCGATGGACTTGGCAAACATCGCCGCCGCCGCCAGGGGCAGCATGCTCATCCCGGCTTCGGACGGTGAGTAACCGAGCGCCACCTGCAGCAACAGCGGCACCAGGAACGGCAACGCGCCGCTGCCCAGGCGAGCGAACAGGTTGCCGAGGATGCCCACCGCAAAGGTCCGGGTCTTGAACAGCACCGGCGAGAACAGCGGGTTGTCGATATGCCCGGCGCGCAGCCAATACGCCGCCAGGCACGCGAGGCCGCCGAACAGCAGCAACATCACCCGCAGGTGCGGCAGGTGCAATTCGCCGAGGCCTTCCATGGCGATAGTGATCAGCACCATCGCCGCGCCGAACAGCAGGAAACCCACGCCGTCGAACCGCGTACGTTCGCTGCCGCGCAGGTCGGGGATGAATTTCCAGACGGCGTAGCAGCCGATGATGCCCACCGGCAGGTTGATCAGGAAGATCCAGTGCCAGGTCAGGTATTGCACCATCCAGCCGCCCATGGTCGGGCCGAGCAGTGGGCCGAGCAGCCCGGGAATGGTGATGAAACCCATGATCCGCACCAGCTCCGAGCGCGGGTAGGCGCGCAGCACCACCAGCCTGCCCACCGGCAACATCAAGGCACCGCCCAGGCCCTGGATCACCCGGGCGCCCACCAGCATGGTCAGCGTACTGGAGAGCGCGCAGAGCAACGAGCCAATGCTGAACAGCATGATCGCGCCGAAGAAAATCTTCTTGGTGCCGAAGCGGTCGGCGACCCAACCGGAGGCCGGGATCAGCAACGCCACGGTCAGCATGTAGGCGATCACCACGCCTTGCATGCGCAGCGGGTTCTCCGCCAGATCTCGGGCCATGGCCGGCAACGCAGTGTTGAGAATCGTCCCATCCAACGATTGCATGAAGAAGGCAATCGCTACCACCCAGGGTAGCCAGCGGGCGGTCTTGGCATCGAGAGGGGCGCGATTCGGCATGAGTTACCTTTTTGTTAGCAGCCTATGTGTCGGCGATTATGCGCCATCGGCAGCTCCTTTTCCCACTGGCGCTTCGTCTATATCTGACAACGCCACGTGTTTGCCCACCAGGAAATCAATCAGCGCCCGGTGCACGGCCAAGGCCGCTTCGCGGGATTCCAGGTCGAGCAAATGGCCGGTGTGCTCGGCGGTGGCGAAGCTGCTGCGGCCTACGTATTTCTTGAACAGTTGGGCTTCGTCTGCCGGGGTGTACTCGTCCAGCACGCCGTTGAGGAAGTGCACCGGGGTTTCGATCCGGGTCAGTTGCGGCAGGTAGTTGCCGTCACCCAGCGCCAGCACCTGATGGATATGGAAGCGTGCCTGGCGATACTCGGTGGTGGCCATGGTCGACAGGTGCCGGTGGTTGTTGCGCTTGAGCCGGGGCGACAGGTATTTGCCCACGGTTTCATTCAGCAGATGGCCGACGGCGGATTTGTCATCGGCCTCGATCAGCACGCGCACCCGCTCTACGTATTCGAGCATGGCCTGGTTGAGGTTGGGCGCCAGTGCCATCACCACCGAGCTTTCAATCGACGGCGGGTTATGCGCGAGGGTCAGCAGCGTGGAAATCCCGCCCCAAGAGGCGGACACCAAGTGGTTGACCTGAAAGCGTTCCACCAATGCCCGCAGGATCTGCACTTCATCGTCCTTGGTCACAAGGTCGAGGTCGGTGTTGTGCGGGCGTGAATAGCCGGAGAACGGCAGGTCGAACATCAGCACATTGAAGTGCTCGGACAGGCACTTGCTGGTGCGTGCAAACGAGCGGGTGGTGGACAGCGCGCCGTTGACCAACAGCAGGGTTTTCTTCTCTGGGTTGTTACCAAGCTGCTCTACGTGAACGTTGTAGTGCTTGAACAGCTTTTCAATGACAAAACTTCCATGGTTCATGTCAACGCTCCAGCTTGCCCTATCCCGGGCAAGGTCGTGCATCACTTGCGTGCAAGTGGGTTGAGGACGGCGGGGTGTTGTTTGAGTTTTTTTACCGCGCGGACGTGGCTAGGTGCCACCAACCTTTATAACGAGGTTTTTCGCGAGCGACAACTGGCCGGACGGCCAGGTGTCTGGAGTGGGGCTTTGAGGATGAACCGAATCAAAATGTGGAATGCGATCAACTGTGGGAGATTCTATGGTTGAG
>NZ_JACAPN010000025.1:0-229 GCF_013385665.1 Pseudomonas sp. D4002
GCCTACCGGCCGGCTTGAGTGTGGTGAAGCAACAGCAACAGCAAGATCAGAATCGGGCACGGTCAAATGTGGGAGCTGGCTTGCCTGCGATAGCATCGACTGGGCGTACCTGATCCACCGAGGTGTCTGCATCGCCGGCAAGCCAGCTCCCACAGAAAAGCAGCGCCACCCCGTAGCAGCTGTCGAGCGCCAGCGAGGCTGCGTGCTTTTGATCTTGATCTGCTTTTGA